>CAZAKP010000303.1:0-1525 GCA_964485845.1 uncultured bacterium | reverse complement strand
TGCTCAAGGCCGAGGCCCTGGGCAAGGACGTCGGCGACATATCCACGCTCGACGAATAGACCGCCAACAGCTTACGGCTAACGGCCTACGGCTTGAGAATAAGAACAGGACGGCAGAAGGGGCGCGCATCCGCGTGCCCCTTCTGCCGCATCCGGGCTACCGGGCGCAGACCTCGGCTCGGCAGCCGCTAAGGAGGCTCTGCAATGGGTGATCAGAAGGTCTACAATCGCTGGCTCATCGTGCTGGGCGCGATTCTCGTCCAGCTCTGCCTCGGCGCGATCTACGCCTGGAGCGTCTTCCGCAAGCCGATTGAGGGCTGCTTCGGGTGTACTCCCAGCCAGGCGTCGCTACCTTTCTCATTCGTCCTCGTCTTCTTTGCGCTGGGCACCATCGTCGGAGGCCGGCTCCAGGACCGCTACGGTCCCAAGCTCATCGCCATCATCGGCGGCATCCTGCTCGGGCTCGGGATGATCCTGGCAGGCTTCGCCACCTCGAGCCTGGTCATGATGGTCATCGCCTATGGCGTCATCTCCGGCATCGGCATCGGGTTCGCATATTCCTGCCCGATTGCCGCGGGCGTGAAGTGGTTCCCGGACAGGCGCGGGCTCATTACCGGCCTGGCCGTCGCCGGGTTCGGCGCGGGCAGCTTCTTCTTCGCCCCACTGGCGAGCGGCCTCATCGGCGGCACGCCCTACACTCTGCTCGGCGCCAGCCTCTTCGGCCTGCCGCCCATCGGCGTATTCGGCACCTTCCGCGTGCTCGGCATTGCCTACATCGTCATCGTCATCATCGGGGCCCTGTTCTTGCGCAACCCGCCGTCCGGCTACTGCCCGGCCGGCTGGACCCCGCCGACTGCCAAACCCGGCTGCGCCACGGCCTTCACTGCGACCCCGGGCCAGATGCTCGCGACCTGGCAATTCTGGGTCATCTGGTTGCTCTACCTCGCCGGGGCAGGCACCGGCCTGATGATTATCGGCCAGACCTCGCCCATCGCCCAGGAGGTCGCGCGCTACCCGCTCGCGACGGCCACGCTCGGGGTCGGCATCCTCGCCATCTTCAACGCCCTCGGCCGTATCCTGTGGGGCCGCGTGTCCGACGCGCTGGGCCGCACTCGGACGCTCTTCATCATCTACCTGGTCAACGGCCTTGCCGTGCTCGGCTATTTCCTCATCCCGGCCGCGCCCTGGTACTTCTGGATCGGCATCGCGCTCGTCGGCGCCACCTTCGGCGGCTACCTTGCCATCTACCCCGCGCTAACCGCCGACTTCTACGGTACCAAGTTCTCGGGCGTGAACTACGGGTTCGTCTTCATGGCCTACGGCATCGGCGGACTGCTGAGCAACATCCTCGCCCCGAAGGTCAAGGAGATTTCCGGCAACTACAACTTTGCCTTCATGTTCGCGGGCATCCTGTGTATTGTCGCGGCCGTTGTCATAAACTTCGTGCGGGCACCGGCGCCGAAAGCCGCGCCCGCAGCATAAAGGAGACCGACTATGAAGAAGCTTTCCCCGGCTGAGATTGAGCA
>CAZAKP010000302.1:0-1602 GCA_964485845.1 uncultured bacterium | reverse complement strand
TGTTCCCCATCAGCGTTGCTGGCACAGCAATGCAGGCCAGCGCGACCACCAACCCGATCCTAGTGACCATTTTCATGGTCCTCCTTGGTTTCTAGAACGCGGCAACGGGTCGGTCAGCTTTCCGCCCCCGCGGAAGCTCTTGGTCCACGCCTGCTTGCCACTGCGAAGGATCGGCGGGACCACGCAATCTCCGCAACGGAAGTCAGCCGGCCAATGTCGCGTCCCTGAGCTTATCATACCCCCCCCTTTTTTTTGTCAAGTTCGGCATTGTGACTCTTGTGATTAGCGCGCCATCAGCACCCGCGCGACTCTGCGCTCGGCGCCTGCCCGTGCTTCGACGAAGTACGCCCCGGCCGGCAGGCATCCTCCCGACTGGTCGCGGCCGTCCCAGACCGCTTCGCCGGCGTCGGACAGTTGCAGGTCGCGAACGCGCCTGCCTGCCACGTCCCGTACCACAAGTGACGACCGGAGTGACACGGCCCCTTTGAGACAAAGCACGGCCTTGCGGCTGAACGGGTTCGGACTGGCCACGAGCCGGGGCAGTTCGACCGGACCGGTCTCGCTGATGCCGGTGCGGCCGTCAATCACCAGCCGGGCCATGACGTCGCCTGTCGAGTAGGCGAACCAGCGCACTGTCGGCGAGCCGAAGTACGATCGGTTGTCAATCGGCACGCTCCGGTCTTCCCCGATTCTGGGGCCGGTTGCCCGCGCCTGCCAGAATGCAAGCAGCCATACGTCTTCGTCCGATGTCACCTGCGTGTCGGCCGGAACCTCAAGCCATGTCTCGGGCCGGCCGGCCGCCACCGATTCGGCCACGAGGTAAGGGCTGCTCCACTGCGGAGTTCCGCTGCTGTCGGGACAGACAACAACCCGGCTGAACGGGGCGGTATCATCAACATACACCCTCGCCCCGGCCAACCGGAACGTACCGTACGGAACCGAGAATCTAACCGCGCCGGCCCACTCGTTCGTCGGCGAGCCATTCTTGAAGAACCACGTGTCCCGGTCACCGTCGTCGTACCGGAGCTCGCCGGTGTACGCGGCCGCGACATCGGTCTCGAGCGTATCATTCGCACTGAACTCATCGCTGCCCAGGGCGGTGATGAGTTCAAGCGCGTAGGTATCTGCTCCCGGAACCCAGGTCGGGAACTGAAGTATCTGGTCGGTGAGCGGAGCCAGGTTGGTAACGGCCAGGGTTTCGCAGTAACCGGACCCGATCTTCAGCAACGTCGGGAACGTCACGGTATCCAGGCCGGTGTTGCGGACCACGACAAGCGGAACCACGCTGTCCTCAGCCAGGACCTGCTGCATGGGCCGGAGCACTGTGGTCGGACAGACGTCGCGATGCAGCCGGTAGAACCGGATGGCAAGGCTATCGTGCAGCCGGTTCGCCGCCGGCAGCCCGTCGTACAAGTACTCGAGGCCTGTCGCACCCGAATCGTTCTCAATACCCACCGAACAGGAATCGGTGCCGAGACGAACCGAACCGGGCAGACGCAGGTACTGGAACACGATGTCTCCGCTTGTATCCAGCACCGCCTGGAACGTACAACTATCGGTGGTCCCGCGGAGCGGAACGTCCACCCACGAGACCACGAAGCG
>CAZAKP010000301.1:0-1604 GCA_964485845.1 uncultured bacterium | reverse complement strand
TATCTGTGTAGCCACCGAAGGTGCCAATCCTCATCCGGACCGGGAACGACTGCGCGACAAGTCCGAAGTTGCGTACCACCGCTTGGGGCGTGACGACGCTGCCGGAATCGACTGTATCGGCCGGAGCGATGATGCTCACGACGCCGACGTCGGTCGTGCGGATAATCACTTTCACCGAGTCCGAACGCGCGTCGTTCGCGGCATTCGAGTCGTCGGCCAGCGCCGTCGAGCACCGCGTCACGAGCGTACCGAGCGGACCGGCGGTCCAGTCGGCAAACGTCACCAGGACCGAGTCAAGCGACGCGAGATTCGTGACCTGTTGAGTATCGGAATAGCCCCCGGCGATTGTGAAAACGGCCGGGAACGAGACCGTGTCGGTTCCGAAGTTGCGCACCATGGCCTGCGGTGCGACTACCGCACCAGAGTCAACGATACCTGAGGGGGCGACGACCCGCATCACCCCGGCATCCTTTGCAAGCGTAATCACAGTGAACGAGTCCTGTGCCAAGTTGTTGGCTGGGACCTGGTCGTTGGCTAGCTGCGCCGTACATCGAACCGCGAAAGTGCCCAGCGACTCCGGGGTCCAACTAGTGAAGTTCACAGTTTGCGATGCGCCCGGCCCGAGACCAAAGACGAAAGCGCTCTCGGCGATGAACGGCCCGATGAAGATTCTGGCCTGGAACATGGCGTTGCCGGTGCCATGGTTGGTCACGCGTGCCCGGGGCGTGACCGCCACGCCGAGGTTGATGTTCCCTTTGGGCGCCATGACCGAGTCCACGCTCACGTCCGTCACGCGGACCGTGAAGTTCCGGGTGCGGAGGTCATTCGCCGTGCTCTCATCCGCTACGAGCGCGGTTGAACACCTAGCTATTTGCGGACCGCGCTGGATGGCGGGCCAAGTGTCAAAAGTAACCGTGACAGAGTCGCCGTGCGCCAGGTCTGTAACGGTCTGGGTATCCGCGTACAAGGCGCCGATGGTGAAAAGCACCGGGAACGTGGCGGTGCTATCACCGTTGTTGACAAGTACGGCACTCGGGACGACGGCTGTTCCCGAGTCTACTCCTGCCGTCGGCGGAGACACTATTCGCCTGGTGGCCGCGTCCCACGTCCACGCCGTGGCCGGCCCGACGAGACAAGCCACCACAAATACAGCGGCTATAAGCTTTCGCAGCGTCGCCGGCCTATGGCCGCGCGCGCCGCGCGGTTCACAGTACTGACCCATCATCTGTCCTCCCTGCCCTACTGCTACTTTGCTGCATTGGAGCTGCCGACTGCCGCTGTTGCCAGCTCCGCAGTCGGCTCCTCCCGGCCCGCGGCCGCCTCAGCGCCGCTTCCGCGGCCGAACGGCCCGGTCGGGCAACTCCTCAAAAGGCTGTAAAGACAATAGCGACAATTCTGCGGTGGGCAAGACCTGACTTGAGGACCACGATGCGCCCGCGTGCTGTCTCGGCCCGGGATAAACACGAACCCGGATGCGGAACTACGTCCCGGTGCCCGGAGGAAGGCCAAAACCGGCTCTTGCCAGGAGCTCCCCGACGTGCTCTTCGTCGTCAACGGGTACGCGGGGGAAATGGTCGAGAACCTCTGCGGCGAACAATCCAGGC
>CAZAKP010000300.1:0-1658 GCA_964485845.1 uncultured bacterium | reverse complement strand
CTAGGATCGCAAGCATCGGTTCGCGGATGTCGAGCCTCCATGACTCCGGTCGTTGCTGCGGTACGCCTCCAACTGGGGGCCGTTCATTATGGTCGGCGCAGCAGACAGTCTGTCGGTCCCAGTCTTGCAGTGAAAGCCAGCCAGGGATGGCCCATCACACCTCCGCCCAGGCTTTGGCCCCAACCCCGTTTCAGATTGACGCTGCGCCGACGCTTTCTTGTTCAACCCATGCTCAAAGTCGCGCCTGAGCTGGATCCCGACAGCCGACTGCAGTCACGGCTTGGCACCGATGACACCGCCTCTACGCTGAGGAGTTACCGGCCGGCTGACCGCCTTCATTTCGAGTCTCTGCCGCTTGCCGCCGTGAAACGCCGTGTTGCGATAATCGGTACCGGCTGCTGGGGCAAAGACCTCGTCCAGACCTTCGGTGAGCTGGGGGCTCTCCGGGCGGTCTGCGACACCGACCCTGCACGGCTGACCGCCATGCCGAATGGAGTGGTGAAGCACTATGGCCGCGTGGAAGACTGCTTCGCCGACTCCGACGTCAGCGCCGTGGTAATCGCCACGCCCGCAGTATCGCACGTCGAGCTGGTCCGGGCCGCGCTGAAGGCAGGCAAAGATGTCCTCGTCGAGAAACCGCTGGCACTGACGCTTCGCGACGGACAGGGACTGGTGAGGACCGCCGCAGGCTCGGGTCTTATCCTGATGGTTGGCAATGTCCTGCGCTACCACCCCGCTATCTGCAGGCTTAAGGGAATGATTGACGCGGGCGAGCTTGGCCGGGTCGAGTACATCTGTTCAAACCGCCTGAGCGTCGCCCGGCCGCGCGCCGAGGAAAACATCCTGTGGAGCTTCGCCCCGCATGAAGTTTCGGTTATCCTCGGCCTGCTCGGCGAGATGCCGCTGGCTGCGTCGTGCCAGGGCGGCGACTACTTGAGCCGCGGAGTGTCCGACGTCACCGTCAGCCAGTTCGTATTTGCCGGCGGCGTTCGCGCCCAGATTTTCGTGAGCCGGCTGCGACCGTTCCAGGAACAGCGGCTGGTCGTGGTCGGGTCCGATGAGATGGCGGTGTTTGACGAGGCCGCGCCTGACCGGCTGGTGCTCTATCCTCGCGGCGATTGGAAGAATGTTTCAACCAGCACGGCCGAGGCGACCGGCGAGCCGGTGTTGATCGATTCCATGGAACCGATGAAAACGGAATGTCTGGCGTTCTTGGAAAGCCTCGTCACTCGCCAGCCTCCGGTGACTGACGGGGACGAGGAACTGCGCATGCTGGAAGTACTCGATGCGTGCGAGCGCTCTCTGTCCAGCGATGGAGCACGGACCGAGGTCCAGTTGTCGGCCCGCAGTCGTCGTCTCCAACGGATCGCAAGACTCGGCGCTCAGTACGCCGAAGAGCCCGCTTCGGCGGGCGAAGCTACCGCACCCCTATGAGCGCGCCGGGTGACGGCCGGACTAGATTAGGCTACGCCCTGCTGATTAGTAGGGCGGCGGGGTGATCGGCCCCGGCATGGGCGGAATCGGGAACGGACGCGTGGCTTCCACACAAGCCTCCATTGGTTTTCGAACCTTTCTGCACCGTGTTCGCGACTTACGCACCCATCATCAGTGGGGCGTTTCGCGCCAGAGCATGGGCGTAGCCTGGAACTTTGCCTAGG
>CAZAKP010000299.1:0-1666 GCA_964485845.1 uncultured bacterium | reverse complement strand
ACGTCGTTCGGGCCCGGCTGCAGGTCCAGCACCTTGCGGCCGGAGATGTCGAGGAGTTCTGCCCGGTCCCCGGTCCTCAGTCCCCGGTCTTCGATCCTCAGCAGGCCACGCACGACGGTGGCCCCGCCGGTCAGGCCTCTCAACCGGCGGTTCTCGGCCTCCTCGATTCCGGGCACCGCACCGAACCTTCCCCAGAGCCGGTAGGTGCCGTAGTGCCACCCCTGTGCCGTGTCGGTCCAGGCACTGAACAGGAGCAGCAATTCCGGGCCACTGCCATACACCGCGTCGTACTCGCAGGAACCGGACAGTGCGAACCAGTCTCCGACCTGGGTGACATTGCCGGCTGTGTCCACCCGGCCCGCGCAGAATACGGTCGTACCATTCGTCGGTTCCCAGCGGCTCCAGAGTACCCTGAACCCGGCTTCGTCGGATGTGACTCGGGGCCCCATCAGATTATCGTAGGTGCTTCCAGCCACCGCAAGGCCATTCGGGTCAAGTACGGTGCCGTCAGCCCGGACCCGGGCGGCGTAGATGTCACGGACGGTCGACCGCTCATCCTTCCATACGACGAGAGAACTCGTCGGCCCGCTCGCAACGGCCGGAAACGTCTGGTCGCCCGTCGCATCGCTGACCGCGAACCGTGGTTTGGTGACCACCCCGGCGCTGCTGACCAGCGCGCCATAGATGTTGGTCTGGGCCTGCAAGTCCATCCAGATAACGAGATGGTCAGTACCCGTGAAGCAGACCGCTGGGTACAAGTCATCAAACGTGTCGGCAGCCACCGCAAAGCCATCCGGGTCGAGCACGACACCGTCCGGGCTGACCCGCGCCGCATAGATGTCGCCGTCCATCCCGGAGCGGTTGTCTTCCCACGCCACAAGGAAGTTCCCGCCGTCAAAGCTGATATTGGGATATATTTGGTCCAGCGATTCGTCACAGACGACGATTCCGCTGGTGTCGAGCACCTGGCCGTCAGGATTCACTCGTGCGCAGTAGATGTCCCAACCATGAGCGCTCCGATTGTCCGTCCAGGCCACCAGATAGAGCGAATCGCCGAACCCAGTCGCCAGATAGCTCTTGTCCCCCGGCGCACCGCTGACCGTGAATCCGACCGGGTCGAGTAATGTGCCATCGGCGCTGATCCGTGCGGCCTGGACCACCTCGCCCTGTGTCCGCGTCTCAGTCCAGGCGGCCAGGAAATCAGTACCGTCGGAGGCGCCGCTCGGGCCGGTCTGGGGGTCCGCGCCCCCGGGAAAGAAGATGCCGGCATCCAGAACTGCTCCGTCCGGGCTGATTCGCACGCAGCCTACGTTGTTGTCGCGGGTCAGGCTGTCGAAAGCGCAGAACGCGACCAGGAAGTTCGCCTGGTCCGCCGCCACGCTTGGATAGGTGCAACTGTGGTGAGGAAGCGCGGGCCGAATCAAAGCTGAATCGAGCGGTACGCCGTCAACCGTCATCCGCCGCCCGCACAGACCACCGATGTTCATGATACTCGTGTCTGTGTCTTGCCACATGACAAGGAACCTCGTCCCGTCGAACCCGACTGACGGGTCATAATCACGAGAAGGTCCGCTGCTCAACTGTATGCCGGCCGTGTCGATGAGGTTGCCGGACGCGGCAACTCGGGCGGCGTAGATATCATAATATCGTGCGCTCGTGCCTTCCT
>CAZAKP010000298.1:0-1693 GCA_964485845.1 uncultured bacterium | reverse complement strand
ACAACCGGCTCGTAAGCCGCTAACGGTAAGCCGTTAGCCGTTAGCTGTCAGCGGTAGGCTGTCGGCTGTCTGCGGAACTGCATTGACAGGCTTCGGATTCATAAGAATAGGGGAAGTGTCCCTCTTTTCCCTCTTTTCTCCTATGGACGTGTCGATGATCATTTGCTGTCCCCGGAATACCCCGAAGGGCCGCGGTCGCTCGCTTCTAAATCCTAGCCGTCGTGTCCGGGTAGCCCCGGCCCGGTGTCGACGTCCGTCGACCCGCTTACCACGATACGTTCCACCCGAACAACTCAACCGACGTCCCTGAGTCCGTGCTGTTTGCCCAGAAGTCTGTCATACCGTCGACCCCGCGTCGTTCGCAGTCCCGCTCAGCCGAGCCCGCGATCCAGAGGCCGCGCGAATCGTAGCGGAGACTCGAGTAGTCGTGAGACCAGGAGCTGTGCTCGTACATCACGCCGCTGAGCGTAAGGTCGACGTCCAGGCTGGATGAAGACGAGGTGGAAGAGACCCGGACATCGGACATGTCGTACCGCATGTCCGCGGTCTGAACATCCGTCCAGGGGTCGTAGCAGGTGGTGCCGGTGATGTGCACGACGCCGCCGAACGGCCCGCAGGCGAGGATGTCCACGTAGCCGGTCGGCGTGCCGGCCACGTACTCGTTGTAGATGTCATCGAGTCCGCTGACCACGCCCCGGGCGATATCTTCGTAGAACAACTCATCGTAATAGTGCGAATGCGTGCACGAGATACCCGTTAGTACCAGCAACGCGGTGACGATCATCGCCGACGACCGGCGGATCCAACTCTGCATACCAGCCGAAGTCATGGACATAGCATTCTCCTATCCAGGTTACCGTGTCTGAAGCCGAACGCAGGGCCCGAGCCGCGCGACCTGACCGCAGGTTCGCCTGCCCGCCACCTGCTGAAGTCCGAGCCAGGTCTGTTCACACGCTGGTAGATACATCTGGAGCTCACCCGCTATTCCAATGTGAGGTAGCTCCCGGCAGTGCGCCGGCATGCGGGGTGTTGAGCAGGCGGGTCAGCCGAAGCGAGAAGGGTCAGGGAGAGGCGATTGGAGGGAGATTGGCCGGAAACGGTCAGCCGTTCACTGTCAGCGGCAAGGGTCACCTCGCGTGCGTGCCTGCGCTTCAGCCGGCTGGTCGCCTATGGCCTGCGGCTGCGCCAGGCGCAAGAAGAGTCACGGTCAGTCTAGTATCGCGGCAACGTCTAAGACCGAGCCGTCAGTTGATACCGAACTGCCGTGCTCTCAATCAGTCAGACGCATCCAGCGCGCTTTCCCTCCCTCAGGCCGGACCAGTCGGGCTAATGGCGACGGTGGCCGTGTTCGCGTCCGGGGGGCCATTCCGGGCGGTGCCAACCGCCCCAGTAGTGCCGGTGCCAGTCGGGGCGTCGCCCGTGCTCCCAATGCCACCGCCAGCCAGGACAATCGCAGTCACCGGACAAGGACCACTCGAAGTATACCTGCGGCGGCCCGAACTCCCGGTAGCAGTGCCGCTCGACCAAGACCCACTCGTGACGATGACCGCAGGCGAACCATGCGAGCTCCGGCCCCGAGACGATCCGCGGCCGATGCCGCCGCCGAGGCGGGTGTGCGTAGGTCGCGCCTGAGAGCAGCAGCATGAGAGCTGCCGTCGCGATGATGCTTCGCTTCATGATAACTCCTCAGAAG
>CAZAKP010000297.1:0-1725 GCA_964485845.1 uncultured bacterium | reverse complement strand
CCGCACGACTTGATGGTCTGGATGTCCTTGTTCTTCCACGAGAACATGTCGAACGTGGCCGCGGCGTTGGTGTACTGGCCGAGCGAACCGGTCCACCACGAGTTGCCGATGGTATGGGGCCGTAGTTCCGGGTTGCGCAGGTCGTTCGTAATCATGTTGAGCGGGGTCGTGAAGTCGTCCCCGGGCGGGTCCGGAATCGGCGAGAGATGGACAATCCGCGCCTCTTTGGCATGACCGTCATACACGCTGTTGCCCCCGTTGATTGAATCGTCGCCGGCCATGGTCCCGCCGACGTGGGTGCCATGTCCGTCCGGGTCGCCGACGCCGCCCGCCGGCGGGTAGTGCTTGTACACGACCACCTTGCGGTGGGTCGGGAATTCACCGGTGTCGGTGATGGCGACGTCCGGGTCATAGAACGCCCAGTGGTCAACATCGAGTCCCGTGTCGGTGTACCCGAGTATCTCGTCCACGCCCAGTATGCCGTGGCTCCAGACATTCCGCTGGTTCTCGGTCCAGTCCTGCACGACCCACTGGCACCGGTCGTTCTCCGGCTCGGCCGGATGCCACTCTTCGATGGAAAAGACCCAGTTGAGCCGCGCGATGCTCGCCAGCTGCCCGCGGGAGCAGTCGACCTCGATGACCTTCATGTTCTCGGAAACACCGGAGCGGACGACGGCAAGACCCATTGCTTCAAGCTCGGCTTTCGCCGCCTCGATGTCCTCGGGATAGAACAGCACGACCGATACGCGGCCGTATCCCTCATCAGCCAAGGCCTGAGACCAGAACTTGTATCCGGGCTGGTAGACGCCGACCCAGCGCACGAAGGACAGCGCCGCGACCTCTCCGGCAGTGACGCGGTTCATCTTCACGAATGCCAGGTACCGGGAGTGGAACCCAAGGAACACGCCCCCTGTCCGCCGTAATCGCTCGATCTGCATTCCGTAGGCCGGCCCGCCGAACTGCACGAGGTAGTAGCCGGTGCCGTCACCGGGGTATTCGTCAATCCTCAGTTCCTCGGGCAACGCCGGTTGCTCGCTCATTGGGTCGAACTGCCGGCTGTCCCAGAATCCGACCTCGAATTCGGATGGGCTTGTCTGGGGGGCGAATCTGCCGCTGTGCGCGGGACCGAACGGGTTGGCCGCGAATGCCGCCGCCGCCAGCAGAAGCGCTGTGACTACCGTCTTCTTCATTACGACATGTTCCTTTTCGAGCGAGCACGCGGCCGGCCCGCGTCCGCTGTGAATCTCGGTCTACCTGTCAGGAAAAGCACCGGGTAACACAGTCTACACGGTTCGTGACTCGGGGCAACTACGTCCGGGCTTGTTGACAGAGACAGCGCCGTCGTCATACTGACGGGCTTGGAAACGTATTCCAGCGTGATGCCGCTCCGGCGTGTGCAACCGGACGCCGGCGCGTCGGTCGGCGCCAAGGCGCTGAACCTGGCCGCGCTGATGCGGGCACGCCTGCCGGTGCCCGATGGCTTTGTCGTTACTGCCGAAGCGTATCGCGTCCACATCTCCACGCTATCGCTCGGTGAGATTCACCGCATGCGGCTGTCCGCAACTCGGGAGGCTATCACAGCCGGCGAGCTGGCCGCGGACACGGCAGCGGCAATTCGCGCGGCCTTCAAACGGCTCCGGACGCCCCTCATCGCGGCTCGCTCCTCGGGAACGGCTGAGGACCTGCCCGGCCATTCGTTCGCCGGGCTCTACGACACCTGCCTGC
>CAZAKP010000296.1:0-1752 GCA_964485845.1 uncultured bacterium | reverse complement strand
CGGCATGCACGCGCCGACCATCTACTTCCCGCTCATCGTACCCGAAGCGCTGATGATTGAGCCGACCGAGACCGAGTCTCGCGAATCGCTGGACGGGTTCATCGCCGCGATGAAGACGATCGCCGACGAGGCCAGGACCAAACCGGACGTCCTGCACCGGGCACCTGTCACAACGCCGGTTCGACGCCTGGACGAGGCCAAGGCCTCGCGCGAACTGGACGTGTGCTACAGATGAACCAGGGACAAAGGGATAAAGGGATAGAGGGACAGAGTGTTCGGACACTTGATCCCTTGATCCCTCGATCCCTCGATCCCTCCCTTCCGTAGATGTTCGCTTCCGACATCTCCGTCGAGCGCCGCGAAGAGATACTCACCAAGATAGCGCAGAAGGTCGTCGACCTTAAGTTGACTCCTGTGGCCGTTGTCATGCTGGAGTCGAGCAAGCCGCTCTCTTTCGTCGGCTCGCAGTTGATGGTCTTCCTTCAGCCGGTTGTGACCGCGGTCTTCCCGTTCCATCAGTACGATGAGGTCGCAGCGCTGCTTGAGGACCGGGCGAACGTCGAAGCCCTGATTCAGAGAATAGAACAATTGGAGGATGGCAAACGTGATCGAAAAGGATAAGATAACCCGGATACTGGCTACCGACTGCGGCTCGACCACCACCAAGGCCATCCTGATTGAGAAGCGCGGTACCGAGTACCGCCTGAGCACTCGCGGCGAAGCGCCGACCACGGTCGAGGCGCCATTTGAGGACGTCACCCGCGGCGTACTCAACTCCGTGATGGAAGTCGAGGAGCTCTCCGGCGTCAAGCTGCTCGATGGCGAGACCATCATCAAACCGAAGCAGGGCGACAAGGAAGGCTCGGACGTATACATCTCGACCTCATCGGCCGGCGGCGGCTTGCAGATGATGGTCGCAGGCGTCGTACTGACCATGAGCGGCGAGAGCGCGGCGCGTGCAGCCCTGGGCGCCGGCGCCATCGTCATGGACGTCATCGCCTCGAACGATGGCCGTCTCCCCCACGAGAAGATCGAGCGCATCCGGACCCTGCGGCCTGACATGATTCTTCTGTCCGGCGGCATCGACGGTGGCACAGTCTCGCACGTCGTCGAACTGGCCGAGCTCATCGCCGCCGCCGACCCCAAGCCTCGATTCGGCGTCGGCTACAACCTGCCGGTCATCTTCGCCGGAAACCAGGACGCCCGCGAGCTGGTGCTCAAGACTCTGCGCGACAAGAGCGCCATCGAGGTGGTGGAAAACATCCGCCCGGTGCTCGAACGCGAAAACCTGCGGCCGGCCCGCAACAAGATTCATGACCTGTTCATGGAGCACGTCATGGCCCACGCACCGGGCTACCGGAAGCTGATGGAATGGACCGACGTGCCCATCATGCCTACCCCGGGCGCAGTCGGTCTCTTGATCGAGAATACCGGCAGGTCGCAGAACATCGCCGTGCTGGGTGTGGACATCGGCGGCGCCACGACCGACGTGTTCAGCGTGTTCCAGGGCGTGTTCAACCGCACCGTATCCGCCAACCTCGGCATGTCGTACTCGATCTCCAACGTGCTGGCCGAGGCCGGTGAGAAGAACATCATGCGCTGGCTGCCGATGGAGATGCCGGCCGCTGAAGTCCGTAACCGCATCCGCAACAAGATGATCCGACCGACCACCATCCCGTCGACGCTTGAAGAACTGAAGCTCGAGCAGGCGATAGCCCGCGAGGCCCTGCGGCTGGCCCTGGTCCACCACAA
>CAZAKP010000295.1:0-1783 GCA_964485845.1 uncultured bacterium | reverse complement strand
GGATGCAGGCTGACCGAAACCGGGTCAACTCCTGCGGCCAGCGCCGGGGCCGCGAACAGCCCCAGCGCCAGCGTCAGAATCAGAACCGCGTAGATGTTGCGCTTCATCGTTCCGCCTTACGCGGTCGGTACGGCTTCAAGGAAGGCCATCGCTTCGACGATGGCATAGAACCCGTCGGCATAACCGACGACCTTGTACCAGTTCATGTTCTCCTTGAACCCCACCTGGTCGCTCATGCCGATTTCCTGCCCACCGTTGCCCTGCATCCAGTAGGACAGGTCGCCGAAGAAGATGACCGTCTGGTTCGCGCCGCCGATGTTCGACGGAATCTGGTTGTCCACGACATACCGGAATCCGTCAATCGTATTCGGCCGGCCGCTCACCATGTCCCGGTTCCAGAGCGGATTGCCGAAGGCGTCCGGCAACTGCATACACTGGCTCTCGGCGAGTTGGTTCATCACGTACCCGCTGGTCGCGTGATACTGCGCCGGGACGTACTGCCGGATGTTGCGGATGTCCTGCCAGGTCAGCGTGCCCGGAGCGAGCAGCGCGATGTTCTGGACGCCCGCCGTATTCAGGATGCCGTCGTAGGGGTCGCCCGCGCCGCCCACGTCGCCCACGAGCATGAGCCGGTCAAGCTCGCGCTGAATCGCACCCGCGACCCAGCCAATCATCAGCCGGTCAATGCCGACGTTATTGAACTTGAGCAGGTCGTGGGTGATGGACCACAGGACGTAGTAGTTCTGGAGTTGGAGGTACGGCCGGTCGAACAGCGGCGTGTCGGTCGGCGTCTTGGTCGTGCCCGGCATGTACTCTTCCCAGTAGATGTCCGGAGCGAAGAGCGTGTCAAGACGCGGGAAGTGTAGTACCCGCATGTCGCCCATCGGCACGTTCGTGCCGAGCGCGAGACAGGGAGCCGCGCCGGGCCGGGGCTGGAGAAGCTGGTCGGAGTAGAACTCCGGCACGAGGAACCCGCCAGCCGCGCCGCTGGACAGGTCAAGCGCCTTCTCGGCTTCGCCCTCGTAACGGGCCTTCTCGTTCTCGCGGCACCACTTGGCGATGTCGGCCGCGCTGTGAATGACCTTGGGCAGTCCGGTCCGCGATGTGCGCGGGTCGGCCGCGGCAATCCCGAGCAGGATGTCGCGGAAGCTGAAGGGCGGACGTGGGTAGCCGTTGCTGGACTTCTCGCGCCGGCTATCGGCGATGTCGCCGATGAGCTTGGTACTCTCGCTGGCCTTCAGGCCGTCCGCAAACGCGGCCAGCATTTCGTCGCGGGTCGGAATCTTGGCGGCCTTCAGTAGGCCATCAGTGTCCTTGTCGAAATCGTAGGAGTCCGGCAGGCCGAACCCCTTGCGGAGCATCTTGGCAATGTCGGCAAACGCGAGCTTTGCCGCGTCGGTCGCTACCTGTGTCCGCAGGTTGTCAATCGTTGCTTGGTCGAGTTCTGGCACAAAAGCCTCCGAGTCAAAATCACGGTCCTTTGCGATCTGATAGGGCTCGGCGGGTTTGCCGGTACTGGCTCAAGGCCAGCCTCGGAGGCTTCCGCGAAGTCCCTTGAACGCTTTGACTTTAGGCCCCCTCGGCCCGCGTGTCAACAGAAATCATGCGGCGGTCAATCTTGCCAAGTTCTGCCGCCTGAAAAGGCAAGGGCCGCGCGGGCGGCCCTCGCTGAGGGTATCAGACTGCGGACGGGATTATTTGGTTTGCGCCATCAGTTTCAACAGCTTGGTCAGCGCGTCCGGCTCCGGCTCCAGCGCATGCAGGCGCTTCTCGAAGTCGGCCT
>CAZAKP010000294.1:0-1800 GCA_964485845.1 uncultured bacterium | reverse complement strand
TCTGAATTCTGGTCTCTGCATTCTGAACTCTGACCTCTCCGGCCTCCGCTACATCATCTTCCCTTGACATCCTGCCGCGCCCGGCTGTAACATTACTATGGTGCGCGGCGGGCGATACGCCCGCTGCCCCCTTTTACTTTCGAGCTCCATGGAGGATTATGCGGAAAACCGTGCTGCTCTCTTTTGCGGCCGGACTATCTCTTGTCCTGGCCGCTGAATTCCTCGGGCTGGTGCCCAACTCGGCACCGGAAGTTCTGGCCGGCGGCTACGCCGTCGTCGGCGTGACCGGAAACGGCGTGCTGGTCAAAGGCGACGACTCAAGCGACGGCGCCTTCGCGTCGCTGGGCGGTCGCTTCCTCGCCGAGAACCCCGGCGCCCACCGCTACTACACCGTACACCTGTTTGCCGCTGCTTCGCGCGCCGACCTTGCCGCGGTCTCGCGCATCCTCGACTTCGACGGCGAAGAGTACCTGGTTGAAGTAGAACCCGAGGCGGTCGAGCGCTTCATCGCCGTTCCGGCGATGCGCGGCCGCATCAACCTCGGCGGCTGGGTAATGGACCGGCCGGCGCCCGCGCTCCCGCCGGTTCTTTCCGACCCGGCCATCGAGCAAATCGTGGCGCGTGTCTCCCCCGACTCTGTGCTCGCGTTCGTCCACCACCTGCAGGACCATGGCAACCGCTACTCAACCAGCGACTCCTGCAAAGCCGCGGCCCAGTGGATTGCCGCCGAATTCCGGCAGTACGGCTGCGACACGGTCATACTCCAGGACCACACGACCAATTACGCGCCCAACGTCATCGGCGTCCGCTACGGCACGCTCGGTGAGCGCGGGACCTACGCGCTCATCGACGGCCACTTCGATGCCGTCTCCGTTTCGCCCGGCGCGGATGACAACGCCTCGGGCACGGTGTCGGCAATCGAGGCCTGCCGGGTGACCCAGGGGTTCCAGTTCCAGCACGACCTCCGGTTCATCGCCTTCTCCGGCGAAGAGCAGGGGCTGTACGGCAGCACCTACTACGCCGGCCAGGCCCACGGCCAGGGCGACACGATTCTCGGCGTCCTGAACTTCGACATGATCGCCTACGCGGACACCGACTCCGAGGACCTGAACATCATCGGGAAGATTGCCGCCCCGTCCTGCGAGCCATTCTGCGACTGGTTCATCGCCGTCGCCGACACCTACACGACCCTGCCCTGTCACAAAGACATGGTCGGGGACATGCAGAGCTCGGACCAGGGCCCGTTCTGGAACAACGGCTACGTCGGCTTCTGCGGCATCGAAGACTACTGGCCGACGAACCCCTACTACCATACCGCGGGCGACTCCATCGGCGCCGGGTACAACGACAACGACTTCTGCACCAACGTCATCCGGGCCGGTGTAGCGGCGCTCGCAACGCTCGGCGAGCCGGTCGGCTCAGGTATACGTTCGGACAGCCCGCTCTCCGGCCGACTCACTGGCGCGCCCCGACTCGCGCTTGGAAAGAATCCCGCAGTCGGGAACGTCCGTGTCTATTACTCCCTGCCGCAGGCAACCAATGTCGAACTCGCGGTCTACAACCGAACCGGCCAGATGCTGGCGACGCTTGCCTCAGACACAAAAGCCGCCGGCACCTACGCAGCAACCTGGGACACGCGCACCGTCCCCTCCGGCATCTATTTCCTTCGGCTGACGACGCCCGAATCGCACCAATCCGCCAAGGCCATAGTCAGCCGCTAGGCCGAGCCAAGAAAGCGGGCGGGCGTAACAGCCCGCCCGCCACTTCTTCTTTAAAGCCCCCCTTCCCTAATCCCCAGCC
>CAZAKP010000293.1:0-1815 GCA_964485845.1 uncultured bacterium | reverse complement strand
CCAGCCTGACCGGCTACGATTCGCTTGACGTGAGACAGGCTGTTCTGCTTCTCGTGGTGCTTACAGCCGGTTGCAGCCGGAACCCGCCCGTGGAGATTCGACTTCTGTGGCAACAGAGCTGCACGCAGATTACGCCGGCTGACATGGACGGCGATTCCACGGACGAGTTGCTGCAACTGAAGGGTGGGTTCGTTCTGGATCGCATGAGTCAGGACCTGACGCGGTGCGTCGGTGGCACCGTGTACCGCGACAGCCAGACCTTCGGCGCGGCGACGAGCCTGGTCGGTGGAAGCAAGGCAGCCGGAATGTGGTACACCCATGTCAGGCGTGACTCGCTGTTCCTTTTCAGCTCGCGCGCAGGGAACGACGTCTTCGTGGTTCGTGGAACCGACGCACTTCCTCCTGTTGGCTGGGACGGAGCCGCCTCCAACGTGATGGTGCATGACCTGGACGGAGACGGTGACCTTGAAGCTGTGGTCGCGGTCTTCAGCAGAGTGGACGCCTACCCGCGTGGGATATACGTCGTCGACTATGAGACGGGATGTCATCTCTGGTCGTTCGAAACCGGGCCGTCTTTGACAGCCGTCCGTGTCGTGGACGTGGATGGCGATTCGCTTCCCGAGATTCTGACAGGCTCCTGCGCGCACGGGAACGGCGGGATCGCAAATGGGACATCCGACAGCTTCTCGTACGTTTTCCTGCTCAGTGGTGCTGGCCGGGCCCGCTGGGTGACGCGGATTGGCCAATACTCCTCTGTGGTCTACGCATCGCTTTGGCAGTCGGGACCGGAACGCCCCGCCCAAGTCGTAGCCTACGAGGTAGGCAACGAAGTCGGCGGCAGAACGGCTGACAGCGTCTTCCTGCTGGACGTACGCGATGGCTCGATTACGTCGCGCGACCAGTGTGGCAGATTCACGAACGACGGCGCGGTCGGCTTCCGAGCGGACGGAAGTGCGCGCCTCGCACTGGCGGGCTCGGACGAAACGCTGCGAGTCCTGGGTGATTCACTCAAAGTTGAGTCCAAGGTATGGGTGCGGGGCGGAGTGCGACGGGTTCTCGCGGGACGGTTCAGCGGAAGAGGCCCGAGCGAGTGGGCAGTCCTATCCGCCGACGGCCGGTTGATTCTGTTCGATAGCGAGCTCAGGATGCTGAGCCAGAGCGTAAACGCATCAGCCACCGTCAATGCCGGCCTTGGCCTCGTGAGGTGTGAAAGCAAAGACCGTCTGCTCGTGGTGGACTACGGCGGTGACCAGTCCCGTTGGCTGCTATTTGACTTCAGTCCGATACCGCCGATGAGGCAAGCTGTACCTTTGGGAGTCGCGATTTCCCTGGGCGCGACTATGCTGTTCGGTTCAACCGCGGCCATTGTCGCCTTGCGCTACCGCCAAACCCACGACATGCGTGTGGTGGTACGAGGTCTGACTGGGCAGGCAGGCGTAGTGGAGATGGGCAATCGCGGCCAGGTGCGGCACACGAATCAGAAGGCGCGGGAGTTGCTTGGAGGCGACACTCTGCCGGCCGGGCCGCTAGTTCAAGCCGTCCATGCCGCACTCTCAGAGCCACTTGGTGCCGTGCCAAAGGAACTACCCGTCGCGCTGGGTGGCGGCAAGACTGTGCTTGCCCGAGCGGCGCGGGTGCGTTCGGGCGTGATGCTCACGCTGGAGGACATCTCGGCGGTCGAGTACCTGCAGCGGGTGAAGGCATGGGCGCCGGTGGCGCAGAAGCTGGCGCACGGTATCAAGAATCCACTTGGCACGATTATGGGCGCGGTGGAGCAGATTGAAGCCGAGATGGGCAAGAGACAGGAGAAGTCAG
>CAZAKP010000292.1:0-1845 GCA_964485845.1 uncultured bacterium | reverse complement strand
GCCGGCGACCGGGCGCTTGAGGTCATCCGGAACCGCGTGGACCAGTTCGGCGTATTCGAGCCGGTTATCCAGAAGGTCGGCCGGGACCGAATACTCATCCAGTTGCCCGGCGTTGACCGCGAGCGGGCCAAGAACCTGATTGGACAGACCGCCCAGCTCAAGTTCCAGCTTGTGCAGGAAGAGCGCACGACCTACGACGCGCTGAAGACGCTGGATGATAAGTTGAAGGGCGGGCCCGGAGCCGACACCGGCGCGAAGACTCAGGCTGCCGCCACGCCCAGACCGAAGCCGGACACTTCGCAGTTGACGACGATGCTCGACACGACCCGGAAGGATACAAGCCTGGCGGCGCCAGGTCAGGCCGAGGCGGGGACCCTGCTCGGCTACGTCCGGACAATCGGCGGCGACTTCGGCGTGGACGACAAGGAGTATCCCGAGTTCAAAGCGCTGCTGGAACGCGCCCGGCCCTCCTGGCCGGAAGGATACGAGTTTCTGTTCGGGCCGTCCGAGGCACATGAAGGCAGTCCGGTGCGCCGGCTGTACATGCTCAAGACCGAACCGGAGATGCTCGGTTCCGCCATCAAGGACGCGAGGCCCGCTCCGTACCAGGGTTCGGAACCCGGGCTTGCCAACACCTGGATTGTCAGTCTCAAGCTCGGCCGGAAGGATGCGGCGGTGTTCGCGCAGGTCACCGGCCGCAACATCGGCCGGCGGCTGGCCATCGTCCTCGACAACGTCGTGAAGTCCGCGCCGACGATTCAGACCCGAATCCCCGACGGCAACGCGATGATAACCACTAACGAGGTGAACCCGGACGAATCGCGCGACCTCGCCATTGTGCTCCGGTCCGGCGCGCTGCCGGCCCCGGTGAACATCGTGGAAGAGCGGTCGGTCGGCGCTTCGCTCGGCACTGACTCTATCCGGCGCGGCATTCTCGCCTGTCTGATTGGCGCAGTCGTCGTCGTCATATTCATGATTGTCTACTACTCGGTGGCAGGCGTGCTTGCCGACTTGGCGTTGCTGTTCAACATGTTCTTCCTGCTGGCGGTGATGGCCGGCCTGCGGTCGACCATGACCCTGCCGGGCATCGCGGCTCTCGCGCTTACCATCGGCATGGCAGTGGATGCGAACGTTCTCGTGTTCGAGCGAATCCGTGAGGAGTTGCGCTGGGGCAAGACGGTGATGGCGGCGGTGGACTCAGGCTATGACCGCGCCTTTGTCACGATTGTGGACGCCAACGCCACCACGATTATCACCGCCATCGCGCTCTACTTCATCGGCAGCGGTCCGATCCGCGGGTTCGCGACCACGCTGACGGCCGGCCTGATTATCAACGTCATCACCGCGGTGTTCCTGACCAGGTTCATATTCGACTGGTGGCTCGCCCGGTTCGAGGTCAAGAAGCTGAGGATATAAGACATGCGACTAATCGGCGATACCAACATCCCCTTTGTCTCGAAGCGCAGCCTGTTCTTCGTCATCTCCGGCGTGATGATGATTGCGAGCCTCGTCATCATACTCGTCAAGGGATTCAACTACGGCGTCGACTTCACCGGCGGTTCACTGGTGCAGGTGCACTTCAGTCAGCCGGTGTCGGCGGACGCGATGCGCAGCGTGCTGGTGAAGGTCGGCGAGGGCGGCGCCGGGCTGCAGGTTGACGAGCACGGCGACTTCCTGATTCGGGCCAAGGCGCGCGAGTTCCCCGGACAGCAGACGTTCAGCTCGGTGCTGAGCCAGCAGTTGAGGGAGTCCTTCCCCGGCAACCAGTTCGAGCTCCTGCGTGACGAAATGGTCGGCCCCCAGGTCTCCAAAGAGCTGCAGGGCAAGGTGCTGCTCGCGGTCGGT
>CAZAKP010000291.1:0-1913 GCA_964485845.1 uncultured bacterium | reverse complement strand
CGCAGTAGTAGCGGGGCAGGACGATGTTGGCCATACTGACGCGGCCGGCGCCGAGCTCGCCGATGCGGAAGAACGAGTCGGACATGGTGTCGCAGGCGGCGTGCATGATGTCGAGCACTTCCTGGTTGGTCTTCGTCGGGTCCCAGGACTTGACCCATGAGGCCACGCCCGCAGCGAGCGGACAGGACATCGAGGTGCCGTCCATCGGGCCGTAGCCGCCGGGGATGGTTGACAGGATTGCCACGCCCGGGGCCGTGATGTCGATCCACGGACCCCAGTTGGAGAAGTCCGCCTTCACGTCGGACTGGTTGGACGCGGCCACGTTTTCAACGCCGTCGTAGCAGGCCGGATAGAATTGGCTGCTCGTGGCGTCGTTCCCGGCCCCGCCGAAGAGGACGGCGCCATAGTCCCAGGCCGCCTGGCAGGCGTTTGCCATCGGCTGGTACGGGCTGTAGCTGCCGAAGCTCATCGAGATGGCCCAGATATTCTCGCCCGTGGCGTAGTTCATGGCAGCGATCGCGGCGCCGATGTTGATGTTGAGACCGGCACCGCAGCGCACGGCCAGCGAGCGGTTGTTCCAGGCCGCTCCGGCAACACCCTCGGCATTGTTGGTCACCGCGTTGCAGATTCCCCAGCAGTGGGTGCCGTGCTCGTCGGCTCCTTCGCACTGCGGTATCGGGTCGCCACCGACGAAGTCGAACCCGACCACGTCGTCGGTGAAACCGTTCCCATCCTGGTCGACGCCGTCCAGGTCACCGTCCGGAAACCAGAGCGTGTCGAACACGCCGTTGTGGTTGAGGTCCTCGGGCGAGTTAATCCGGAGGTTGCCCCTGATGTCCGGGTGGTCGAGGTCGAGACCATCGTCGAGCGGCACGCTGAGCACCGAAGTGTCGCCTTTGGCGATGCCCCAGGCCCACGCCGAGCCGATCATATGCCAGTGCCACTGGCTCGGGTACAGCGGGTCGTTTGGCGCCTCCTGAAAGTGCATGACGCCGTTGGGGCAGGCGAGTTCCACTTCGGATTGCGCCTGGTAGTCGGCCATCACCGGAGCGACGTCCTGGTTGACGTCGAACTGGACAACATACTGGAGGTCGAGACCGTACTTTCTGTCAATGTCCGTGGGGTGTGGCTTCCGCAGCAGCGGCTCGGCTTCGCCGACGTGCCACTTGCGGCTCAGTTGGTCGAGCGCGGGGATACCGAAAAGCGCGACGCCCTCGGACTTTGCTGGATGGACCAGCCCGCGCTGGGACGGGCTGAGCTGGATGACCAGTTGGCCGGCCACGTGTTCCTCGCCGCCCTTGGTGCTGACGACCGGGCGCTGGTAGTCCGGGTATGCGAACGTCAGCGCGACCACGGCAGAAACGACAAGCAGAATTCTCAGACGCATATGTTTTGCCTCCCGGCAATTACACGGGTTAGCTGAATCGGGTATCTGGGCGAAGCTGCCCTACCTTGATGTATGATATGGAGCGCAGCCGCAGAGTCAAACCGACGCAGGCAAGCGCCGGTGGGGGAGTAGAGCGGGGCGGCCGGTGGCCGCCCCGCGTGATGTATTTGGACCCGGTCTTACTTGAGTACTGCGGTCTTCTGGGCGTAGACGCCGGCCGGGGTCTTTACCTGGACAAGGTAGGTGCCGTTCGCGAGCCTGGCCCCGTCGAGCTTGAAGCTTACGTGCTCGCCCATGACCGCGGTCTTTGTCTCGCTTGAGACCATCCGGCCGTCGGTCGAGTACGCTCTCAGTTCCATCCTGCCTGAAACCGGCGCCGTGAACTCAACCAGGGCCTGACGCCGGAAGGGATTCGGCGTGACCTGTAGTGCGTAGGGCCTGACTTCCGGCTCGCGCACCTGCTGCGAAACCGCCGGCGGGATGCCTTCGCCAAACCAGGCGAGTATCCGCCGCATCAGGGTCCACT
>CAZAKP010000290.1:0-1939 GCA_964485845.1 uncultured bacterium | reverse complement strand
AGAGCTAGCAAATGCCGCCTAAAGAAAGTGTCCAGCAAATCGGGGGCAGTCCAGTGGCGACGCCCACCTTGTGCGCGACCAGGGCGATCTTGTTGAGCCAAACGTCCGCGGCTATCCCGCCCCAATAGTCTCTGATCTTCTGGACCTGTTGTGAGAGATCGGCGTTGCCACCGTCACCTGCTACTGGAGAGAGTCGCGCGATTCCTATCTCGGGATAGTCATCGCACCCAAGGTCGTCCTCGTTCAAGTCGGAATACCAGTAGTCACTCAACGGAACAGAGAGCTGGCCCCATTCGGGCTTCGTGTAGTGGTCTTTTGGCGGAATCTCGTCATATTCCCCAACAAGAAGCACCCATCGTAGGACGCGTCCTTGATCGAAGTACCGTTCCTTTATTTTGAGCTTGATCGTTGTCGACCCCCAGGCAGGCTGTTTGACCATGAGCTCGGTGGTGTACCCATAGCTTTGGATGGTGCTAAGCAACGAGTTCAACTCGGAGTTCGCCTGATACTCCGGGTCGCAGATCACCAGCAACCTGGTGCCGGGATGGTAGTCGAGGCCCGGGCCGACCCCAATTGCTCCGTAGTTCCGGATCAGGCGTCGGTACATCGGCTGCATCCACTCGGTAATTGCCGAGGGGTATTCGCCGCCGCTGTAGTCCACCCTAACCGTGACCCGTGAGGTCACGACAACCTCGCTGCGTGCCGGCCGTACTACAACCGGGTAGACTTGGACGTTCACGACGTCCAAGTCGTGCCAAGTCGCGGTGTGGACGACGACTGCTCTGCTGGACGGGTACTCCGCGTCACCGGAGTAGAAGTTCCCGTCGACCACAAAGGGACCCGGCGTCTGACTGTAAGTGAGCGCGGGTTGAAGTGGGTACAACCGTGCGACACTCAGCGTTTTGGTTTCCATGGAAACGACTCTCAGGGTCGGTACGGAACCGGTCGGCCTGGCCAGCAAGACTGGCACCATGGGCACCTCGGGCTTCCCTTCCTCCAGGGTGGCCGCCACCGCACCTGGAATGGAAACCCTTGAATACGTCACTCCGTCAACATCGGTGGGAGCGACTTCCACACCCGGTATGTCCACCACAAACGTCGTACCACTGCTGCTCTGCTCTACGATTGACACGCGGGCTTCCCCCGAACCGGTACCTACTTGCACCCAAGCGGCCACAGCTAGACTGTGGCATGCCAAGAGCGATACTACCAGTGCAGTTACACTGCGCATTCCTTCCTCCTGTTTGTGCTACCTAAGAACTCTGACTAGTTTGGTCCCCACCTCGGGCCTCCCCACCACCCGGGCGACATAGATGCCGGCGGGCAATGGACTGCCAGCTTGGTCTGTGCCGTCCCAGACCATTCCGAACGCACGTGGCGTGTGGCGGGCCAGCTCGAGCCTTCTCACCTCCCTTCCATACGAATTGCATATGACCACCGCTGACGCGAGCGTGTCAACGGATGCCAGTGTCAGCGAAGTCCTTGTCGTGAATGGATTGGGACTTGCGATCACCCTCAAGAGCGTAAGCCTCTCCAGGCCGTCGCTCTCAGCCACGCCGTTTGAGCTGTCTCTGATGACATATACCTTGTTTACGTTCAGGCAGCCAACATACATGCGGCCGTGCGACGGAGCAGGCAACAACGAAAAGGGTGCGGCTCCCACAGATAGTCTGCACGTCACCAAGGCACCGACCGGGTCGACGACCAGGACGCTGTCCGCTCCCGTGCCTGCACAGTAGAGGAAACCAGTAGTGGGACTGCACACAATCGACCAGACCGAACCGCTCACATCGATCGTTGAGTACAAAGTGTCTGCCCTTGTATCTATAGCGTACAGGACTGCAGTACCGTTGTACGCCTCTGCCAACACCAAGTTGGATGCATCACTTCCGCCGATGGCGTGGACGTAGCCGTTTGCCATGAAAGGCAACATGGCGAT
>CAZAKP010000289.1:0-2048 GCA_964485845.1 uncultured bacterium | reverse complement strand
GGGAGGAATTGGACGGCCGCGGAATCGCCGGGGGCGAGATTCGATACGCTCGCGCTGTCCTGGTAGTCCACGCCGATGGCGAGCAGTACCGGGAAGGATATCGTGCTCAAGCCGAAGTTGCGCACCATTACCCTCGGCGTGTAGGTGCTATCCGCAGTGAGCACGCCCGCAGGGGCAATCACGCGCACCGGGCCGGCATCGAGGTCCTCACGCCGGATGCGCGCGCCGGCGTACACCCACGTGCCGTCGTCAGGAATCGCCACCGGCGTGTCAGCGGAAGGATAGAGATTGCCCCAGGGCAGGTACTGGGCTGAGAAGTAGCGGACCGCTCCGGTTTCACCGTCGCCGGATGCGTCACGGATGACAAGATAGACCGAGTCGGTCTGGCCGCCCGTGATGTAGGGCGCGGCGGCGGTCAGGTCGAACACCAGATTGTTGTCAGGGAATGGCTGGTCGACGAGCGTCATGTGCATTGAGCGGAAGCTTGCCTGCCAGAGCGGGGAACCGGCCGGGCCGGCCAGAAACTGGAGAGCCACCCGGTCCCGGGTCGGGTGTTCGACCCGCACCCGCGCGAGTAGCTGCGGCTGGTAGCTCGTGGTATCGGTCAGGAAGACGGCATAGCGCTGGCTCAGGCCCGCATCCATAACCGCCTGGTAGGACATCCACCAGTAGCCGCCGGCGCCCCACCCGGCTCCGAAGGAGTTGACGAGCTTCAAGGCGCCTTTGCCGTCGTGGGTCGGAAGCGAGTCGTCGTAGCCCACGGCACAGACGCCGTGCCCGAAGGTGTTCGGGCCGTAGCGGTCGGCTACACAGTAGATGTTGTCGAACTGCTCGATATTCATGAAGTTCTGGTAGCAGTTGATGCCGAGCACGACCGTGCTGCCGTTGGCCAGGAGCTGTTTGACGTTCCCGAGTTCGGCCGTGTCGCGGACGTTCATCCAGCTCCAGGTCTTGGCGCGGAACGGGATGGCGTGCGAGTAAGCTGATTCCGAAGGCCAGCTCAGATAGTCGTACTGGTTGTAGGGCATGTCGGCCATACTGGCGCAGCCCTCTTCGCAGACGAGCCGGGCACTGTGCTCGAAATACGAGCCCTGGTCGGCGCCGCCGTTGACCTGGTTGTAGATGAAAGCAGGACTGAGCTGGTGACGAGCGTCGGTCAGGTCCCAGTGGCGCTCGCGATATTCGAGCTGGGTGCGGTGGTAGTAGCCCATCGACCACGAGACGCACGAACCCTGCCCGCCCTGGTCGCCGACCGGCGGCACCTCGGCGGAAAGGTCCACCTGGGTCAGTTCGTGGAAGCTCGCGCACCCGAGCCGGGGCGGAACCGTTTTCACCTCGTTCGCCGGCGCTGTCTTGCTCAGGTCCTCGTAGATGAGACCGCCGCGATATTCCCGCGACTGAACCGGCGCGGCCGTCGCGAGGACAAGCGAAAGTCCAAGCAGTACTTGCTGATTCACTCAAGCCTCCTGACGTATCGGTATGACCATGAACATCCAAGCCCTGGTTTGTCCGGGCCCGAACCAGGCGCGGACCGGGCGGGCTCTTTAGCCAGGTTAGGGTTTATACCGGAAACACGTTGCTGTCAATCTCCGACGAAGTACCGGCGCCAGGGGCTTGCCGGCCCCGGTTCGGGCGTAGAGGGAGGCTGCCTGCGTGAGCGGGTGTTTTCGTCTACCTGCCCGGAATGACCTGCCGTACGACCTGCGGCCGCCGGCGTGGAGTATGCAGCCGCCAGAGCCCACCGCCCAGCCGCGCGGAATCAGTGAAGACGACGTTACAGAGCGACTGGTTGATGCCCGGCCTCAGGCCGCGCAGGCGTCGAGTGGCTGTCATCGGCGGGGGCGATTCCGCGTCTAAGGTAGCGATGAAAGGGCCCGAGCGCCGGAAGCCTGTCGTCTACACCATCGGCCATTCCACCCGGCCAATCGGTGATTTCCTGGCGCTGCTTCAGGCCCATGGAGTCAGGCAGGTCGCCGACGTCAGGACGATTCCGCGCTCGCGCCACAATCCTCAGTTCAACCAGGACGAACTCAGGAAATCGCTGGCGG
>CAZAKP010000288.1:0-2139 GCA_964485845.1 uncultured bacterium | reverse complement strand
TCGCCGCGCTGCAGGCGCAGGAAGGTAACGCCCTCGCCCGCGGCGATATCGCCGCCGCGCGGGAACTAGAGCAGCAGGTCCAGGCGCTGCTGATTCAGCAGCAGCAGGCCGTACCGCATCCCGAGCCGGTGATGGCGGTCGAGCCTCCGCGCTCTACCATCACGACCGTGCCTGACCAGCTCATCTGGTCCGGCGGCATATCGGCCACGTCGGCCGACTGGGAGATGGACGGCACCATCTGGGCGGCTTTCGCAACCACGGCCGATTCGCTGGTCTGGGTCTACAAATCGGCCGACCACGGCGCGAACTGGACCCGCGTCGGCGGCTACTATTGGCCACCGCTGCACCCGGTCAGCAAGATCGAACTGGTAGTTGGCCAGGGCGACTCCGGGTTCATCTATGTGTTTGAGAACGTGCCGGCGAACGATGGTGACCTCAAGGTGGCCCGGATGAACAAGAACGGCTCCGGCCTGCTCGGCTGGAGCATTCGCGCCGGCGCGGACACCGTCACCGACTTCACCGCCTGCCGCGATTTCTCGGGCAGCAACTACTGGCTATACGCCGTGGCCTACAACGGGTCGCGCACCGGCAACTTTCCGCCGGGTTATATCTACCGCTGTACGAACTACGGCGCCACCTGGGCACTGACCGACTCATCGGCCAACAAGAACCGCCCCCGCATGGCGTTCGGCGCCGGCTCGGTCTGCTACATGAGTGCGGTGCCGTCGCCGCACCAGTTCCAGGGCTACATCCAGACCATGGTGAGCACCAACTGGTCCGGCCCGGGCACCTGGCATCTGAATGACTACCACCCGGATACGCATCAACGACGCGTGCATCGCACCCGCCTTCTCGACCCCGCCGAACGCAACGGCCTGGGTCGCCTACACCCACAACGTCAACGGTACGAACGATTGGGACATCTTCTCCGCTTACGCCACCGACACGCTGCTTAGCTGGGTCGGACCGGCGACCGTCGCTAATACCAGCCATGTCGAAGCCTACCTTGACCTCAAGAACTACACGTCTCCCGGCAACACGTACGTCAATCTCGCCTTCGTCGACATCGACCTTGCCGGCCCGGACAACGCCTGGCAGGGCTACGCCTCGGCCAGCGCCCCCGCCACCTGGACTGCAATGGGCAACCCCTGGGTCAACCAGTCCGCCTACGTGAACTGGGGCTTCACCACCTTCCCGCGACTGGTCTACTCGCCGGGCGGCGGCTCGGGCGGCGGCCTGGTGTTCGTCGGCGCTGGCGCCGCGAACGGATACTTCAACGCCCCCTGGTACGGCCACCCGGCCCCGAGCGCCGAATCGCTCTACTTCAAGGCCTACAATGGCACAGCCCTGATGTGCGCGGCCAAGAGCGCGAGCCCGACCCCGGCGAACCGCGTGCCAATGAGCTTCCGCTACGGCCACTCCGTCCCCTGCATGGACCCGCAGGGCAACTACGTCTACGAGGTCTATGCCGACACCCTGCGGCGGTTCAGCACGACGACCGGTTCCTACACCGATTACCCGCTCTCGCACGCCAGCGGTTGGGTTTGCGCCACCGACGGCAACTTCATCTTCATCCCGAACGCCGAGTCGGTCCACAAATACACAATGACCGGAACCTACGTCAACACCACGATTCTCAACATCACCTGCGACCCCTACAGCTTCGCCCTCGCCAACGATACGGTCTGGGCCTCGCCCGACCGCTACGGCGAGGTATTCAAAGGCTATGCCTCGACCCGGTTCAACGGTGGCAGCATCGCCGAAGACCAGACCTGGGCCGTCGGCCCCGGCACGAACGGAACCGGGAACATCGCCTGGGATGGGACCTACTACCACGTCATCTGGGTCGGCACGCCCTCGATAACCTTCAAACGGTTTACCGCCGCGCGGACGCTTTACGACTCCGGTGTCGTCAATGGCATCGACCCCCGCAGCGTCATGGCGCTGTGGACGTCGAACGTCGCGGTCGCGGAACCGGCCGGCTCGAAGCCCGCGCTCGCGTCGTTTGCGGTCACGCCCAGTCCGCTCGGCCGCGGTCCGGCCACCGTCCGCTACAGCCTTCCCGGCGCCGTGCCGGCAACCCTCACCCTCTACGACGTCGCCGGTCGGCCCGCATACCGGCGCATCCTGCCGGCGACG
>CAZAKP010000287.1:0-2149 GCA_964485845.1 uncultured bacterium | reverse complement strand
CGGAGCAGCCGGGCCATCGTCTTGACGTCCTCCAACAGCGGCACGTCGCGGATGGTGCACGGTTCCTCGGTCAGGAGACAGGCAGCAAGGATGGGTAGGACCGCATTCTTCGCGGCTGCTGTAGCGACGGTTCCATCGAGTCTGGTCGGACCGTGGATAATGAACTTGTCCATCTGCGTGATATTCTTGGGCCTTCGGACCGAAAGTCAAGGACAGGAGCGCAGGTAGAACGCCCGCCTGAAGCGTACACCCGGCTGGGCCCGCGGCCACATATCCTTGACTTACGGAGTGTCCCGCCTATATTCAATTCTGCGAAGAGCCCGCAGATAAGCGGTTCTGCCCCGGCCTGCGGCCGGGCAAGCTTCTGTTAGAGCGAACTGCGGCCCCACCGCTGGGGCCAAAAAAGGAGGACTGATGTTCGTAACTATTCTGTCACTCGCGCTTGTCGCGCTCACACCGGGCGGCCGGATGCCGTCGAACTCGCCGGTGCTCCTTGGCGGTGCCGGGCCGGATTCGTTCGGCTACAGGTATCTGGACTCGGACACGACTGCCCCGGGTTCCCCAACCTACAACTGGGTGGACATCAAGGGAGTCGGGACTCAGGTGACGGGTCTCGATGACGACAACTTCGTCGGACCTTTCTCAGTCGGATTCGACTTCCCGTACTACTGGTACAAGGTCAATTCGGTGATCGTCGGGTCGAACGGCTACATCACGTTCGGCGACGTCTCACCTAACGCATCGCCATTCCACGCGGTGCCGAGTACGGCGAAACCGAACAACCAGCTTGCCATGCTGTTGAGCGACCTTGACTGCAGCGCCAGCGGCTCGCCGAGCGGCTCGGTCTGGTATTGGTCCAACGGTTCGGACAGCTTCATCGTCGAGTACGACAGCATCGAGTTCTGGAGCACCGGCGGCAACAACAGCTTCCAGATCATTCTGACCAAGGCGGATTCGTCGGTCACATTCCAGTACAAGGAACAGAGCGGCGCGCCGTACAACGGCTGGGGTACGACGAACAACCAGACCGGCATCGAGAACATCTCGGGAGCCATCGGCCTGAACTACCTCTCGGGCACGACCCCTGCCAGCAACGTCATTCACGCCGACCTCGCCGTTCGATGGATCCCTCCGGAGTCGACTTCGCTGCAGATTCACGACGTGGGCGTGCGCAACGCGATGAATGACCGCAACGGCGGAGTGTTTGCCGTCAACGACCGGCCGCTGTCGTTCTGGGCGGTAGTCAAGAACTACGGCAATCAGCCGGAAGCCGACTACCAGACCTACTTCAAAGTCCTGAGGCAGAACGGCACGACTGTCTTCACCGACTCGATGTGGGCCACGGCGTCCGACCCGGGCACAATCGAGTCGCTCGCGCTGGCCGGCACGTGGCGTCCGGCGACGAACGGCGTATATGTTATCAAGATCTATACCAAGATGAGCGGCGACATGCTGGCTGCAGACGACACCGCTTCGATTGAACTCCATGTCGTAACGATGCCGGCGATGCTTACCTACGACGGCGGCTTGCCGGGCAATACCATGTACTGGAACGGACCGGGCGGATTCGGGAACCGCTTCGTGCCGCCGGTTTACCCGTGCTCAGTCTCCAGCGCTCGGGTCTACATGGGCATGCAGGCAGTGAGTTCGAACCCGACGGTCGGCATCTTCGACGACAACGGTCCGGACGGTGGGCCGGGTGACACACTCTATGCTACAACGGTCACAGTCGCGGGCGATAGCTGGTTCACCATCACTCCCCCCAGCCCGGTGGTCGTTGACAGCGGTGCGTTCTTTGTCTGCGCGAAGTCGGAAGTGAGCGGCGAGCCCACGTTCGGTATGGACTCGGTGCCGCCGCTGTCCAACCAAGGGTGGGAGAACACCGGAGGCTGGTCGCCCAGCCGTGACGCATCGGCGCGCGACGTCTGCGCCAACGCGACGATTTCCGGGCCAGTCGGCATATTCGAGTTCATCGCGCCGACGGTGCCCGCGTTGCCGGCGCGGATTGACGTTAACCCGAATCCATTCGGCCGGACGGCCGCGATCCGGCTGCTCAATGCGACCGGACTGGAGAAATCGGTTGATGTCTACGATGCGACCGGAAGCATCGTGCGAACGCTTGAGCTCAGCCGCGGCCAGGCCACGCTTG
>CAZAKP010000286.1:0-2159 GCA_964485845.1 uncultured bacterium | reverse complement strand
TCAAGCTCCTTTATCAGTGTTGCGGTCTGGCGCCGGAACACGGTCGCGCCGGATATCATCGCGCCGACCACGGTCGCTCCCAGACCAGGGATGAGTCCGATGACCCAGCACGCAGGGGTCACGTAGGGCCGCAGGACACTCGAGTACATCGCGCTCGAGCCCTTCATCATCGAGGCAACGTTCAGGCCGTGGACCTGGAACCAGTATGAGACGGCAAGCCCGACGGCGGTGCCGAGCGCGGTTCCGATGATGCCAACCATCACCGACTCGGCCACCAGGGTTCGGTAGAGGTGCGCCTTGCGCTCGCCGATTGCCAGCCTGACCCCGAACTCGCCGTAGCGGCGCAGGCTGCCCATCAGCCCCGCGTTCCAGAGCACGAGCGACATCGCGGTCAGGAATACGGTGATGATGAGGCCGAGCGAAAAACCGTGCAGCACGAGAACCTGGCGCAGCCCGCCCTGGTCCGGCAGAGCCGCCATCACCGGCGCGAACTGGTCATCGCTTCCGGCGTACTTGCCGTTGAACGTCTTTGTCACGCGCTGCGCCTGCCGGTCGTTGTACTGGCCGTTCCGGAAGAACCCGACGACCTCGCCGGCGGCGTCGTCCATATCAAGGGCGGCCTGGATATCGGCGACGTCGGCGATGATCATGCCGCGGTCGAGCGCGGTGATACCGAACCTTATCGTACCGGCAACCGTGAAGTTGGCGGTCGCCATGCTGCCGTACATAGTCGAACCGAACAGGGTCACTCTGTCCCCGGGCCCGATCTTGAGCTTGCGCGCGAGGTCATCGCTCACGATGAGCTCACCCGGCGCGTGCGGCATCCGGCCCTGCACAATCGACGGCTCCAGGTTCAGTAGTTTCAGCTCCGGGCTGGAGTCGGACAAGAGGTCGACGGCCATTCCTCCGACCGGACCCTGGGTCCGGGTCTCGCCGAGTGAGTCGGGAACGTCGAGCAACCCGCCGAACCTGATACGCGGCGTCCAGACCATCTGCGGGAACTCCTGCCGGAGCTCGGACAGCAGTTGGCCCAGACCTTCGATGGCGAGGTCGTTCGGCATCTCGTCCGCCTTCGCGGCATAGGCCCGGGTAGTGACCTTGACGTGCCCGGTCTGGAACGCGGCGCTGGCGCGGATGAACTCGTGGTTCTCGCCCGAGATCCAGGCTTCCATGAACACGGTCAGCATGACCCCGGCCACGACCACCAGCACCGGGAACAGGCTGCGCGACCGGTCGCGGAGCAGACCCTTGAAGAGAAATCCGATCATGGCGCACCCGCTGCGACGAAGCACAAGCTCAAGCCCAAGCTCAAGCCGAACATGATGATACTCATCGTCATTTTGACCTTTGCATTCTGCATTTTGCACTTTGAATTGGCGTAGCTCATGTCTCTCTTCCTACGTCCATCTGCCGCGTAGCGCATCGGTCGGCTTGAGCTTGGCGATCCGGCGCGTGGGCAGGAAGCTGACGATCGTCGTGACGATAAGGACGAGGATAGTCGTACCGAGCAACAGCCCGGGCGTGTAGGTCGAATAGAGCCGCTCGCCGATGGCAAACCCCATCGTGTCGAGCATCTTCGGCATCTGAATGCCGTGCCGCGCCATGAAAGCAAGGAATGGAATCCCGTAGACCGCGCCGACCGCGGCCGCGAGCACGCCGTGCAGCGCGCCTTCGAGCGTGAAGAGCTCAATCACCCGGCCCCGGGTCATGCCCAGGGCCATGAGCGTACCCATTTCCTTGCGCCGGCGGAAGAGCGAGAGTATCTGGGTGTCGAAGATGGCGAGCATGGCAAGGAACAGGAGTATCAGGTAGAAGATTGACGAGCTGGTCGACTTGGCCTTGACCAGCGCACGCAGGTCGCTCATCAGGTCATCGGTCGTGTGGAAGGCCCAGCCTGGGGGCGCGGGAGGCGGGCGGACTCCCCGCTTCAGCGTCACTACCGTCGCCTGCCCCGGCATGTCGGTCATCATCTGGAGCCGGTCGAGCGGGAGCCAGACCTGGCCCACGTCTATGCTCTGCACCGAGGTGTTCATGACCTGCGCCACCCGCGCCTCGCGGGCGTCGAAGGTTCCGTGCACGTCGCGCCACTGAATGGTAGCGATGTCGCCCTGCTTCAGACCGGCGCTGCTTGCCATTCGGCTGCCGACCAGCGCCGGCAG
>CAZAKP010000285.1:0-2185 GCA_964485845.1 uncultured bacterium | reverse complement strand
GGTCAAGACTGGACATGGGCCAGTGCGCTCAGCTTCACGGTAGATGGCGAGTGGAAGTATGTCGGCAGCATCCACGAGCATGTCTACGCAGGTGCCGCAATAGCGTACTACGCAGGGCATCCGGTATTGGATGTCGACCCAAGTGTTTACGCGCTTACGGGCGGCAACGACCCAGGAACGGACTTCTTCAGCATCGGCCTCGGCAGGAATGACAATTGGGTCAGGCTCGAGGACGACCCCGCGCCGAAGACCGCGTGGCCCGGCACGTCTCTGGCCGGCACGGCCGGAGACGATGCGTGGTGTTTGGTGGCCGTGTTCGGTGGGTCTATAGACAGCGTCGACCAGCAATATGGCTTCGAGCCCGGGGACGAAGGCCGAGGATGGTTTAGGTACTCCGACTCAGTGGTTGACCCGCTACCGCAGTATATCGGCCCCGGTGGTACATGTGTCCTTGGCCCGAGTCCCTGGACGTACCTGGTACCAGGCGCGCACATGTACCCCTATGTGCCGACCTACGACTTCTACGCAATAGACCCCAAGCACAAGAAACCCAAGAAGGACGAAGGAGGTTCGCAGGCCGGCGACGTCCTTACCGGGACCGCACGGGCGCAGGTCATCGCCTCACGCGACGGGTTAGAGGTCGAGTATCATTTGCCTGCTGCTGCTTGCGTGCGCGCGACCGTGCACGACGCGGTCGGAAGGCAGCTTGGTGTGCTCGACGTCGGCAGCCAGCAGCCCGGCACTCACCGGTTGAGCTGGAATCACGACCGTGGAGGTCGGAATCTCGCCTCCGGGGCCTACTTCGTGCTCCTTGACATGGGCGCGGAGAAGGCTACGCTGAAGGCGATCATTCGCTAGGTCCGCTATTCGGAGGGGCGGGCATACCCGCCCCTCCGGGCTTGGAGTACCACGATGGTCCAGATGACGCTGCTTCTTCCTCTGTCCTTCACGATTGCCCTTGCCGAGTTCGGGCCGCCGGTGCGTATCGACCACGAGTATCGGCCCGATCACAGTTGCATCAATGTGGCGATTGCCGTCGGCCCGGGCGCGCCTTCGAGTCAGCCAGCATACGTCGCGTTCGAGGACGATTCGATGGTAGGAATCTTCAATGCTCTCTCCGATGTCATGTTCCAGAAGTCCACCGATGGGGGCAGGACCTGGCTGCCCACCCCCGTGCTGGTGCGGGACGGTGACCCCCATGCATACGATCCAGATATCACGACCGACCGGGACGGCAATGTCTACATCGTGTGGGAAGACTGGTATGTCGACAGTGCCAGGGTGTCCGACCGTGGGATTCTGTGTTCAAGCTCAAGCGACGGCGGGACCACGTGGACCGCACCGGCCAGGGTGGATGACAGACCAGACCGAACGCGGAGCATCGGCACCCCCCAGATTGCCGCGGACTCGGCGGGTAACCTCCTGTGCGCCTGGTTCGACAGGCGAGCGGGAGATGAGGGTCACATCTGGTCATCCGTGTCAACCGACCAGGGAGCGACATGGCGCCAGAACGTACAAGTGGACGATGACACGACGGACGAGGGTGTTTGCCGGGCAGACGTCGTTGTCCAACCGGGAACGAACCACTACCTTGTGGCTGCGGAAATCCCCCGCCGGGTGGGAAGTCACTGGGAATCCGGCACCGCGCTGTATCGTTCGACCGATATGGGCCTGACCTTCCAGCCCGGAGGCCATATCGACACATCAAGATATGACACAAGGCATCCTCATATCGCCGCCGACCGGGACCATATCATCTGCGACTACTTCGCGGATCCCTACAGGGTCGGTGACACGATTATCGCCGAGGCCCGCACGTTCTACACGCAGGGAGATTCCTGGGGCACTCCCGTACCGATGACCAATCTCGATTCTCTCCACGCGCTATACTACAGTGGCAAGCTCGCCATCTCCGGCGACGGCCGCGTCCACACTGCGCTGTCGGTCTGCGACACGGCTGATTGGTCCGACGACGTGTTCTACACATCCTCGTCGGACCACGGCGTCTCCTGGTCAGACATCGAACTCGTCAACGACGACACAACCAGTTACGTCCAGTACCCCGACATCGGCGCCGACTCGACCGGCCATGCATATGTCGTCTGGTACCAACCCGGCGTGGTGCATGGTGAGGTCTGGTTCGCGACCAACGCCCCGGCAGCCATCGCGGAGGAAACGTCGAATG
>CAZAKP010000284.1:0-2197 GCA_964485845.1 uncultured bacterium | reverse complement strand
TGCCGATGCTTGTCGGCTCGTCCCCCGTGCAAGCCTGCATCCCGGCCTTGACCTCATCCAGCAGATGCCAGACATCCCAGAACAAGTGGCCGTTCAGCTCCAGCATCCGGTTCGGGAATCGACTCACCTCTCGAACACTTAACCTCCGGTCTTCAAGTTCTCCCAGCATCGCCCGACCCGACTCCGCCCCGAGGTCGAAGGCCAGGAATCGACGAGGCCGCCTCATCGTTTGGGCCCGACTCGAACTGGATGTGGCACGATTGTCTTCATTATATCGACCGCCGCGGCAACTGCCATCGTGGCCGCTGCCCTCGCTCTCTCCCGCCCTGAACTGACAAGCTGCCCGCGGAGACGCGGGTAGCTTGTGTGCCTTTGGCCGAAGTCGGAGCTAGTCGGTCAGGACGACCTTTCGGCTTATCCTCCGAAGGCCGTCATCCAAGCTGCAGAAGTACGCTCCCAGCTTAACCGATTCCTGAAGCGCTATTCGGTGGCCGGACCCGGCCGGCGCCAATAGGCCTCTTCTGCGACATCGCAATTCTGCCTGAGACGTTGCAGAGGACGATCAAACCGCAGCCGACTTGATGGAAGGCTGCATGCGAAGACCCTTCCTGAGGCGCAACCTTCTCTTCCTGCGAAACGAATGCCAGCCTAGCCGAGCAGCACGGCAGCTAGCATCAGTATCGCCACCAGGAGCCAGGCGACGTCCTCTGGCGTCTTGAGCCTGAGCCATTTCGTCGGCTCCGGCTGGCCCCCGCGACCGAAAAGGACGATGCTGAGCATCAAGCCCAGCACAACGACAGGAATGGCCTGCCGCAGAGTTCGCACCTTGAGTGCTGCCAGTCCGCCGGTTACCGCGAGCACGAGTGCCGCCCTAGCGACTACACCAGTCACGCGCATAGGTCTCCTACAAGCTGCAAGGACGCTGGATGTCCGCTCCGCGCTAATCCGGCATTAGGATAATCGCGTTGAGCGCGGCATAGAGACCGGTGCACGCGAAGTTGCAGTGCAGCAAGTCGAGAGCGAGTGCCAGTCCTACGCAGAGGTATTTGCGAGTGTCGTAAAGCTCCGCGGGTATATCCCCCGCGGCCGCGCGGCCCAAGACCGCGCCGACAATCGACGGGTTGAAGAACAACGACAGCGACGTAGCAGGATGAGAGATGTCGGTGTTCACGTGTTCGTACACGTCCGGGTACGCGTTTCCTATCGCGAACGAGCCCGTCACCACGGTGGCGCCTTTTGTGACGGTCAGCGACATCTGTGTCTCTGTGTTGGGCACGACATTCAAGTCGGCAGGATTCGTCGCCACGCTCTCCACCGTGACGTCGTGTTCCGGGTGGTTGTAGTAGTGCAGGATGGCCCGGTACCCGTTGGCCAGCGTCTCCTCGAAAAAGCGGACATCGTTCACGCCGTTGACCTTGGCTATTGCCTCGGCGGTCTTGGCAATCCAGTCAACTGTGATATCACATACGATTTGGTTTGGCCCGCCCTGTTGGGTAATCTCCACGTGGCGAGCATACGTATTCACTCCGACCGTCTCGGTAGCCAAGACTTGCTGAAGTTCCATGGTGGGTGTAATTGGACGGAGGAGTTTCTCAATCCTCCTCTTTGCGGGCAGGATCTCTCGCAGGCGTTCATGGACGGCGTCGTTTGCCCGAACGCACATCGCGGTTAGACGGTTCACTTATGCCTCCCTGAGTTGTTAACCCCTCGGACTGTCAGGCAACCCTCTCGACCGAGAACTCGGGAGTGCGCCGCTGCTCCGCCTCGGCGGTGCCTGCGTTTCGTGGCGATTCGGCGTCCTCTGACGAAAACGGGCGCAAAGACGCCGATCACGACTTCCACCGCTGGATTATCGGTTCAGGTCAGATTGAAGTCAAGCTCTGCGCGTAGGCGTAGTCCACATACGAGACAGCCGGGCGTTTACACAGCGGCTAGAGCAGCTCCTGCTCATCTCGTGAACGCGAGGCGCGCTTGAACTCCGGCGCCAGCGCGGGATAGAGTGCACGATAGCGCTCGTAGGCTTCAGTGTACGCGCCTGCATTCGGCCCGGGTGCTGTGGTGCCGGTCTCTTGGACGGTTCGCTCGCAGGCCTGCTCTGCGTTCGGATAGACGCCCGTACCGACTCCGGCCAGCAGAGCTGCACCGTATGCCGCGCCCTGCGTCACATTCACCTCGACGACCTCGGTCCCGAAGACGT
>CAZAKP010000283.1:0-2210 GCA_964485845.1 uncultured bacterium | reverse complement strand
CAGAGCCGGGTCTGTTCTGTCTGTCAACCTGGCTGGCTTGCCGGCCGGGGTGTATATACTAAGAGGAATCGTCGGTGGACAGGCGACGACCTCAAAGGTTGTGAAGACAAGAAGGAGGTAAGAGGTGAAACGGTTGATTATTGTGATGGCGGCGTCTCTCGGGTTGGCTTCGGCATACCTGAAATCATTTGACGTCGCTCCTACTCACGCCGCCCTTTCGGGCACAGTGAGTGGTAACCCAAGGACAGGAGGAGTCGGAGAGACGTTCGTCGCGGACTTCGACTCGGCGGCTGAGGTTGATGTCTTCATTGGGGACCTGGGACCCGTCAATTACAGCTTCGACGTTGAGATCAAGGACTCGGCGGATGTGGTCGTGGCTCACAGCTACGGTGTCGTGGCACCCAAGGGCCATACCTGGGTGCCGTTCCCGATGACGCCGGTGGTCGATCCATGGACAGGGCCAAAGAAGATCGTGCGGGGGAAGGGGTACAGGGTCGTTGTCACCAGGCCAGAGGGAGGCCAGATCAACTGGTACAAGGACACCACGAACAAGTACGCCTTCGGCCACATGGAAGGCGGCGGCGACACTACTTCGACCGCGAATGATGACCTCTGCATGAAGCTGTTCGGCAAGGCACGCGTCGGAGACGAATTCGCGACGCAATCCAACGTCGCGTGGAAGGACAGCGCCGGCAGCTTATATGACACGTTCCCGTACACGTCTCCTGCGGCCTGGGATGCGTGCATCGATCGCGAGTCCGCGGCCGGAGTGAAGTGCGACAAGATCGGCTACGGATTCTGGGGCATCGTGCAGCCGCAACAGAGCGAGTTCAAGTGGTACTGGCTGGACCAACTGATGATGAGCTACGCGACTCACAGGATTCGGCCCATAATGTCGTTCAGTGGAGCTGCCAGGTGGGCGAACTGCGGGCGTTCAAATGGCGGGCAACCGAGCCGCGGCGCGATTCCGAGCGGCTTGTTTGAACCGGTGATAGTGTACAATCCATCTCCGCCACACGTCAATCCCGACAACTACTGCGCGAAGTACATCTACGAGTTCGTGCGACGATACGGACCCGTTGGGCACACCGCCAATATAGTCGATACCCTATCCGGGATCTTCTGGCGGGCTTACAGTGGCTATGACGAGCTTCCCATACGTCTCTTTGAGGGGTTTGACGAAGCGCCGTACTGGGCGCTTTACCCTGGCAGGCATGACTCACTCATAAGCGACCCGGCCGGGTACTGGCGGCTGAACGCATATCCCCTCAGCAACGACAGTGTGGTCGACCCTACCTACCGCCAAATGATATACGACTCTATCCAGTACTACGGTGACGAAGGGGGTAGGAAGGCCAGCTTCGCCGCGGCGTACGCGCGCCTCGTAATCGTCTTGGATTCGGCAGTCAAGCTGGCCTACGAGCCGAGTGTCTCGGGAGACCCGCCTCGGTGTCAGTCTGTGGCCTTCATTGACGACTTTGGCATGTACGGGATTAATAACTGGTTGACCAGGTTGAAGGCCTACGGCGCGGACACCTGCTTCGACGTGGCAAGTTGCTGGGGTTACGCGATGGTCGGAGATCCGGAAGGGCATGCGCGCGTTCTGGATACGGTGCGCACGTGGCTGCCTGACGCCGGGTACGCGCCGAGGCCCTACATCTTCCCAGAGTTTGGGTGCACTTGGGAAATACACCACCCGACCGACCTTCAGCGAGCATACCATCTGTCAAAGGCGTATCCTGTGCTGCAGGCAGCCAACGCAACGCCCGGCTACTCCGCGCTGCAGGGAGCGTGGTTCACGTTTTCCCAGCAGAATATGGGCGGCGGTTGGCCAATAATACGCGATTCAGCGAACGACTGGCAGTTCCTGGCTCCCGCCTATGCGTACCGGCAGTGGAGTAACCTCGCCAAAGGCGCAGATTTCGAGGGCGGAACCATCTTGGGCGACTCGATCTTCCTGTATCAATTCGAGGATAGCCTCAAGAAGAAGTTCTGGATTACGTGGGCTGCGGTGAGTGGGCAGGTGCCAAGCACAATCGGCATTCCGGCTCGTTCCGATACCATCGACAGCATGCCGACGGCCATCGACTCGCTGGATCACCAGGACAGTCAGACCTGCGCGGTGAGCGGATGGCTCAGCGCGACGTCGGACACCGTCCCGCTTATCGTCATCGAACGCCCGAACACGAGCAGACCTGACATGACGGTGG
>CAZAKP010000282.1:0-2226 GCA_964485845.1 uncultured bacterium | reverse complement strand
CCGGCCGGCGTTGCCGACGCCAAGGGCTGCTTCCCGACCGAAAGCGTGAACGGCCGGGTGATGAAGCGGCTGGCCGAGCTGATTGAGCTCCACCAGGAATTCAAGCCCGACAAACCGCCGGAGAAGGAAAAGGAGAAGAAGGCGGCGAAGCCCGAGAAGAAGCTGCCCCGCCGTTCCCGCCGCTAGTCGGCCGGGGGACACGACCAGGGCGCGGTTCCGAAGCCGTTACTCCGGATTTCCCCGCTACGGCCGCGAACTTCCGCGCAGCCGTAGCCCGCCACCAGTCTCGCCGGCTCGCGGCATGAAGTTGACTAAGTAAACTTCTGTTGACTACGAAAAGTCAACTTAGTAAACTTTACCCGTGGGCAGTAACCCGTCCAACCAGCCGGGCCCCGGACTGCTGCGCCGGCTCGGCGTCCAGGTAGCCCGGCGCCCGTCGCTCTTCCTCGCCGGCGCGCTCGCAGTCACCGTCGCCCTGGCTCCGTTTAGCCTGCGGCTGAAGGCCGAGGCCGACGTCAACAAGATGCTGCCCGAGGGCGACCCGTCGCTCTCGGTGATGGCGCTCGTCGACAGCGAGTTCGGCGGCTCGGACGAGGTGGCGGTCGTTATCGAATGCCGCGACGTCTTCGCGCTGGCGACCCTCCACGCCATCGATTCCCTGACCTCGGCACTGGCCGATCTGCCGGGGGTTGCCGAAGTCCAGGGGCTCACAACCCTGCAGGATGTCCGCGGGCAGGGCGACGACGTAATCATCTCGAAGGTCATCGACTCGGTGCCGTCCGACCCCGCCCGCCTCGCCGCGCTGCGCAGCGCCGTGCTCGCCGACCCGCGCTACCGCGGCACGCTCGTTTCGGCCGACGGCACTGCCGCGTTGCTCCTGGCGCGCCTCCTCCCCGGCTGCGATAAGGAAAGGGCCGTGGCCGCGATCGTACAGGTCGCGCGGGAGCACGGAAGTGCCGGCCGCGTCTCGCTCTCCGGCTCGCCGGCGCTGATGAAGTTCATCCGCGACTGGATGACTTCGGACATGCTCAAACTGCTCCCGGTGGTCGTGCTCGTGCTGGTGCTAACCCTGCTCCTGACTTTCCGCACCTGGTACGGCGTGCTGCTGCCGCTCGGGGCGGTGCTCATCGCCCTGGTCTGGACCCTGGGGCTGGTCGGCCTCTTCCGCCAGCCGATTACCATCGTGATGGTGGTGCTGCCGCCGGTGCTCGTATCGGTCGGCAGCGCGTACGGCATCCACATCGTCGAGCGCTGGGAGCACGAGCGCAGGCTGGGCAAGGGACCGCGGCCGGCCGTCGAGATCGCGGTCGGCAGCACCGGCCTGCCGGTGTTCCTCGCGATGGCCACGACGGTTGCCGGGTTCGGCTCCAACTTCCTGATGAAGATTGCCTCGATCCGGGCGTTTTCCGTCTTCTCCGTCGTCGGCATCGCCTTCTCGTTCATCCTGGCGCTCACATTCGTGCCCGCGGTGCTCGCCCTGGTCCGGCGGGACGTGAAGAACCGGCCGGACGAGGCCGAGCATGGCCGGCGGCGCAACCGCTGGTGCGCGAACTGGGGCGGCTGGGCCTTTCGCCACCGCGCGCTGGTGCTGCTGGCCGGGGCGGTGGTGGCCGCACTGGCGCTGGCCGCCGCGATGCGCGTGCGCACCGAGACCGACTTCGTCCGTTACTTCAAGCCGGGTTCCCAGCCGACGCGCGCCGCGCGCATCGTCAACGAACGGTTCGGCGGGATGATGCAGTTCGAGTTTCTCGTCGAAGGTGACGTCGTCGACCCGGATGTGCTTGAGCGCATGGCCCGGTTCCAGGCCGGGCTTGAGAGCATCCCCCACATCACCCAGGTCTACTCGGTCGTCAACGTGCTCGAGACGACCAACCGCGCGTTCAACGGCGGCGCGCCGGAGTTCGAGCGGCTCCCGGAATCCCGGGACGCGACCGCCCAGTACCTGCTGCTGCTCTCCTTCTCCGGTTCCGAGTTCCTCTCGCGCTTCATCACATCCGACTACCAGGTTGCACGCGTCACCGCCCGGTTCGACCGCCAGGAGAGCCGCGAGATCGCCGTGGCCGCCGAACGCATCAAGTCCCTGATGGCCGCGACCCTTGCCGGCAGCAGCGTGAAGACCAATGTCGGCGGGATGCCGATGGCAGTGCTGGCCCTGCACCGGAACATCCAGTCCAGCCAGCTCGGGAGCGTAATCACCGCGCTGGTCGCCGTGTTCCTGCTGGTGGC
>CAZAKP010000281.1:0-2239 GCA_964485845.1 uncultured bacterium | reverse complement strand
CCACTCCGCGTCCCACGTCGCGGTCGCGCCGACCGCCTGGCGTTCGAGCGTTCCGAAGCTCCCGGTCGGTACCCGCAGGTCCACGTCGCCGAACGAGCCTTTCCAGCTCTTGCCGCGCAGGCTGATGAGCAGCTTGTCCAGCTCCTCGATGTCGCGGGTCGTTCCCTCGGCCGGAATCGGCGAGCTCTGGTCCGACAACTCGGCCTCAACCGCAATCCCTTCAACACTGCCGGTAATCGCCACCCGCGTCGCCTGGTCAATCCCCGTGTTGCCGCCGCCGAAGCTGACGCCCAGCGTCTTGCTGCCCGAAAGGTCGAGCCCGGTCGTTTCGGCCACGCGCGTGGTCGTCTCAGAAACCGCAGCAGCCGTCTCCGCCAATGACAACTGGGCAGTGGCGCCTGGCAACTCGTGCAGCCGGTACTCTCTCGGCATACCCGGCAAAACGACGCGCCGGTAGACGACTCGTATCGGCGCCCATTTCTCCGGCCTGCGCCAGAAGATGATGGAACCGGTGCTGTAGTCGAACGTGTAATCGGTGGAATCAAGCCGCGCTCCGGACACATAGACGGTATCCGTGCCGGGCACCAGGAATCCCTCTCCAACCGAGTAAACGGTGCTGACGCCGTCACCAACGATGAGAGTCTGGGAGGGAACGCCAAGCGTCTGCGCACCCGCAGATGCCACAACCAGCGCCAGGACCGCGAGCGAACGACTCAAATCAGGGTATCAACGTATGAGAGTGTGGAGGATAGCTGGTCGCCAGTCGCCAATCGCTATTCGCCAATTCGGTACACGCTCAGCCTGGTCCCGGCATCAAGCACAAAGAGCCGGTCGCCTACCATCGCAACCGAAAGCGGACTCGTCGCACCCGGCAGGCCGTAGCCGGTCACCTTGCCCGCCTTCCACACCCATACCTGCGGCTTCCCGCTCAATCCCAGGCCGAGGGTGCCCTGCTCATTGGCCGCAAGCAGGTCGCAGGCTGCCGGGAGCGTGACCGAGCGCGTCACGACGCCGCTCCGATTGAAGAAGTAGAGCAGCCGTGATGCGGCGCTCAGCACGGCGAAGTTACCGTCCGGCAGCGCGACCATCGCACCGGGCCGGGCAATCTCGGCGGAACCGATAAAGACGCGGCTCTCGCCGAACAGCCCCTTGTACCAGATTGCGCCGCGGTCCGCGTCGCTCACGAGCATTATCCCGGGTTCGAATCCGGCCAGGCCCGCGACCCGCACGTCGCCCAGCCACGGCACCAGGCTCAACTTGTCCCTGGACATCCGGTACAGCGTGTGGTCATCGTAGATGTAGATGTAGAACCGGTCGGACAGGATGCCGGCCGGCGCGGTCACGCGGTCGATCAGAGGAATCGTGTCAACGATGGCGAGCGCCGACGAGTAACGGACAATCCTTATACCCGAGTTCTCAAGCACCAAGAGCGACTCCCCGTCCGCGCAAATGCCTGCGGCCGGCGACCCGAGTTCGACGGTTGCCTCGGGCTGAAGCGGCACCGCCGGGGCAGTGGGTTCCACCCGCCCCGCGCCCACACACCCAGCGACCAGTGACAGAAGACCAACGACGCCGGGCAAAGGAACTCGGAACCTGCCACCAGGACACCTTCGCTCGGAACTCATCCGACGTCTCACACCTGGCTCCTGACTCCGGTAGGTTCTATCATCACCTTCAATTGTTGTCGCCGGAGCGGGAAAGTCAAGCCCCTGCCACTCCGCCTGATTCCGGTTTTGACTGCCACGAGGCACGAGAACAGAGTGAAACGGACTCCCGACATGCCGCGGCCATCTGTTTCGCCCGTTCCGACCGCCTCGTCTTGTCGCTCACCGTCGCCTCGCGCCGAAGGCGCCGACGATGCGGGATCCCACGCCAGTTTCCTATATGTCCCATCGAAATCAAGCCCAAGAATGCTCTAAGTTGTTCATTAGCAATTGGTTATTCGTCATTCTCGTATCTCCCCTATCCCGTCCCCCGGGCTATTCTGGAGGCTATTCTCGAAGCTGCCCGGAAAGCAGTTCGGGAAGCTGCTCCGCCGGTTGTCTGGAGAGGAATCTCGACTGCTGTACTGACGGCTGTTCGGTCAGCAACCTGGAAGGCTATCCGGAGAGGAATCTGGCGGACTGCCCGGAGAATCGCGGGGAACGCTGTTCTCCAACCTGCTCCGCAGTCTGTCCGGCGAATCGCTCTGGACGCAGTTCGTTGAGCAGTCTGCCGGACAGTCCCGAAGATGGTCTCC
>CAZAKP010000280.1:0-2247 GCA_964485845.1 uncultured bacterium | reverse complement strand
TACGACGCCGCGACGAATGCGTGGACTCAGTTGACGAACGTGCCGACAGGCAGTTCGGGCAAGAAGGTGAAGCAGGGCTGTGGCATCGCGTGGGCGACAAAGAACGATGTCGGGTACGCGTATCTGCTCAAGGGGTACCGGAACGAGTTTTACAGGTACGATCCGGTGACCAACGAGTGGACGAATCTGCTGGATGCGCCGATCGGGACGGCGAACCACCTCAAGTACGACGCGGGCTCTTGGCTGGTGTCCAACGGTGACCACTACCTGTATGCGTTCAAGGCGAAGTACCACGAGTTCTACCTCTACGATACCGACGCCGACACCTGGAGTCATGCCAAGACACCGATGCCGGTCCCGGGCAGCCACGGAAACAAGAAGGCCAAGGACGGTTCCTGCGCGGCGTGGTTTGACGGAAGGCTCTACGCATTCAAGGGCGGCAACACGTCGGAGTTCTGGTGCTACTTCCCCGATGGCGACACGTGGCACGAGCTCAACCAGATCCCGCTGATCGGTCAAAGCGGGGAAAGGAAGAAGGTGAAGGCCGGCGCGGCTCTCGCCGCAATTCCTGGTATTGGAGTGCATGGCTTGAAGGGCAACAAGTCACTCGAGTTCTGGCTGTACGTGCCATCCCAATCCACCGAGCTTGATGCTGTCAGACACAATGCGCCGGGCGGCAACTCGGTCGCAGCCGGGGGCGGACCGGCGCTCGGCGGCGAGGTACCGCTGATGGATGGACTGGAGGCGTCCAAACCACGCTGGAACTCGCAGGGCACTTGGGTCTGCTACTCGAAGACCGATACGCTCACGGACCGCGAGCAGATATACCAATGCCAGTACGGCACGTCCACGGCGGAGCAGAGGGTCGTGGACATGGATGAGGACTGCGAGGAGCCGGTCTACAGCCCGGACGGCCAGTACATTGCCTTTCAGTTGGACGACACCGCATCCGGCTACTACCAGCTCTGCGTGACTCCTTCGACCGATTCCGGTCCTGGCGGCGGGGGTCTGTTCGGGAGAGACTGCGAGGCTACCGCTGCGACCGCTGTCGCAGCCCCAGTCAGAGCCGAAGCGCCAGGCTCTGCGCTAGCCGTGCCTCTTTCGTCCCCGGCGGCCACGAGCGGGTCGGGAGACGCCCGGACGCCTGGCCTGACGTCCGTGCCGACGAGCCGGCGCGAGGTCTGTGCCGGGCCTGGAATCGGCGGTACTGCCGCCTCGTTGCGTCCGGTCTGGCAGATAACATACGCAGAGGCCGACCACTGCTATCCCGAGTGGAGTCTGGACGGCGAGTGGCTGTGCTACGAGAGGGATGACGACAGCGGCTACACGCAGGTGTGGCGCGTGCCGGCATTCGGCGGCACTGAGCAGCAGTTGACCTTTGGCAACAGCGACCACTACCTGCCGGAGTATTTGGACGCGACCGACATCGTGTTCACCTTGAGCCCGGATACCGGCTACGACAAGATAGCGGAGGTCAACGTCCCCACGCTCAACGTTACAGTGCTCTCGTCTTTCGATACCGACCACGACAAGCCCAGTCCGGCCTGGGACGGCTCCGACGTTGCAGCAGAGGCTCTGGATGACTCGGGCAACGCCCAAATCGTGAGGATGATGGGAACGAGCGGCGAAACCTGGCTGACGAGCGGCGAAAGCGACATCATGGCGCCCGACTACGGCCAGGACAACCAGATGATATCTGCGGTTCGCTGGACCGGCATCACGAGCCAGATAGTCTGGGTGGACGCCGTGAACGGCGGATACTATCCTGCGACAGACAGCCTCGCCATCAGGGACAACCCGGACTCGTACGTCGACACCCTCGTGGCTACCGCCATGGCGGTGTACGAGCGAGAGGCATGGGAATCAGGTGGCCTGCTGTTCGGCGGAGGCAGGCGCAGGCCCCACACAGGCATCTACCTCACCAAGGGCCACAAGCACAACGGCGGAGGTGCGCGGGGTGCGAGCTTCGGCATCCTCGCGTTGGACAAGGCCACCCCGAACCCGGTCACGGACAGGGTGACGATACGCTGGCAGGTGCCGGTGGAGGCTGACGTGTCGCTGCGCATCTACAACGCGGCAGGGCAGCTCGTGAAGGTGCTGGCCAGCGGCAGGACCAAGCCGGGTGCGTACACCACAGTCTGGAACGGAACCGACGCCAAAGGTCGGCGACTGGCCAACGGCATCTATTTCTACGCGCTCGACAACGGCACGAAGAGAATCAGCAGGAAGGTAGTTCTGACCGACTAG
>CAZAKP010000279.1:0-2258 GCA_964485845.1 uncultured bacterium | reverse complement strand
TCTCCAGGTACGCAACAATGTCCTCGGTCTGCACGCTATTCGCCGTCTGCTGCCCGTCGGCCTCGGTGGCCCCCGTCGGACGGTGCATCATTCGAGCTTCGTAATTCGACATTCTGCCGCTGCGGGCAGGCAGCAGCAGGTGCACTCCCCGGAAGTTGTCCAGGTAGCTCTTTCGCGAGAACGGACTGACAACGATTCCGCCGGTTGTCCGGAACCAGCGGCGGAACTGTTTCCATTCATAGCTCGTGGTGAAAAGCCGCTTGTCCACCTCGATGCCCTTGTCGCTGAATGTGTAGGTAACCGGCAGAAAATAGGTATTCAATGCGAGGAAGAACACGACCACGGCCAGAATCGCGAGCACAGGGCCGAAAACGAACCAACTGAAGATGACGAACGCTAGTATGAAAACCGCAGTTACCGCCGTCTTCGCCCGCGCTTCCCTGGCTCGATGCACGGTCCAGCTTAGGATCTCAGCCATTGCTCATCCGGGGAAATCATATCTCCGACACAACTGGTGGGCCCGGTCCGGGTCGAACGGACGACCAGCTGATTATGAGTCAGCTGCTCTGACCAACTGAGCTACGGGCCCGTCGGCCACAATCTACTCGAAACCGGGAAGGGAATCAAGGTTGCGGCAGGAAAAACGGGGCAGTCGCTGGGAATCGCACGCGGCCCTGCGAAGGTCATTCGGCAACAAGCATCTTCCTCACTGCCTTCCGATGCTCGGTCGTGAGGGAGCAGAAGTACACTCCCGAAGGACACGTCTTCCCCGCCTTGTCTCTGCCGTCCCAGTTAAGGCCATAGCGGCCGGCCTCCTGCCAGCCGCTGGCAAGCTCTCTGACCCGCTTCCCGGCCGCGTCATAGACGGTCAGGCAGACTTCGGTTCCCGCCGGGAGGTCGTAGGCAACGCGGGTGCTGGTTCGAAAGGGGTTGGGGTAGTTACGATACAGCCTGAAAGCTCCGGGCCTGGACGATGAGACAAAGACCTCATCCCGGTCGTGGCTGATCCGGGCGCTGAACTCCGCGCTCCAGAACCCGCCGATGATGTAGCAGTCGCCGACGCCCGCGAATGCGGGAATGGATAGCGGAGACTGCGAAACGCAGCCCGAAAGTGAGTACGGGCCGGCTTTGTCGTGGAGCGTCCCCGCCGACGTGAAAGTGTACCAGGTCTGGCACTCGAGCCGGCTGCCCTCGGATGCGATTGGCGCTGCCGGCTGAGGCGAGACCGCCCCCTGCGTCAGGCCGATCAGCAGTGAGAAAACGGGAAGGTAGCTCATCGCCTTGCCTGCCTCCGGATTACGGTCTTAGCCAGATATAGCGCATGTTGTCGCTGGCAGGATTCGCGGTCTGGTTGGTCGGGAGACACGCCCGCAGTCTGATCACGTCATTGGCCGTCACACTGCAGGTGGCGGACAGGATGAAGCGCGTGTCGAAGGTAGATGAACTGAATACGTAGACCAGGTCGCCGACTTTCACGCCGGAAATGGTCGCCGTGGTTTCCACGGTGGCGGGGCCGTTGGCATTGGGAAAGTCGACGGAGACCGTGCCGAACCTGAGGAACTTCATCGCGGTCGGCGAGGAGTCGCCGATCGCGGCCGGGTATCCCCAGGCAGGATCGCTGCCTGAACCGCGCGCGACGATTGCCTTTCCGGAATCTGCGCCGCTGCCGCGCGCAATCTTGCCGAGGGCCACTGCGTTGGCGGCGATCGCCGGATTCGGATAGCTGCCGGTCAGGTCTCCGCCCATCGTCGTCGCAAGGGAGATGATCGGGTTTTGTCCACCACTCGACGATATCGGTGACGTACCGGAGACGCTCGAGACCGCATTTCCGTTCGACGCCGCTGTGACCCTCCCCTTGGCGTCCACGGTGATGCTGGCCAGCGCGTAGCTGCCTGCGGCCCCGACACTCGCCAGTGAGGGGCTCGGGTAGAGCCCCGTCAGGTCACCGCCAGCGCTCTGGCCCTCATTGACGTATCGTCCATCGCCCCACGTCGAATCAAATCCGACGGTTCCGGAAGTCGTTATTGGGTTGGGACTGCAGATCACGCCGCTGGCCTGTGAAACACTGGCGAGGTACCCGCCGCCGATGCTGTCGTTGCCCGGGGCCCAGCCGCTGCCGTTCCACTTGATGACCTGGCCGGTGATGGCGCCGGCCCGCTGCAGTTTGGCCATGGTCACATTTGTATCGACGACCATCGCCGCGACAATCGAGTTCGCCTGTCCGGCGAGAACAAACGCGGTGGTGTCTTTGCCCTGCA
>CAZAKP010000278.1:0-2321 GCA_964485845.1 uncultured bacterium | reverse complement strand
CACAGACTTCCGCTGGCGCTAATTGCGCTGATAATCACAATCTCGGTCGGCTGCAGAGAGCCGGTCGGCCTTCCGGGGAACAGAGTGCATGCGGCCTCAACGGTAGTGGAGACCTGCTACGTTGCTTCTGATACTGCTCTCGCCGGTCACGTCAACTGGTACCAGACCAGCAGAACGATCTCCTACTACACCCGATCTAATCCGCTGATCAGGCGCGCCTTTACCGACAGCGCCGGCCTCGCGCATCCGCTCACTAATGGCTTCTGTGCCTTCGAAGTACCCGACTTCGACTCCCATGGTAATATCCCCTCGTGCACACTCCACTACTATCAGAGCTCCCATTCTGGTTCCGCAGACCTGCGCATCAATCACCTGTCGTCTATCACAAGCTGGAATCCCTCCGACGAGGACCTCTTTTGGGCTGCATGGGATGATGAACCAATCATGGCGACCGATGTTGCTCAAGGCACGGATGGCTGGCACACGGTGCCCCTTACTGCTGAGGGCTGCGGGGTTGTGTTTGCATGCGCGGGAGAGAAGTTGTACGCAGGCTGGACTTACCGCGGTGGTGTCAGCGGTACATATGCCAATGTCACCGGGTCCGGCGCCAACGCGCCGTTCATCATAATCGTGTACGATGACAACGAGTGACTAGCGCCTGAGGCTGGTCGAGCGGTCGCGGCGGCCGCTCTCCGCCGGGCTTCTCGCGGCCGGCCTTGGGTTGACAAGCCACGGTTTCAGAATAGCATTACGCGAAGTCTCCCGGCTGTGTGTCCCGGGGCGAGTGGTCAGTGGCGTGACGTACGTCGTACTCTTCGTAACGCGTCGGACTCTGTCAGCCGGTCTTTCCTTGCGACTCGGAGGTGACCATGAGAACCACATCGATTGTGCTACCGATCGTCCTGCTGGTTGGCGTAACGTCTGCCGCGGATTCGCTCTATGTCCGGCTCGTAGGTCGACTCGACTTTCAGAACCCGGCTTTTGGCGTGGTCGCGAACGGCGACTACGCCTACGTCGCGAACTCATATGCCCTTCGCGTCATCTCAGTTGCCGACCCGTCAAACCTGATTGAGGTCGGGCACTGTGACGTACCAGGTGAGGCGCGGGGTGTAGCAGTCGTCGGAGACGTCGGATATGTCACCGACGACGTGGATTCCTCATTACGGGTAGTCTCAGTTGCTGACCGGGCCCACCCATCAGATCTCGGGCGCTGCCGCACGCCTGGTCAGGCGTCTGCAGTGGCAGTCAGCGGGGACTACGCCTATGTGGCTGACGGCGAGCTTGGTCTGAGGGTCATTTCGATTGCTGATGCGGCCCACCCGGTTGAGGTCGGGCACTGCGACCTACTGGGGGGCTTTGCCTATCACTTGGCGGTGAGCGGGGGGCACGTCTATGTCGCGGACTTCGACGGTGGATTGCGCATAATCTCAGTGACAGACCCGGCCCACCCGGTCGAGGTGGGATACTCAGTACGCGGCGGCAACACGGCGGGAGTGGCAGTGAGCGGCGACTATGCCTATGTCGCATACTCGGATTCCGGACTGGGAGTCATATCCGTCGTTGACCCGACGCATCCGGTCGAGGTCGGGCGCTGCTACGGTGGACTGGAAGACCACGCGCAGGATGTGGTTGTGGCCCGGGACTATGCTTTTGTGGCGACATGGAGTGGCGGATTGAGGGTTGTCTCAGTGGCTGACCCGGTACGTCCGGTAGAGGTCGGGCACTATCGGTTCCTGACCGGGTGGTCTGTTGCCACGGATCGAGACTACGTCTATGTCTGCTACGACAGTTCGATGGCGATATTCCAGTTCTACCAGCCTGGTGACCTGGACGTCGATGACGATTCGCTCGACGTCGTGGCTGACACGTTGAGACTCAGGAGCCTGGGTTCGGGCATCGGAGAGCCTGCGATTGGCGAGTTCATTCTTGCCAACACGAGCGCGGCTTACAACCCGGACCCCTTGGACGGGCCCAGCATGTCGCCGGTTGACTCGCTTGGGTTCACCGGCGCGCTTTCGGGTCCGGGAGGTAGTATCGACAGCATCCTCATCCCCAATCTGCCGCGGTCCCTCGCGCAGGGCCAGACCGTCACCTGCACTTTGGTCGTGTACCCGCCGCCGGGACTGAAGGGCGGTGACTATTCAGGGTTGGTCACCATCACGGGCAAAGACACGGCTGGTCTTTTGGTGCAGGAGGATTTCCACGCGCTCATCAGGTACCGGCTCGGCGATCTCGACATTGACAACGACTCGCTGGATGTGGCGAATGATACCATCCGGGTCCGGCCGCGTCTGGTCTCGTCCCGGCCGCCGCCCGAGTTC
>CAZAKP010000277.1:0-2339 GCA_964485845.1 uncultured bacterium | reverse complement strand
GGACTGTCCCCATTTTCACAGGGCCCAGATAGTTCAGAATGCAGAGTCCAGAAACCAGAGTCCAGAATTCCTGAGTCCGCAACTCTCTTTGTGCCTTTGTGTCTTTGTGGTGAAATCCGAGCTTCCTTTTGGGAGGTAACGTGAAACAGACGACCGTGCTTCTGCTACTGCTCGTGGTCGTCGGCATCGCGCGGGCCGATTCTCTCAACGTCCGCTCCATCGGTAGTTGCATGACCGGCGACTTGGCCTTCGACGTGGCCGTGAGCGGAGACTACGCCTACGTCGCGGACTACGCTGCCGGGCTGTGTGTCATCTCGGTAGTCGACCCCGAACACCCGGACACAGTTGGGCACCTTGCCACTCCGAGCCGTGCCGTCGGCGTGACCGTTGTTGACAGTTGTTGCTATGTCGCGATCGGTTACTCCGGGCTGCTGGTCGCCTCCGTTGCCGACCCGTCGCACCCGGTCGAAATTGGCCGATTCGACACGCCGGGCATTGCCTTCGGGGTATCTGTGGTCGGGGACCTTGCCTACGTCGCGGACGGAGACTCCGGACTGCAGGTCATCTCAGTGGCCGACCCTGCCAACCCGGTGCGGGTCGGGAGCTGCGGCACGCCGGGACAAGCCAAGGACGTCGCCGTGCTTGACGACTACGTCTACATCGCCGATGACACCGCCGGGCTGAGGGTGATCTCGGTCACGGACCCCTCCCATCCATTTGAAGTCGGCTTCAATCCGTTGGGTTGGGCCCTGGGCGTGGCGGTGAGCGGAGACTACGCGTACGTCGCGAGCTACGCGGGTGGACTGCGGGCAGTCTCGGTCATCGACCCGGCGCATCCGCGTGAGGTAGGCAACAGCGGACCGGGCCTCGCTCAGGACGTCGCCGTGAAGGGGGAGCATGTCTACGTTGCCGCGAACACTGTCGGGTTGCATGTCGTCTCGGCCACCGATCCGACAAACCCAACCGAGGTCGGACACCACGATGCTCCGGGCATGGCCAACTGCGTTGTCGTGGCTGGGCACTACGCCTACGTTGCGGCCAAGTTCGGCGGGTTTCAGGTGTTTCAGTTCTACGGCGGAGCGCTGGGCGATTTGGATGTCGACGGTGATTCCCTTGATGTCAGAGCCGACACAATCACCCTCCTGAATTCCCGTGAACCGGGTGCCTATGGTGACTTTGTGCTGGGGGAGTTCGTCCTCGCCAACACGGGCACGACGTACAATCCGGACACTGCTGATGGTCCGAGTACGTCTCCGCTGGAATCGCTCACCTTTGTCGGCTCGCTCACCGGTCCGGGCGGGACCCTTGATAGCGTCCTCGTCCTGCATCTGCCGGCTTCGCTGGCGCAGGGGCAATCCGTCGTCTGCACACTCGCGGTTTATGTGCCGGGGCCACTCCCTGAGGGCGACCGTTACTTCGGCGCCGTCGTCATTGCCGGGTACGATTCACTGCACCATCTGACCGCAGACACGATCTACGCTGCCATTACCAAGCTTGGAGACATCGACGTGGTCGATGACTCGCTCGACATAGTAAGAGACACGATTCGTCTCGGTCGCCGTCGGCAAACAGCCGGCCCTCCTCCGAAGTACAGCGAATACGCGGCCGGCGCATTCGTCCTGGTCAACACCGGCGAGTCGTACAACCCCGATACGACTGATGGGCCGAGCCTGTCTCCGGTGGAGTCGCTCTCGGTTTCAGGGTCACTCGCCGGGCCGGGCGGAACGCTCGACAGCATCGTCATCCCGGATCTGCCCGATTCGCTGCCGCAGGGTTGGGCCATGATATGCACCTTGGAGGTGTGGCTGCCGCCGCTGTTGCCTGATGGCGACTACGTGGGCTCCGTGACTATCGCCGGCCGAGATTCAGCCGGCATGCTCGTATCCGAGTGCTTCTACGCACTTGTGAGGAAAAGGACGCTCGGGGACCTGGACGTGGACGGTGAGTCGCTCGATGTCAGGCACGACACAATGGGCCTCCGCGCCCAGCCGGCCGGGCCGGTCTACTCGCCCTATGCCAAAGCCGAGTTCATGCTCGTGAATACTTATGAGTTCTACAACCCTGATAGAGAAGACGGCCCCAGCAATTCTCCGCTTTACATCACCGGCTTCGGCGCGTATCTCAGCTCAGCTCAGGACACGGTGGGCAGCATCTACGTAACAAATCTGCCTGAGTCACTGGCGGCGGGGCAGGCGGTCGAGTGCACACTCGCGTTGGTGGTGTCGGTCGGGACGTCGCTCGACGACTACTCCGGCCTGGTGGCGATTGATGCCTACGACACGGTCGGCTACAGAGTCAGGGACAGCTTCTTCTTGACCGTCCGGGGGCCAGAGCCGCGC
>CAZAKP010000276.1:0-2341 GCA_964485845.1 uncultured bacterium | reverse complement strand
CTAGGTTCGAGACGGAACGAGTCACACGATGACTCCAGGAGGCATCATGAAGTCGAAGCTCGCAATAATCGCCGTCAGCTGTCTGTTGGCAACGGCTGCTGCTCAGGAGCCGTGGGATGGTGAGTCGCCGCGGCCGCGCGCACTCGTGTATGGGCTCGAGGGGCTTGGGGCGTTGGGCGGGGTCGCGTGCGCCGGTGGCTGCGGCGGTGCGGCGGCGCTAGTCGCCGCCGTTGCCTCGGGGGCCCTAGACCCCGATCATTCTGGCCCGGGCGACCAGAATGCCACTTCCTATGTCTTCTACTCAATAGCGGCTATCTGTGCCGCTGCACTGCCGGCTGCGACCGGATCCGGCGCGGTCAAAGCGGGAGAACAACTAGGCGAGAATGGGTCACCGGTTGGGGCCTTCGTCGGCGCGTATGTGGGCATGCTGGCAGGCATTGGTGTCGGGCTGGCCAGTCGCAACAACTACTATGGCAGGTGGATGAACGCGCCGCTATTCGCCGTCGTCGGTCTCGGTGTCCCGATCGGTGCGGTCGTTGGCTACAACGTCGGTGGCTCGCGCGAGCCGGGTCTATTCGGGTCTCGCTACCATGGCAAGCTCGGACTGCCGGCTCTGGCGTTGACCAGCACTGAGCTGCCTGACCACTCGGTCGAGTACGGCGTGAAGGTCCAGCTTGCCGGGCTGAGATTCTAGGTCACGCCGGGCTTGACGTTGGGCGGGGAGGTGGCTAACATTAATTGTATCGAGTAAACACCGTGGTTGGTCGGTAGTCTTCTAGTCACAATAGCTCTGCTCGGCCAGACCGGGCTTGTGCGCGGTATGGTTGTGGACAGCGTCTCCGGCGTCGCCATCGGCGGCGCCAACATCGTTTTTGTGGGCAGCGAGCGGGGGATATCGACCCAGGATAACGGCGGATTCGTGCTCGGGCCGGTCAAGGCGGGCCCGGGTCGCTTCGTCGCAAGCCACATCGCGTTCGAGCCGGAGACGGTCGCGGTCGATGTGCCGGCGAACGGCGTCGCGCGGGTGGAGTTCCGGCTGCACCCGAAGGTCATCCCGCTGCCGGGCGTAAGCGTGAAGTCCCGGCGCGAGCGCGGCGAGCAGCCGGTTACGGTGCGTGAAATCAGCTCGGAGCAGTTGTCGCGCAACGCGGGCGGGTTCGTGCAGGACCCGGTGCGGTCGCTTTCGTTCCTGCCCGGCGTAGCGCCAAGCGCGCGGGGCGAGTGGAGCGGGACCTACGCGGTGCGGGGAGGGGAGACCGACGAGAGTTCGGTCTGGTTCGGCGACGTCGAACTCCTCTGGCCCTATCACCTGCTCGGATTCTCGTCGGTGCTGAACCCGGACATCGTGGACAAGATATCGTTCTACCCGAGCGTCTTCCCGTCGCGCTACGGCGGGGCGCTTTCCAGCATCGCCGTGATGCAGCCCCGGCAGCTCGAACACGGCGAGGGGTTCTGGGCCTATGACCCGATGAACATTAAGGCGGCGTATGTCGGTAACCTCGGGGACATCGACTTCCTCGGGTCGTATCGCCGGACGTTCTACAGCGTGCTGTTCGGGCCGATGGGCGCGGGCACCTACAACCGGCCGTCCTATTCCGACTTTACCGGCCAGTGCGCCATACCGCTTGCGCCGCAGCACCGGCTCCGGCTGACGATGGTAAACGGCTCGGACAATATCACCTCGACGCTCCGGGGGACCGAAGAGACGATGGACGAGTCCGGCACGTCGCTTGCCGGGAGCATCGAATCGGACCTTGGCCAACTGAAGACCGACCTGACCTTCTACTCGAATACGCACGACTTCGACTTGACGCCGTCGGCATGGTGGGGCACGGCCGTGACGCGGCAGACCGAGTACGGCATGCGGCTGAATGCCACCGGCTCGCTCTCGGATCGGGCGGAGTTCGACTGGGGACTGGAACTGGGGCGGACCGGGTTCACCGGTAATCTCCTCGTCCCGCAGACGCTCGAACGGGCGGACAACACGTGGGCCCTGTATGCGGCGCTCAGCCTGAGGCCGGTGAAGCTGCTCGGGCTCGACCTCGGGCTCCGCTACGAGGACGTGCGCTGGGCGCTCGACAAGGTCATGCAACCGCGGGTGGTGGCCAGCCTGTTCCTCAACGACAATGTCACCCTCAAGGCCGGCTATCGCCGGCTGTACCAGCACTCGTACAGCTTCCTGCGCAACTCGTGCGCCTCGTTTGTGTTCGACCAGCAGTACGACGACTACAAGCTGTTCGAGCTCGGCGCGCTCGGGGCCAAACAGGCGGACCACTATTCGGTTTCGGGCGAGTTCACGCTGGCAGCGAACACGCGGTTCTCGCTTGAGGGCTACGTGAAG
>CAZAKP010000275.1:0-2341 GCA_964485845.1 uncultured bacterium | reverse complement strand
CAGGACGATTTCAGATTTCAGATTGCAGATTGCAGGTTGCAGATTGAGCACGCCGCGGACGATGGTGGCCCTATTCGCCAATCGCCAATCGCCAATCGCCATTTCCTCGACTCCCGGATGCAGGCTGTCGCGAAGGACCGAGATGCTGGCGTCCGCATAGTTCAGCACGTAAGTCCGCAGGCGAGCCGGATCTGAGGCCAGCGCGAACGGCTGCGCGCCGACGCCGATGTACGTGACGACGGTGTCGCGATGGCTGTCAATCACGTAGACCTCGTTGCTCCCCCGGCACGCGCAGTAGAGGTAGTTGTTGGCGGAGTCGTAGGAAAGGGCGGTCGGCTGCCTCCCGACCGGCACCCGTTTTGTGACCAGGTCGGTCGCCGCATCAATCACCGCTACGCTGCCATCTTCAAGGTCGGCGCAGTAGACCTTGTTCTCCTTGGTGCTCAGACAGATTGCGGCTGCCCAACTGCAGGCGCTGATCTCGGCGACTACCTCCGGCCTTTCGCCGGCAATGACGCTGACCGTACCGGCGCTCCCGTTCGCAGTGTAGACCTTGTCACCCGAGGAGTCGGAAACAAGGGCCACCGGTGTCCCGCCGGTTGTCAGCCGGGCAATCATCACATTAAGGCCGCAGTCGAAGACGCCGACCGCCGAGCTGCGGATGCCGGCATACACACGGTTCCCGGCCCGGCCGTAGCAGAGCGCGACCGGGTTACCGCCCGCCGACATCTTCGCGATGACCGAGTCACCGGCCGCGTCGACCACGGCTACAGAGTTCTCGGAGTAAACACCGGCGTAGACCCGGTTGTCCAAGGGATTCAGACAGAGCGCGTGCCCTCCCATGACGTGGCCGGCCCCGACAGTTACCGTCCGAAGCACGCTGTCACCCGCGCCGTCGATGACCGTAAGGATTGCGGGTGTGCTGTCGTCCCCGGAGCTGGAGCAATAGACCTTGTTGCCGGCCGGGTCGTGAAGGAGCGCCACCGGGCGCGGCCGGACCGGGATGACCGCGCCGGCAGTGTCCGTTCTACCGTCAATCACGGTCACCGTCCTGCCGCTGGAGTCGGCGACGTAGACCTTGTTCCCGGCCAGGTTGAGGCAGAGGGCGGACAGCCGCGTGTCGGTGCTGGTGGCGGCAATCAACGAGTCGGTAGCGCAGTCAACCACGGCGACGACGTCGTCCTCACCCGCGGCCACGAGTGCCCGCCTGCCCGAATCGGCCAGGCAGATCGCCGATGCGCCTGGGCCCAGCCGTACCGATGCGACGATGCTGTCGCCTGCCCCGCCAATCACGTCGAGCCTGTCATCCGCGGCCGCGTATACGCCGCTGTCCGCAGGGTTGAAGGCAACGTCCACGACCCGCGCGTCGGTGTAGCGCAGGAGCGTATCGGCGGCGCAGTCAATCACCATCATATCGTCGTCCGGGTCGGCCGCGTAGACCTTGCTGGTTGCCGGGCTGTAGCAGAGCCGCTTCGGCGACGTGCGCCCGAGGATAGTCGAAAGCACCGTGTCCGCCATTCCGTCAATCACGGTCACCGCCCCGGAGGCGTAGTCAGCCTCGTAGAGCTTGTTCAAGTCCGGGTTGTAGGCCAGGTCCAGCGGCCGGTAGCCGGACTCAATCGTCGCGACCAAACTGTCGGCTGCGACGTCAATCACACTCACGTCGTTGCTGTTCGAGTTGGCGACGTAGACTACGTTGCGGGCCGGGTTCCAACATGCCGCGCACGGGTTCTGGCCGACCGGTACGGTCGCGACCGCGCTGTCCCCGGTGCCGTCAATCACGGTTACGTCATGGCTGAGCGCGTTCACGCAATAGACCTTGTCAACAGTCAGACTGTACACGAACGCGTACGGCCGGGTTCCGGCCGCAATGGTCTCGGCCACCTGCATTGTTGCCGCGTCAATCACGATAACCACGTTGCGGTCCGCCGCGGCCGCATACACCTTGTTGCGGAGAGGGTTGTAGCACAAGGCGGGGATATCGGCCTCGAACGGAATCCGCGCCAGGCGGCGCCCGTCGGCCGCGTCGAGGACGAGAATTGTCCGCGTCTCGTCGCCAGCCACGAAGACCCGGTTGTCGGTGGCATCATAGACAAGACAGTTCGGCGTGCGCAATCCGCCAAACGAGTCCGGAATGAACACCGTGCGCTCAAGCCATTGTCCCGAAGCCACCGTAGCCAGCACGGCCAGCAAGACGGCCGTGCGCAGTTGAAACCCCGCCGCTTTCATCGTTGCCACCTACCTTGTCACCACCACCTTGGCCATTGTCGATTGCCGATTGTCGACTGACGAATGGACGAAGTAAACGCCGGGCGAGAGCCTGCTCACGTCATTCGCGCCC
>CAZAKP010000274.1:0-2491 GCA_964485845.1 uncultured bacterium | reverse complement strand
TCGCTCAGGACAAGCCTTTGGGGTTGACTTTCTGGAGGTATCCTACGGATTTCGGCGCGGGCGCGGGGCGCACGACGCCTTGGATGCGCTCGACCGGATAGTGATGACGCGACCGGTGAACTACGTTGTGGATGCGGACATCGAGCGATTCTTCGACACGGTAAACCACGAATGGCTGATGCGATGTCTTGGGCAGCGGATTATCGACCGAGCGTTTCTACGACTGATAGCGCGATTTCTTACTGCGGGCGTGGTCAGCGAAGGCCGGAAGAGTGCTACGACTGAAGGCACGCCTCAAGGCAGCGTTCTGAGTCCGGTGCTGGCGAATATCTACCTGCACTATGTACTCGACTTATGGTTTGAGCGGAAGGTCAAGCGGCAGACGCGCGGCGAAGCCCACCTCACGCGGTATGCGGACGACTTTGTCATCTGCGTACAGAGCGGGGAGGAGGCCCAGCGGTTCCTTGAGAGATTGGCGGAACGGCTGGGGAAGTTCGGGCTGCGGCCGGCTGCGGCCAAGAGTCGGGTAATCGAGTTCGGGCGCTGGCAATGGGCGAAGGCGAGACGGCAGGCACAACGACTGGCGACGTTCAACTTCTTAGGGTTCACCCACTACTGCGACGGGACGCGAACGGACGGCTTCAAGCTGGGACGGAAGACGGAGCGAAAGCGACTAGGGCGAGCACTGGTGCAGATGAACGAGTGGCTAAAGAGCATCCGAAACCGGCTGCGGCTACGTGACTGGTGGCCGCTATTGGCGGCGAAGGTTACGGGCTACTATCGTTACTACGGGATAGGCGGGAATCGCAGGAGCCTGGACAACTACTACCGGCGAGTGCTCCGGCTGGCATACAAGTGGGTGAATCGGCGGAGCCAGCGACGGAGTTACGACTGGGAGCGGTTTGGCCGCTGGCTGAAGCAGCACCCGCTACCCCGACCGAGGATATATCGGCGTTACCCGCTACTTAGCGGAAGTAATCATGAAGAGCCGAATGACCGAAACGGTCACGTTCGGTTCTGTGAGGGGAGCCTATAACCCGAAGGAGGTAGTATATGGTTTCTACTCGACAGCTGTTATTCGCTGTTGCCACAGTGTTCATACTCGGCGCCACTTCGGCACTGGCCGGGCACGACATCGGCGCGACCCGCATTGAGTCTCCGAACTACGAATGCTACGGTCGGGGGCCGTTCGGGGTTGCGGTCTCGGTCTACAACTACGGTACGGACGTCGAGCGGAACTTCCCGGTCTGGTGCTGGATAGACTCGTGCGGAGTTCGGGTGTACGAGGGGTCAGGCGATGCGTGGGCGAACCTGTGGCCGGGGCAGGAGCATTCGATCCAGGGTTTCCCACTTTGGCATCCGACGCCCGGCTACTACACGTGCTCGGTCACCGCCTTCACCGCTCTTCCCGGCGATGAGAATCCCGCCAACGATACGGTGCGCGATAGCTGCACTCTCATCCTTGCGCAGTACGACCCCTACCTAGCGTCGAACCTGCTGTATGGCGGACCGTGCGTGGACGGGTTCATTGACCCGAACGAACCTTATACGTGGGAGTCGGAGATATCCGATACTGCCGGCCGCGCCGGTACGGTCAGACCGCGCGGAAGCTGTCTCATCTGCAGGAACCATGTCGCGGACACGGCGTACATCGCAGTCGACGCCATCGCTGCTCATACGCGCGAGGACCAGGACCGGGTCATCATCAAGTTCGACGAGAACGCTGACGGCGTCTGGGCCGATGACTCGAGCGAAGGCACGTATACTGCCTTGATCAGCGGCGGCGGCGACTCAATCGTCTATTCCTGGTTGCCGGGACAGCAGTGTCCTGGGTGTACCGTCGCAGCCGGCACCGCAAGCGGCAACCTGCAATTCGAGATTGCGATTCCCATCGGGCCCCGGCGCAGCGACCTGAACATCGCCCCGGGCGGCGACCTGAGTGGGGCCGCGGTCTCGTTCTGGCGCGGAGAGAGTTGCTACGGCTGGTGGCCACAGAGCATGGAATTGGCGCAGTGGGACGACCCGCGCTACTTCGGTGCGTATTGCTGGGTCTCGATGGCGGTGACGGACGAGCACCCAACCGACGGGGCGCGGCCGAGAGCCACCACCGTCCGCAACGTCTTGTTCCTCGGGGACTGTCCCCGAACGGGGACTGTTCCCAAAGCCGCCCTGCTCGACATCTCCGGCCGCAAGGTGCTGGAACTGAACCCCGGCCCGAATGACGTGAGCGGACTGGCTCCCGGCGTCTACTTCGTCCGCGAGCGGTCAGCGGTTCACAAGGTCATCCTGACCAAGTAGCGGCGCGCCGCGGGCAATAGCTTCTCGGTGCGGGCGCAAGCCTGCCCCGAACCCTTCAAGAGGCACGCCTGTTCGCGGTCGGGAGCGCGCGCTTCTGCCCACTGACCGCTAGCCTGAACCTGACTCGCAGCCGAGAGTGTCCACCGACTTGACTCGCGCCATTCGTGGCCGGATACACGGTCCGACAGACGGC
>CAZAKP010000273.1:0-2507 GCA_964485845.1 uncultured bacterium | reverse complement strand
AAAGGAGTAATTCGATGAGACAGTTGCTCGTACTATTGGTTTTGATTTCCGTCCCGCTGATGGCCGGGACGATGACGCGGACCGCGAGATTCGACCGGAGCGACCTGGCTATCAGCGCTTCGAATGGCTTTGACAATCTGGAGCTAGCGGGTGGAGCAGCTCTCGTCCAGCCCGGCGCGCCGCGGGTGCCGCGGGTGGTCGAGGCGCTGGTAATCCCCTCCGGCGCAGAGCCGGTCGGGGTCGAGGTGACAGACGTGGAGTGGACCACGCTCTCCGGGACCTACAAGGTGGGCCCGGCCCAGCCCGACGTACCACTGCCGCAGCCCGGGAAGACTTTCACGCCGACATTGTACAAGCCGGACCCGGCGATCTACGGTTCGAGCGAGCCGTACCCGAGTACGGTTGCGCGGCTATCCGGTTCGGGGACGATGGGCGGGTATCGGATTGCCCACGTGGAGTTGCACCCGGTGCGCTACATCCCGACGACCGGCGAATTGCAGGTGGCGACGAAGCTGAGCTACCGGCTGGAGTATGCCGGCGGCAGTACCGCGGTCGTGGCGACGGATGGGCAGAAGACCATTTTCGGGGATATGCTGCGTTCGATGGTGAAGAACGCGGGCGACGTGAGCAAGTATGCGCCACGGGTGCAGCCGTCGCTGTCGTTCTCGCTGCCGGCCGGGCACTACGAGTACGTGGTTGTCACCGACTCGGCGCAGGACACGGTGTTCCGGCGGCTGGCGAACTGGAAGACGGCAAAGGGCGTGCCGGGCACCGTGGTTAAGACGAGCTGGATCTATTCGAACTACTCAGGCTACGACCAGCAGGAGAAGATCCGGAACTTCATCAAGGATGCCCGGACGACGTGGGGCACCGTGTACGTGCTTCTGGGCGGCCAGGGTGACTACGCGTCGAGCGGCCAGAATATTATTCCGACCCGGATGGCGAACTACGAAGAGGATGAGCCCTGCGACCTGTACTACGCGGCGCTCGACGGTACGTGGGACTTCAACAATAACCACGTCTACGGGCAGTTGGCGGACTCGACCGACATGTACTCCGACGTATTTGTCGGCCGGGCCCCGACCTACAACGTTGCGACGGCGCAGACCTTCGTCAACAAGACCATCAAGTACGAGCAGAATCCGCCGGCCGGTTTCATCAAGAAGATGACCCTGCCGACCGGCATTCTCTGGTCGAGCTACGAAGAGCGGCCGGGCCAGGAGTCGCTCTGCCGGATGACGCCGGCAGGGTGGTCGGACCAGCGGCTGTACGAGCGGACGAGCACGCTTTCCCACCAGGCGGTGATGGATTCGGTGAACGCGGGCGTGGGGATGGGCCACTGGATGGGCCACGGCAACGAGAGCGGCATCTACATGAACGGCGGGACGGTGCCGTTCTTTGAGTCCGACGATGCCGACGCACTGGTGAATGGCGACAAGATCGGAATCGCGGTTTCCATCGCCTGCGACTGCGCGGCCTGGGACTGGGTGTCGAACGGCGACTGCCTGGCCGAGCACATGGTGATGCGTCCGGGCGGCGGCTTCATTGCCACCATCATGAATACCCGCTACGGCTACGGCGCGCTCGACCAGAACAGCAACTACGTGTTCGGCCCGTCGGAGCGGCTGGACACGACGTTCTTTGCCGGGGTGTTCTACTACCGCACGCCGCACATCGGCCAGGCGCTGGGGCGTTCGAAGTCCTGCTGGGTGCCGTACGCCGACTCGCTCTACCAGTACGACGAGCAGCGGTACAACATCTACGACCTGAACCTGATCGGCGACCCGGAGACGGAGCTCTGGACCGCGGAACCGACGCCGCTTTCCGTGTCGCACTCCGACGTGGTGAACATCGGCGTCAACATTCCATACCCGGTAACGGTCAGCGCCGCGTCCGAAGCGCCGGTGGAATCGGCCCTGGTGTACCTGAGGAAGGGCACCGAGGTCGACGTGAAGGGATGGACCAACTCGAGCGGGCAGGTGACGCTCTACGTTTCGCCCTCGACGCCGGGGCAGATGTTCCTGACGGTGAACGCCCGCGACCACTACATCTTCCAGGACACGGTGCTGGTGATTGCGAGCAACCGGTATGTCTCCTACCTGCGGTCGAGCGTTTCGGACCCGGGGCCGGGCGGTAACAACGACTCAATCTTAAACCCGGGCGAGAGCGTGAAGCTGCCGATGTGGGTGAAGAACTGGGGCCAGTTGACGGCGAACTCGGTAACGGCGAAGCTGCGGACCTTTGACCCGAACGCGCAGGTAACCGACTCATCGAAGTCGTTCGGCAACATCGCGGCCGGGGATTCGGCCTCGACCGGTTCAAACGGCTTCGGCCTGCACGTGAACTCCGGTCTCGGTAACGGCTACACGGTTGTCTGCTCGCTGTACTGTAAGGACGCGCTCGACTCGACCTGGGTATCGATTGCGAGCTTCACGGTCGGCGCTCCGATACTCGATAAGCAGGCGGTGACGGTAGTCGACACGGCCCATGGCGGCAACAAGAACGGC
>CAZAKP010000272.1:0-2510 GCA_964485845.1 uncultured bacterium | reverse complement strand
TCGTGTACCAGGATACAGTCGGACAGCCGAACGGAACCGACGCGTTCATGACCAACGACATCGACAGAGATGGTCTGCCCGAGTTCTACGCGGCGTACGAGAATGTCCCACGCGGCAAGATCTACCTCTACATGTGGCAAGCTAACCAGGCCGGCAGCGATGTCTACCACCGTGCTCTACTGGACTCAGTCGGGTTCTCAGGAACCGACTGGGGCAGAATCAGCGAGTGCGGCGACATTGACGCCGATGCTACTGACGAGTGCATCTGGACCACGCCGGACGTCATCAGGATGTACAAAGTCGTCGGCAACCTCATGCCTCAAGAGGTGTGGCACTGGGATAACGACCACGGTGGATTCCGGTCCCTGGTCAGCACCGTGTACGACATCAACAACGATGGGTACAACGAGCTGATAACTGCGGGCAACGCCAAGATATCCATCTTCGAGATAGATGCTGTTGACCTGCTGTCACCCAACGGCGGTTCGTGCAGCGTCGGCGACACGGTTGAGATTCGCTGGCGTGCCAACACGCCGCCGACATGTGACTCGCTCTCGTTGTTCCTGAGGCGCGACTCGCTCTGGCATCTTTCTACCATAGCGACAGGACTACCCGGCGCGGATACGGCCTATCGCTGGGTTGTGCCTTCTGGAGTGCCTGAGACCGCCCGCGTGGTCGTCGTTGCCTACGGGCAAGCCTCGGGACACGATCCCAAATCCCAGGAGGATTTGGGTCATGTCCCTTGGCAGTGGGACATTTCGGATAGCGTCATCACCTTCATCGGTGGCGGCGTGGCAGAAGGGACTCACAATGTCCCCCTGCGATGGTCGCTCTCGGTCAGTCCGAATCCGGCCCGCGGGGCGTTCTCGGTGAGGTACGACGTGCCGGGCAGCCTTGGGACACGATCCGCATTGTCGGACAATTCGGTCATGTCCCTCGGCGTCTACGACGCAGGCGGCAGACTCGTGCGGTCGCTATCCGACGGCGAGGTTTCACCGGGCAGACACGAGACCAGGCTATCATCGGGCGTTCTGCCAGCCGGGGTCTACTTCGTCCGGTTGGAGCCGACGGCTATCAGCCGTCAGCCGTTAGCCGTCACCAAGCTTGTGTTGCAGAAGTAGGGAGGCTCGATGAATCGCAGACTCATGGTCACGGCGCTGGTCGCCGTGTTCGGTTCAGCAGCTCTGTCGCCGGTTCTCGGCTACAGTGCAGCAGTGCGGGAGCGGATGATGGTGCGGAACCTCGCGCCGCCCCGGCTCGGCGATTCCATTCGGCCGGTCGTAGCAAGGGATGTCGCGCCGGGTGCGGGCATATTCGAGTACCGCGAAGGCCCGGTGGGGTACGGCTGGCCGCTGGTTGCAGTCGGACCGGACAGCGCGCCCTATAACATCGCCGTGCTCGACTCAAGCGGCTACTTTCTGGGCCGGACCCGCATGGCCACATGGGGTGTCTGGGACTCGGTGTTCGGCGTCGCCGACAGCGGAAGCCAGCCCATGTTCGAGACCCACGACATCGCCTCGTCGCCGGTCAGCAGCAAGGTCTGTATCACCTGGGTGCGCACCGACACGGGCTATTTGGGGACACTTTACTTAATTGGTCTGGCTCGTGGCTTGGGACCTCGCTTGCCGGGGACCAGAACCCGACCACTGCTGGCTTCGAGTGTCTCAACAAACTCAGGACTACCCAAAGGGCGACCACTGCGCATGTGACGACGCAGAATCTCCATGTCGGTGCTCTCTTGCTCGGTGCTGAGGTACTCACGCCAGTCACTGACTCGGCTGAGCATCGGCTTCACCTTCACCAGCACATCATCCCGCTTCCTCACGTGCGCTGCCGCGCTCGACCAGGAGTACAGCCAAGGCCGCTCGACCAGCCTTGCCCGCACCGGATTCAATTCGACATAGCGGACCGCCGCCAAGAGATACTGCTCGTCCAACGGGTAAGACGAGAACCTCCCCTGCCACAGATACCCGCGCCAGTTCTCGCGCTGGTTCACCCGCACCGTGTACCTACGATGAGCCTCTCCGATGGCTCGCGCAAGCCCCTGCTCGTTCTCGGGCACTGCCACCAGATGCACATGGTTTGGCATCAAGCAATAGGCCCAGATCTCAACCCGTTCCTGCCGGCACCACACGGCCATCAGTCGCAGGTATGCCTGATAGTCCGCCGTGCTGAAGAAGACTGTCTGCCTTCGGTTGCCACGCTGCACCACATGATGCGGCACTCCGACCGCAACGACTCGGGCTATCCTGGCCACAAGTCAGTCTACAACAAGCATAACCGCTGTCAAGGATAGTTAAGTATTGTGTCCCCGAAATCCCGAAATCCTCGAAATCCTCGGCCGGCCCCTTGGCGATGATGGCTTCCTTTCGACCCTCGAGTCGCGTTTGGATCGTGTCATCGGTGTGAAACGGTCAGGTCGACCGCGCACGACCTCTGGGAAATAGGGGAAGTGTGGGGCTGTTGAAAAAGGCTTGACATCCTTCTGACGGCTGGTGCGTCTGAATAGG
>CAZAKP010000271.1:0-2564 GCA_964485845.1 uncultured bacterium | reverse complement strand
GGATGCGGGGCGAGGGTTCGGGCTCGGAGCGTATGGCGGGTACGCGACTCCGAAGGGGCAGTTCGGCCGGTTGGAGCTGGCCGGCATCGACGGTTCGCAGGGGCCGTATGTTCTTGCACCGGACGGGCGTTCGGCCCAGGTTGTTCCCGGCAGCGAGGAGGTGTATCTCAACGGCAGTCGGATGGTGCGGGGCTGGGACGCGGACTACACCATCGACTACTCGACCGGCGAGCTGCTCTTCACGAACCGACGCCTGATCGACGGGCTTTCGAGGATAGAGGCGAAGTTTCAGTACAAGACCACCGACTACAGCCGGGCGATTGTGGTCGGCGGCGCCAAGGCCGGCGGCGAGGGACGCGGGGCAGGGGCGAACCTCGACGTCGGCGTGTTTCGCGAAGGCGACGACAAGACGACCAACTACAACGAGGAACTGACGAAGGCCGAGATGGATTCGCTGGCCGCGGTCGGCTCGGACACGGCGCGGGCATGGCTGGACGGCGCCACGTATGCGGGTGCCGGCAAAGGTGACTATGTCAGGGTTGGTGACCACTACGTCTACGCGGGCCGGGATTCGGGTGATTACCAGGTGCGGTTCACCCTGGTCGGCGACTCGCTCGGGGACTACCGCTACAACGACACGATTCTCGCCTACACCTTTGTTGGGGCCGGGCTCGGCAACTACGTGGCGAAGCGAAAGATTGCGCTGCCCCAGCGCAACGAGGCGGCATACGCCCACCTGGGGCTCGCGGAGCGCGGGTTCAGCGCCGGGGTCGAGGGTATGGTGCAGCGCCGCGACCTGAACCTGTTTGCGGCCGGCGGCGCTCCGGTTGACGCCGGGGCGCTGAATCTCGACGCGGGGTGGCAGGACAGCTCCTACGGCGTGAACTACAAGCACCGACTGCAGGGCGAGCAGTTCGAGGCCCCGGCCGGAAGTCCGGACGTCGATTTCACCTATCGTTGGGGAGGAACGAGTGAGAGCGAGCGGCGTTCGAGCGACGAGGTTGCGGTGCGCGCGAAGCCGACCTCTTTCCTCAGCTTTGACGGGGACGCGGGCAGGCTCCTCCGGTTCGAGGACGGCCCGGTCGAACGCTATCACGGCGCGGCGCAGGCGTGGTGGCTGGGCTACGACGTTACGCGCGTCGCCGGAATCACCAGGCAGAACGTGCTCGCCTCGCCGCACGTGGCCTGGCTCTATCCGCGGGTCGGATGGCAAAGTGAAACGAAACCCGATGAGAAGACCGCGGTCTGGATTGCGGGTCTGGATGTGAAGCCGGCCACGTCGCTGACTGCCGGCGTCAGCTATCGGCAGACCGGTTACTATGAGCCGGATTCTGCGGCCGGGGTCTGGCTGGGCGCGAGCCGGGCCCGGCTGATTGAGGCGCTGGCCGACTGGACCCGGGGCGCAGCTTATCGGCTGAGCGCGAGGACCGGGCTGAATGACCGGCACTTCTTTTCCAGTTCGGGCGAGGACTGGAACCAGTTCCTGGCCGGCCTGAGCGGGTCTGCCAACCCGCGGGCCGGGCTGCGGCTGCAGGCAGACTTCAACCAGTCATACCGAAAGGTACAACTCCGGGACGAGCTGTTCCGCTACGTCGGGCAGGGCCAGGGCGAGTACCGGCGCGACTCAATCACCGGCCGGTACTATTCGGACCCGGACGGCGACTACGAACGGGTCGTCGTGGCGACCGGCCGGTTCACCCAGGCGCGCGAGTGGTCGCTCAACAGCTCCGGCGACATCTCGGCATTCGACCCGGCGGCGCTGTCCGGTTCCTATAGCCAGACCCGAACCAGCACCGACAGCGGGGTCCTCACCGACTTGAGCCGGCAGGACCTGCGGCTGGTGGTGAAGCAGTTCGAACCGCTCCTCACCCCGACCGTCGGCGCGACATCGGAGTTCGGAGCGGACCAGACCCTCGCGGCGACCGGCCGGGCGTCGTCGCACCAGCAGGCCTACCTGGAGCTCTATAGCGACCGGCTGCCTGAGGTCGAAGGCCGGGCGCGGGTGGAGGTCGAACGGCTGCTGCGGCGGCTCAGCGCCGGGGAGGTCGACCTTGACGAGGACGGGTGGCGGGCAGAGGTGAGCCCGATTCTGGGCACGAAGCTCCGGATTGAAGTCGAACTCGGCTACGAGCGGAAGAGCGTATCCGAACCGGTCTCCTATCCCGAACTCGGGCAGTTCTCGCTCGACGCGCTCGATGCCGGCATCGCCCGCACCTTCACCTTTGGTAGTCGTACCCGGCTGCGGGCATCGCTTGCGGTGGTGCGCCGCACGGCGACAGTTTTGGCCCTGCCGTTCGACGTGGGCCTGACCGAGCCGCTGGGCACTACCCCGGGCGCAGGGCTGAGTTTCGAGCACTCGTTCAGCGGCGTGCTTTCGGCATCGGTGCGGTACAGCTTCGAGGATCGGCCGGACGAGCCGAGCGAGCATGAATTCAGCGCGGAGCTGAAAGCGTACTTCTAGGGCAGAGTCCGAAGACCGAAATCCGAATGACGATTGAAACCCCGATTCTCCGCTTGGTTATCTGCCGGCATCCGAGCTTCATCATTTGTCCCGGTGTTAGCGC
>CAZAKP010000270.1:0-2633 GCA_964485845.1 uncultured bacterium | reverse complement strand
GCCGCGGTGGCGAGGTCGGGGCCGGACTGGAGCCGGCAGAAGTAGGCGCCGGCGGGGACGAGTCGGCCCTGGCTGTCGCGGCCGTCCCAGGTGAGCTTGTGTTCGCCGGCCGCGGCGTTTTGGTGCAGGAGTTCGCGGACAAGGGCGCCGGTGGCGTCGTATACCGTGAGCGTTACAGCGGCCGCTCGGGGCAGGGCGTAGGCGATGGCGGCGCTCTGGCCGAAGATGCTCGGCCGCGGTACATCGAGCCTAAAGGGAGGCGGAACCGGCTTTCCTTCCGCTATTCCGAGCGGCTGGATGTATACGGTTCCACCCATGGTGTCGTTTACCGGTTCGGCGTCGGCAGTCGTCGTAAGGCTGCACCGGACCGCATGGGAGCCGATGTTTTTGGGTACCCAGGTGGCGAACGTTACCGATTTGTCTTCGTTCATCGGCACCGTTACGCGGGACTGGCGGAGGTAGCCTTCGTCCGGAATCCGGAACGTGGCCGTGACGTATTCGTCCTGGGTGCCGTTGTTGTGAATGAGCACCTGGGGGTAGACGAGCCGGCCGGAGTCGACGGTGTCGGCCGGGACCGTAATCTCGACCAGGCCGGCGTCGTGGTAGCGGGCCCAGCTTACGCTCGTCCAGAAGTCGTTGCCGTTGTATTCGTCGCCTGAGAGGGCGGTTGAGCATTTTACCGCGACGGTGCAGCGCTGGGGGATGGTCCAGGGTTTGAACTGGACCGTTTCCGCCTGGGTGGGTAGAAGTCCCGTGACCTGGACCGTGTCGGCGTAGCCCGAGCTGATTGAGAGGAGCACCGGGAAGTTGGCCGCGGTTTTGCTGTAGTTCCTTACTTCCACCCGCGGTGTGTAGGCGGTTTCCGGCCCGACGATGCCGACGGGGGAGAAGATCCAGTCGGCGGTGACGTCGTTATCGAGCTGCCAGATGCGGTGGCCGACCGGCGCCGCGTCGGCGTCGGGAATACCGAGCGGGGTGGTGGCCGAGAGGAACATGGTGCCCCAGTCGAGGTATTGGACCGATGAGCTCTGAATGGTGCCGGTTTTGTTGTCGCGCCGGGTGTCGGTGGCGATGAAGTAGATGGAGTCGGTCTGGCCGTCTTTGATGTAGGAGGCGCCGTCGACCGGGTTGCCTTGGTCGTCGAGGTGGAAGGTGAGGTCGAAGACCATGTTGTTGGCCGGGAAGGGCTGGTCGGTGCGGGCGTGGCGCCAGGCGTGGTACTCGTTGAGCCAGAGCGCGCTCCAGCGCCGGCCGATGGAGAATTGGAGTCCGACCCGGTCGCGGGTGGGATGGTCAATCCGCACGCGGGCGACGAGCTTGGGGACGTAGCCGACGGTGTCGGTGAGGAAGCCGACCGCGCGGCCGCTTAAGAAGCTATCCATTACCGCTTCGTAGGACATCCAGAAGTAGCCGGCCTGACCCCAGCCCGCGCCCCAGGAGTTCACCATCCGGAACGCGCCCTTGCCGTCGACCGTTGTCAGGGTGTCGTTGTAGCCGACAAAGGTTATCAGGTGGCCGCCGCGGTTTGAGCCTTCGCGGTCGGCCGAGCAGTACATGTAGTTGTGCGCGGCGATGTTGTCGAAGTTGCCCCAGACGCCGATGGAGAGGGAGGAGGTGCTGCCGTTGGCGAGCAACTGCTTAATCATGTTGATGCCGGTCGTGTCGTAGGTGTGGAACCAGGCCCAGGTCTTGGTGCGGAACGGGATGGCGTGGGAGTAGGCCGATTCCGACGGCCAGCTTGCCGGGTCGCCGTCGTTGTAGGGGCAGTCGACCAGGTTTGCCGCGCCCTCTTCGCAGATGCAGGGCATGTTGTTGTCGAAGCCGGAGCCGTTGTCGCCGCCGCCGTTGACCTGGTTGTAGACGAAGGCCGGGCTGAACTGGTGATGAGGGTCGGAGAGGTCCCAGTGGCGTTCGTGGTATTCGAGCTGGGTGCGGTGGTAGTAGGTTATGGACCACGACGCGCAGGAGCCCTGCCCGCCCTGGTTACCGACCGGCGGCATCTCGCTTGTCAGGTCGACCGTCGGGAGCAGGGCGAAGGGCGCGGCCCCGGGTGCAACCGGGATGCTTTTCGCCTGGTGTTCGGGCGCGAGCAGGTCCAGGTTCTCGGGCGTGTACCCGAGCGGGTGGAGCCCGGTGCGGGCAAACGCCGCACCGGCGAGGAGGCAGCAGCCAATCAGAATAGTCAATCGCAGCGACATCTCATCCCCTTATTGAAAGTGCGGACGGGCCGGCTCGCCGTCTTGCGAGCGGCCCGGAACTATCACAATTGAGTCTATTCCCAGGCCCGCTGCAAGTCAAGCGTTCGCGCCTGACCCAAAACCGACGTTGAGGCAACCACAGAGGCCACAGAGAAGGCAGAGATGATGCGGCCAGACGTCCGGCCCGGACCTCCGCAGTCTCAGTGTGCTCAGCGGTTCAATACCGGATTCAGGGGCCTGCCACAAAACCGATGTTGAGGCAACCACAGAGGCCACAGAGAAGGCAGAGATGATGCGGCCAGACGTCCGGCCCGGACCTCCGCAGTCTCAGTGTGCTCAGCGGTTCAATACCGGATTCAGGGGCCTGCCACAAAACCGATGTTGAGGCAACCACAGAGGCCACAGAGAAGGCAGAGATGATGCGGCCAGACGTCC
>CAZAKP010000269.1:0-2656 GCA_964485845.1 uncultured bacterium | reverse complement strand
GCGCTCGCCGGAACGGACAGGAATCTGGACTTCCAGAGGTACGTTGTCCGTGCACAACCAGACTTTGTCGAGAAGGTGAACGAGCTGGTGCGGCAGGCTGACCGGTTACGCGAAGTGGACGAGCAACGTTTGCCGTTCGTGCATTTCGACCGGCACCTGTATGTGCCCTTGCTCACCGAGGACCCGGGCATCGAGGCAATGGCGCCGCCCGGGCTCAACAAGGGAGAGAAGAAGTTCATCCAAGACCTGCGGGCACATCTTAGCGCCCTTCGGGCCGATTTTGCCGACAAAGAGCTGTTCCTTCTGCGCAACCTGTCCCGTGGTCGGGGCATAGGTTTCTTCTCGCAGGCCACGGGAGAGGAGTTCTTTCCTGATTTCATCCTGTGGCTGGTCACCGGAAACGAACAGCGCATCGCCTTCATTGACCCACATGGGCTTCACCACCTGGAATCGCCGTGGACGAATGCTCCCAAAGTCAGACTGCACCGGGAGCTTGAGACACTGTCGGGTCGCCCCAGGAACGTTAAACTCACGTCCTTCATCATCTCCACATCAACAGTGACCCAGGTGCAGAAAGACCTTCGGGGCGTGACGGAGGGGGAGCTTGAGGCAGAGCATGTCCTGTTCTTGGAGGACACAAGTTGCATGGCAAAGCTGCTGGGCGGCATCAGCGCGCTGTAGCCTTCGGACCCAAACCTAACCGAGGACGAGATGGCGATTGTCGAAGGCCGGGCGAGGTGACCTAGCCGAATGACCAGAGACGATGTCACGGAATTGCACTATATCACCCACGTAGCCAACGTGGCGTCCATTCTGGAGCACGAAATCCTGTCGCACAGGCTGTCAAAGCAACTGCCCCATGAGTCGGTTGCGCTGGAAGCTGGGTGAGTTTAGGGACACAATACTCCTATCAATGCGAAGCGCGGGAAGCGGCGAAGACGGTTGCCGGCATCTACAACCGCTGGAAGGTCAAACTCCCGCCGAAGCCGGTGATGCCGGCGTGATGGAATCTGGTACAGGCGTGACAGCGAACAAGACAGCGAACAAACGCTTGACAGGCAGGGACCGGGAGTTAGAATCAGGCAAGCGGACGAGAACGTCATGGCCGCAACTGACCGACGTCAGACCGTGCCAAGCACGAGGGGGATCGCTGCGCCGTTTTGGGCGCACCCGACAGAGACCAAATCCAAACAACATACAATCTGGAGGATAGGATGAAGAGAACCGTAGTATGGCTGGCAGCAGTCTTGCTGCTGTCCGCAACGCAGGTCCGCGCAGCAGGCAGCCCGCCCGCGGTGCAATGGACAAAGACCTTTGCGGGGTGGGGCACCGCGAGTGGCCGCTGCGTACAGCAGACTGCGGACGGTGGCTACATTGCGGTCGGCAGGACCTTCTCAAGAGACAGCGCCACGAGACTTGCAGCCCTGCTGGTCAAGTTGGACGCGTCTGGGAATACGCAATGGACGAAGGCAATCAAGGCAGAGGGCGGGATGACAGCGTTCTCCGTGGTCCAGACTTCCGATGGCGGGTACGTCGTGGCCGCTGCTACGTCCGATGCGTGCCTTGTGAGGACTGATGCATCAGGGAACGAGCTCTGGCGGTCCTACCTAGCGAACGATTTCTCGACAGGCGCTCGGTCCCTGGTTCGGCTTGGCGATACTGCGTTCACAGCCGTCGTGCAGAGAGGTCTAGGCGACAGCGCTGTCATTCTCTGGAGAACCGACAGCGGAGGGAACACCAGAGGAACCAGCAAGTACAGCTTGATTTACGGCCTCGGGCCTACTGATGAGGACCTGTCGCTCCGCAGAACTTCTGATGGCGGCTACATCATCGGGACCAAGACGCTTCTGAAGGTCGACTCGCTCGGGCTCCAGCCGTCACTCAAGACCCTTGGTAGTGTGATGAGCGCCAATTCTGTCATACAGACTTCCGATGGAGGCTACGCCGCGACCGGGGCCAAGCTGGACTATGCGAGTATCTACCTGCTCAGGACAAATGCAAATCGAGACAGCGTGTGGATGGGCACATACGTGCCAAGTCAATGCAGCAGAGGGAAATGGGTCGAACAGACGACAGGCGGTGGCTACATCATCGCGGGGACAACCAGGCCGAGCAACCAGCATGATAGAGTGACCTTGGTGAAGACGCTGCCAGACGGTTCGCTGGACTGGACCGACACGCTGTTTGGTGGCCTTGGCTGCTGTGTGCGCCAAACCGCTGACGGTGGCTACGTTGTTGCCGGCGGGTCCAGCGGGCGTCTTTTCGTGACCAAGCTTGCAGCCGAGGCGAGGAAGCAACGATGACTCGTTCTGTGAGGACGCTGCTCGCGCTGGCCACGCTTCTTGTCGCCGTATCTTGGGGCCTCTACTTTGACCAGCAGAAGTTCCTCGATTGGGCTGACGAGCATTACGACGACGAGCCGTTTGAGACCTTCTCCGACAACTGGGGCAGTTACGATTGGGATGTACACAAGGGCGAGTGCGGCCACTTCGTGATGAGAGCTATTGCCGAGGCCGCTCCAGAGCTCGCCAAGTGCTTGTGGTGCCGGGGGAGGTTCAACGACAACTGCGACGTCAATGACGCGACGTACAATGACGGGCTACCTCAACTGCATCGCGCGGTTTCCTGGTTGCAGGAGCACGCGGGATGGGAGGTG
>CAZAKP010000268.1:0-2749 GCA_964485845.1 uncultured bacterium | reverse complement strand
TCGACCGGAGCTTCGCGGGGCCCAACGCCGCGCGCAATGAACGGTCGAGGCTGAGATGGAGGTTGGCTTCGCCCCTGTAGAAGCAGCGGAGGTTGAGGTCGAGATTGGGGAACGGATTCCGGCTGTCCGTGGTCCCAGTCTGCTCGGTCTGCGTGTGTTCCAGGAGACCGCGCGGCGAGAGGGGGGTGAGCGATCTCCGCTCAGTCTCGCGCCGCGCGTTCAGGTCACGTGCAGGACACGCCAGTCGTCGTCGAGCCAGAGGAGGTCAATCTGCACGTCCATGCCCCAGGACGAGACCGTGGTCGCGGCGGCGCGGAGCTGGCCCAGTTGGGTCTGCTTGTCAGTGGGGTTACCGGCGCAGTCAGCGTGGGCGATGATCGCGACCCGGCTCGACCCGTGCTTGTTGACCGAGATGCTCAGGCGTCGCCGGATAGACTCGAGCGCAGGCGCGTCTTTCGCCTCGGCCAGGATGCGGACCGGGCCCGGCTCGGTGATGCTGTCTACGTGGTCAACTCCGTGCTCCCGTTTGAGCCACTCGATGACGGGCAACTGGGTCCGGCCGTCCATGCAGTTGATGACCGTCGTGAACTTGCCGTGGCCCATATGACTAGGCAGGCAGACGCGGCATCAGGCTGAAGTAGTCGGCCGGGTTCAATCGCGGCCGGCCCTTGGGCCAGCAGTCGCCGGTCTTCGGGTCGGAGTCGTACTCGGCGTGGTCGCCGCGGCTGATGGCTTCGAGGGTGTCGCAAAGGGCGTCCACGTCGGACCGGTCATTGTAGAGCCCGAATGACGCGCGGAGCACGCCGGGCAGGTCGGCGATCCGACCGCAACTGGCGTTTCCGCAGGCATGCTTCTGGGCCGCGCGGTCCAGGCCCAGCAGGGTGAAGACATGAGGGTGAGCGCAGAAGAGACCGCAGCGAACTCCGACCGCGGCTTCGCAGGCGAGGACCGCGCCCACGAGTTGATTCGACTTCCCCTTGACCTCGAAGGCAATGACGCCGATGCGGTCGCCGGGACCGTCGGGCCTGGCCTTACCGAACACCCTGACGCTCGGTATGCGGCTGAGGCGCGTGAGCGCATACGCGGTGAGTTCGTCCTCGTGCCGCGTGATGTTGTCCCAGCCGACCTTCTTGAGCAGTTTGGCTGCGGCGGCGAGCGCGACCGCGCCGACCACGTCCGGTGTGCCGGCTTCTTCGCGGCCGGGCAGACCGCGCCAGACGATGGAATCGAGTGTGACCAGGTCCACGACTCCGCCGCCGACCAGTGACGGTTCGGCCGGATGGAGCATGTCCTTGCGGCCGGCAAGAATGCCTGCGCCATAGGGCGCGTAGGTCTTGTGGCCGCTGAACGCGACGAAGTCCAGGTGCTCGGGGTCTTCGGGTTTCCTCATGTCGATGGGGCGGTGCGGAGCAATCTGGGCTGCATCGATGGCAATCAAAGCGCCGGCCTCGTGGGCGAGCCGGGCGAGCTGGTGAATCGGGTTGACCCAGCCGGAGACATTGGAGGCGCCGGTGACCGTTACGAGCGCGACCTTGCCGCGATACTCCCTGAGTTTGGCCGCGAAGTCGTCCAGGTCAAGCGAGCCGTCCGGGTTGAGCCCGGCATATACCACGCGGGCGCGGCGGCGCCAGGGCAGGTCGTTGGAGTGGTGCTCCATCAAGGTGGTGAGTACGACCGAATCGGGCTGGAACGGAAACAGAGCGGCGAGCCGGTTCATTGATTCGGTCGTATTGCGGGTTACGATGACAGTGTCTTTGGCGGGGTCCGCGCCGAGGAAGCGGGCGATGGTCCGGCGCGATTCCTCGTAGGCCCAGGTCGCGACCTCGCTTTTGAAGCCGGTGCTGCGGCCGACGTTCGTGTAGAACCGGATGAACTCGTCGACCTTTTCGACGACCGGGCGGAGTGTCGGTGTGCTGGATGCGTTGTCGAGATTCACGAAGGCGCGGGTACCGCCCGAAAGCAGCGGGGCCTGAACGTCGATGCCGACGGTTTCGGAGCGCAGGCGTTCAATAGTCGTTAGTGCCATCTCAGTTCCTTTCTCATTGTGGCTTGCGTGCGGGCCGACCCGGACTACGATGTGTGCATGGGAAAGCCGGTCGCGCGGGGATTGCCGGACATCACGTTAGAGGATAGCGACAGCAGCCAATCGGGTCAATTCGGACCGGGCCTGACCTCATGACTGACCGACACCTTCCGTTACCGGTTTATGCTCCCTTCCAGCGGACAAAGCGAAGGAAGGCAATGATCTCGGTGAAGGTCCTGAAGTACAGCAGGTCCCGCGCCATCAGCGAATGGTGCACCGCCTCGGCGAACTGCAGCCGTCGCGGCGAGATGGCGAGGTCGGCCGTCCGGAGCGCCAGGTGCCCGAGCGCGTACCCGCAGACGACCGCAAAAATCAGTCCGAACACGTAGTTGAAAACACCCAGCCCGAACGGCAGCAGGCGGTTGAAAAACGCCGCCAGGAGCACGCCGAGGACAATAAGGATGAACCCGGCGCCGCCGTACAGCACGGGTGGGCCTAGACCGGTGAGCCGCTTGAGTGGCTGAACCAGCCGCAGCGCCGCGACAACCGCTACCACCAAGAAGAGCGTCTCGTACAGGATTCGGGAGAAGTCCCGGGTACTGCGGAGCAACTGCACCGCCACCACCGTGGCGACGAAAGCAATCAGAACGTAGTCAAGCCAGTTGAACTGCACTGCAGCGCTCCGGCTGCGAGGATGATACGCCCCGCGACAGAGCGGACGCTAGG
>CAZAKP010000267.1:0-2751 GCA_964485845.1 uncultured bacterium | reverse complement strand
CCGAGTACGAATCCTATCGCGGCCCCGGCCCGGACCGAGTCCCGGTCACCGCGCTTTTCTTTTCCGACTCGCTGAGCCGCTGACTGCTCAAGCGCAAGCTCAAGCCCAAGCCGCAGTTCCACTCCTCCTCCTGCATTCTGACTTCTGGTTTCTGCCTTCTGACCTCGTCCGGCGTTTCTCTTTGCGTCTTGGTGGCTGAATCCCTCCGCCACTCTGGATTATCCCGCATCTGTGTTCATCGGTGTTCATCTGTGGTTACTCATCCCGAGTCCGCACTCTGCATTCTGGATTCTGGTTTCTTGATTCTGCTCTCTCCCTTCCCGCCGAAAACGGCTCCGGGCCCGCGCGGGGTCAATGCCCGCACGAGCCCGGAAGCCCGGTTGCGAAAGGACTAGAACAACTTGTTCTTCTTGATGTAGACCCAGAGCAGCTTCATCATCTCGCCGATCTTGATCGTCGCCTTGGAGCCGAACACCGGCTTCATGTCTTCGGTGACCTTGATGGAGCGCTTCATCAGCGGGCCCTCGCCGGTCATCAGCTTGTTTTTCTTGATGTAGGCCCAGAGCTTCTTGTTCAGGTCGCTGACCTTGATGACCTTGCCCGGTCCGAAAACCGGCTGCATCTCATCGGTCATTTTAACAGTCCTCTTCATGAGGGCCTGTCCTCTCGGCATATACGAGTCCTTTCTGCCCTTTCGGGGCAATTCTCGATTCCTGCGAACCCCTGGCGGCCGCCTTTGGTCGGCCTCTTATGCCTCATTCTCGGCCTGGTTTTCCCTCTGTCAAGCATTACTTACAGGCGGTTAGAGGGGAGAATATCGCCACGGACGAGCCGAAGTCAGCAGGCAGAGGCCGGATTGTTGAAGCCCCTGTCCGTCCGTGTTTGTCCGCGAACGTCTGTGCTTGCCGCGGTCGCGCGAAGGATCCCCGCCAACTCCTGGCCGGGAATAGCAGATGTGGTGCAGTTGTATGTGTCTAAGGAAACAGTAATATGAATGGCGCGGCCGCGAATCCTGGCCGTCTGTATGCAGTGGCACTCCGGCCTCGTCCGACATTTAGGAAGCAGAAACGCATAGCGGAATACCTGAGCGGGTGGCAGGTACGATCCACCCGAAAGAGGTGACCATGAAGAGCTCCAAACAAGCGCTGGTAATACTGGCGCTGGCGGCAGTTGTCCTGACGGCGTGGGCCGGCGGGAACGCTGCCGTGAACAACTCCCAGTCGGACAGAGAGACCCAGGCTCCCACTGTCCAGGCCCAATCGCCCGACGAAGAGAAGAAGCCCGACCAGGCAACCCAATCCCAACCGACGGAGAACCAGGCCCCCAGGTCCAACGACCAGGAAGTCCGGCCTCAGCAACGCCGATCTGACCAGGCTCAGTCTCCCGGCTCCAGCCCGAATACTTCCCCATCCTACCAGTCCGGGCACGAAGCCGTCCAGACCACGCCCTCGTCACAGCGGCCGGAGCCAACCTACTCGCAGCCCACCCAGGCAGAAGCTGAGCGATACAACCGCGAGCCCAGTGACGCGGGCGAAGTAAACGTCCCGCAGACGATCGGCGGACCAAGTGGTCCCCGCGGCGGTGGCGGCCATGGCGGATACCGGGGCGGACCCAACCCGGGCCCGTTTGACCGGCGTCCAACCCACTTCTACGGTGGCCGCGGTTGGCATGGCCGACACGACGAGTGGCGCTACCGGCGCTACCATGACTCGTGGCGGTTCCTCTTCTACCTTGGCCCGGTCATCTACTACCCCCCAATCTACTATCCCCATGTCATCCGGGTTCCGCGTGCACGGGTCGGGGTCTATGTACGCTACACCGGTGGCGACGCCGTCGGTTCGGCGTTCGCCAACTCGCTCCGCGAACGGCTTCGCGACCAGGGGCTGCGCGTTGTTTACTCGCAGGACAATGCCCGGCTCGAGCTCTACATCATCTCGATGGAACGCGACCCTGACGACCCGGGCTACAACTCGGCGATATCGGTTTCCTACGTCTGGTATCCCGGCCACCGGTTCATCACCGCTCAGATGGTCGATGCCGGCATCAACGAAGTCGACGACCTCGCCGCGTCGGTTGCGGGCTATGCCGACGACCTTATCGACCAGTATCGCTAACCGACACCACTGACCGAAGCGGCGGCCGGCTCGCGCCGGCCGCCTCCTTCATGTTTGACAACCAGCGGCCCGCCACTAGCATTGAGGCAGGAAGAGGTAGGAATGCCTGACACAAAACGCAAAGTACTGGTCACCTACGCAACCTGGGCCGGCTCGACCGCCGGCATCGCCGAACGGATTGCGGAAGTCCTGAGCCGGAACGGCTTCGCCGCCGTGGCGCAACGCGCCCGGGACGTCCGTGATACTTCAGGCTACGACGCGGTCGTGCTCGGCACTGCGGTCCACGCCGGCAAGCTCCACCCGGACGCGCTCAAGTTCGCCGGCCGTAACGCTGCCGACCTCAAGTCAAAGCCCTTCGCGGCCTTTGTCGTCTGCCTGGCAATGACCGCGACCGATGAAAAAGGACGGGCTCAGGCCACGGCCTATCTTGAGCCGCTGCGCCGGAAGGTCAAACCGGTTTGCGAAGGTCGTTTTGCCGGCGCGTATGACCCGCAGAAGGCCGGTTTCGTCGCGCGGCAGATTATGAAGATGATCAAGGCGCCGCCGGGTGATTTCCGCAAGTGGGACGAAATCGAGGCCTGGGCCGCGAGCGTGTCGCCGCTCCTCGGCAACAGGCCTGCGACCTCGGGCTGACGCC
>CAZAKP010000266.1:0-2783 GCA_964485845.1 uncultured bacterium | reverse complement strand
TGACCCGTAAGCAGAACATCACCGGCGAGAGCTTTGCGATGGCTGCCCAGGTCCTCCTCGACAAGTGGGCGGCGAGGGGCTGCGACCCGAAGGTCCTTGCCACGGTCCGCAAGGAGGTCTTCAACATCGACGCGGGTTCAGCCGCCACCGGCAAGCAGTCTCCCTCCGAAGCCTCCGGCTGTGAGCCGATTGCTGTCGGCCGTTAGCCGTCAGTCCCGCGCCCGCTTGACATCCGGCCGTAACAGGGGAGAACTACTGCGTGAACAACCGCGTCGTGTCGCGCACCGACGAGAGACTGGAGCGTGTATGAAGATAGAGCGAGAAGCCGACGGGCGCCGGCTGGCGGAAGTCCCAGACCTGCCCGGCGCAATGGCCTATGGCCCGACTCGTCCCGCGGCCATAGCCAGCGTCAAGGCGTTGGCTCTGCGGGCTCTCGCCGACCGAATCGAACCCGGCGAGGAAATCCCGGCGTTCAGGAAGTGTTCGCCGCGACCGCATGAGTGGTTGACCTTCCACCAGGGCCAATCGAGTCCTGGCTGCGTTGCTCCGCATCGCGGGGGGCATCAAGCGGCAGTCGGGAGCATCGCATCGGATCCTTGGCCGGTAAGGCTGGCCCGAATCGCCAGGCACAGCGGGCTCACCATCGAGGACCTGTAGGTTCTCGGCGGCAGCCGCTCTTCAAACTCCAGACCTTGCGCGCCCGCGCCCGGCTTGACTTCCGCCTTGCCAGGAGGCATATTACTGCCGTGCTCAACCCGCGACGCCAGGCGATGGTGACCGGAGTTCCTGCACGCCGTGGTCACCGTAGAGACCATCCGCCTCATGTGAGAAATCGACAAGGCCATTCCCAAGCGGCCGATGGAGTAGGTGTGCACGTGCGCCCGCCCGACACGTCGGACAAACTCATACAGACCTACGTCAAGGCGTATGCGATCAAGGACGTCGCTGGCGCTATCTACAGCAGTTCTATCCGGGAAATGCGACGAGTCCGCGACCTCAGCAGGTTCAACCGTGCGACCGTGGATTCTGTTGTTCACGACTACCTGTATCGATGGGGCATGATCGGCCGGCCGCTGGGCAGGAAGGATCATCGTGGCTGGGAGGATGCGCTGGTCTCTGATGTGCGCTCGATCTCTCGGGAACTGCACTACTTCAGGCGGGTCGAACTGGCAGATGCGGACCTCGGCCGCGATGGTCGGGCCGTCCTCGCATGCTTCGAGGCGGTCGAGCGGGCCACAACGCCAGTCGCCGCCGGCAAACTGCTGCATCTTCTCTGCCCCGAGTACTTCGCGCCATGGGCAACGACATCGCCGATGCGCTCAGGGTAGAACGGCGAACGCGGGAAAGCCAGGCACGTATGACGAGCGGCGACTATCTTCTGTTCATTGGTCAGGTGCGGACCATATTACTGGCACACCGGTTGGTGCTCAGCGACCTCGCGGAGCAGACAGGTCGGCCGGTACTCAAGGTCGTGGACGACTTCCTATGGTGGGCGACTCACCGACCGCTGTTCTTGCTCGGCGGGCAACGTGGAGTCGCGTGAAGGCCCAAGCGTGAAGAGGAACTCCTGCCGGGGCATCTGACGCCGCATGGCGACAAGGCGGATCTTACGTGGTCGACACAGACGGCAGAGTCTAGACCAGTGCCGGACCTCGGCTAGAATTCACCTGTGAGCGAAGGCAAGACGCTGCAGGTCGGCGCCTCAACGGTTTACACCGTCGGGCATTCCAATGTCTCGCAGGAGGTTTTCGTCACCCTGCTGAAGTCACACGACATCGAGGTGCTGGTTGACGTCCGCTCAGCGCCGTACTCGAAGTACGTACCGCATTTCAATGCCGACGTTCTGAAACCCGCCGTTAATCGTGCCGGCATCAAGTACCTTTACCTTGGCCGGGAGCTGGGCGGAAGACCGCGCGAACGGCAGTTCTACGATGCGGCCGGTCACGTTCGCTACGACCGTATTGCCGAGTCGCCCGAGTTCCGTGGAGGCATCGAGCGGCTGCTGCGCGGAGCACGAGAGCATCGCGTGGCCTTGCTGTGCAATGAAGAGAATCCGGCTGAGTGCCATCGCCGGCTGCTCGTCGGGCGGGTGCTGGTCGAGAAAGGCGTGAGAGTCCTGCACATCCGCGGCGATGGACGCGTCGAGCCGGAAGAGGTACTGGCCGCAGCAGAGCGGCAGGCCGAACCAAACCAGCAGGAGTTCGCGTTTGCGGCGAGGGAGAAACCTGAGTGGAAATCTACACGGTCGGTTTCGCAGGCAAGACCGCGCAAGCCTTCTTCAGCGCGCTGAAGAAGGCCGGAGTCCGGCGCGTCATTGACGTTCGACTGAGGCCCAACGGCGGTCTGTCGCTCTTCGCGCGCGGGACCGATCTGACGTTCCTCCTGCGGGAGCTCTGCGGAGCCGAGTACTTATACGTTCCGCTGCTCGCACCGACCAAGGACATCCTCTCGGATTTCCGGAAGAGGAAGATGGACTGGCCGGAGTACGAACGCCGGTTCCGCGTGCTGATGGACGAGAGGCGGGTCGCGGAGAACCTGGACAAGTCGCTGTTCTCCGTTCCAGTTGCACTCCTGTGCAGCGAGGCGTCGCCGGAGCAGTGTCACCGACGGTTGGTGGCGGAGTACCTGCAGTCGCACTGGCCGGGCATTCACGTGAAGCACCTGTAGCGCCGTGCGCATCATCATCAATCATCTGACCCGAATGCAGCCCGGCTTCGTCTGCGTCGCCGGTATTGACCTCGCAACTGGCCGTCACGTCCGTCCGGAACTGCCCGGCCGTATCC
>CAZAKP010000265.1:0-2787 GCA_964485845.1 uncultured bacterium | reverse complement strand
ATCCGTTACTGGCACCCGACCTGCCGTACCATCGTCGACATCGGCGGGCAGGATTCGAAGGTGCTCGCCCTCGACGAATCGGGCAAGGTGCGTGACTTCGCCATGAATGACCGATGCGCGGCCGGAACCGGACACTTCCTGTCGGTACTATCGAAGACGCTCTCGGTGCCGCTGGAGGACTTCGGGCGCCTGAGCCTTGAGTCGCGCCGGCCGGTGCCGGTCTCAAGTCTGTGCGTGGTGATGGCCGAGTCGGAGATACTGTCGCTGCTCGCGGCCGACACCCCCGTAGCCGATGTGATAGCCGGTCTGCACGAAGCCCTGGCGCGACGAGTTGCCAACATGGCGGCGCGACTGCGAGTCGAACCGGACGTCGTCTTCACCGGCGGCGTGGCGCAGAACCCGGGCATGAGGGCAGCGTTGGAGAAGGCACTGGGCATACCGGTTACGGTCGCCCGGAAGCCACTGCTGGCTGCAGCGCTGGGGGCGGCGCTCTCAGCGGGCGCGAGCCAGCCGGCAGTCTGAATAGAAGAGAATCGGGGACGGTCTAGCGAGACCTACGGATCTCGGCCAACAGAGCGTCAACCAGTCCGTCCTCGGCACAGGCCTTGACGACCTTGCCGTGGGCAAAGACGATGCCCCGGCCCTTGCCGCCGGCAATGCCGAAGTCGGCCTCACGCGCTTCACCCGGTCCATTCACGACACAACCCATAACCGCGACTTTGAGCGGCGCAGGGTGCTCGCGCAACGCCTCTTTCACCTGCCGAGTCAGGCCGATGACGTTTATGCCGGTACGACCGCAGGTGGGGCAGGAGTAGACGAGCGGGCCGCGTCGGCGCAGGCCCAGGGCGCCAAGCAGTTCGTATCCGGCGACCACCTCCTGTACCGGGTCGCCGGTCAGCGAGACTCGAACGGTATCGCCGATCCCTTCCAGAAGCAGAACCGACAGCGCGGCGGCGGAGCGGATCGCTCCCTCAAAGGGCGGCCCGGCCTCAGTAAGTCCGATGTGCAGCGGGTAGCGCCACTTCCGCGACAGCTCCCGGTAGACGGCAATCGTCTCCGGCACATCGGTGGACTTGGCCGAAAGGACTATGTTCTTGAAGCCGAGCCTTTCAAAAAGCTCCAGGCATGCCGCCATGCTCTCGACCATTGCTGCGACCGTGGGGTGCTGGTGTTTGCGCAGAACCGACTTCTCAATCGAGCCGGCGTTGACTCCGACGCGAATTGCCGCGCCGGAATCATTCGCGACCTTGATTACCTCTTCGACCTTCCAGGTTTCGCCGATGTTACCGGGATTGATGCGCACTTTGTCAAACCCCGCTTTGAGCGCGGCGACGGCAAGCCGGTAGTCGAAGTGGACGTCGGCCACCAGCGGCAGGGCCACCCGCCGGCGAATCTCCGGCAGGGACGACGCAGCCTTCTCATCGGGGACCGCGAGGCGCACCAGTTCGCAGCCCGCGCGTTCCAGTCGTCGTATCTGGCGGACGGTTGCCTTGACGTCATCGGTGCGGGTCTTGGTCATGGACTGGATTGAGACGGGCGCGCCGCCACCGATGGCAAGCGGGCCGACCTGAACGCGGGCAGTCTCAGGTTTGTGGTTTTTGGTTTCTGGTTCCGGCTTCCTGCCGGCTTTCGGTTTGGTCAAAGCCTAGTAGCTGACTCGCTCTATCCTGGCGCCGACACCGCCCAGCTTCTGCTCGAGCGATTCATAGCCGCGGTCGAGGTGGTAGATGCGCTGGACTTCGGTCTCACCCTTCGCTGCCAAGCCGGCGAGGACCAGCGCGGCTGACGCCCGAAGGTCAGAGGCCATGACCTGCGCCCCGGAGAGACTATCGACTCCCTGGATGACTGCGGTTCTGCCGTTGATGTCGATCCTGGCTCCCATGCGGTTGAGTTCCAGAGCATGCAGGAAGCGCGCCTCGAACACGTTCTCGGTCACGACGCTCGTGCCCTGGCCGAAGGCCAGCAGCGCCGTGAACTGGGCCTGAAGGTCGGTGGCGAAGCCCGGATACGGCGCGGTCGTGATGGTGATCGACGCGGGCCTTCGTTCGGCGCTGACGACCATCTTGCGCTTTCCGGTTTCGACGGTGACGCCGGCCTTGCGCAGGCAGTCGATTGCCGAAGTGAGGTGCGCCGGCTCGCAACCCGTTATCTCCAGGCTGCCACGCGTCATGGCGGCGGCAGCGGCGAGAGTGCCGGCTTCGATCCGGTCCGGGATCGGACGATACTCGACGCCGTGCAGCTTCTTCACGCCTCTTATTTTGACGGCCGGGGTCCCGCAGCCTTCAATCTTTGCGCCCATGGCGGTGAGGAAGCCCGCGAGGTCGGACACCTCGGGTTCGCATGCAGCGCCCTGGATGACCGTATCGCCGTCGGCCAGTACCGCGGCCATCATGGTATTGGCGGTCGCGCCCACGCTCGGGCCGGATGCACCCTCAAGCAGCATGGTCCCGCCGCGCAGCTTGCCGGTGGCGTGAATGTAGCCGTGTTCAAGGTTCACATCGGCCCCGAGAGCGGAAATGCCCTTCAGATGCAGGTCAACCGGCCGCGGGCCGATGGCGCAGCCGCCCGGCAGCGACACCCGCGCGTCGCCGAACCGCCCGAGCAAGGGGCCAAGCACATAGTAGCTGGCCCGCATCTTGCGCACGATGTCATACGTAGCGGTCCGTTCGATCTTGCCCGACGCCGCGATCTTGATTGTGTGTCTACGTTGTTCAACCTCAACGCCGAGCGACCGGAGCAGCCGGGCCATCGTCTTGACGTCCTCCAACAGCGGCACGTCGCGGATGG
>CAZAKP010000264.1:0-2843 GCA_964485845.1 uncultured bacterium | reverse complement strand
TCACGACCTTACTCGTAAGCGTCACGTCGTCGGCGACCAGCCGGACGAAGTATGCGCCTTCAGCCACGGCCCGGCCGTACGCGTCGACGCAATTCCAGGATACGTTGTGATAGCCTGGCTCGCCGATGCCCGACGCGAGGACCCTAATCTGTCTACCGCAGGCATCGAAGACCTCGAGCCTGATGACGGCACTCCTCGGCAGACCGTATTCGATTGCCACCCGTCCCGCTGCGGGCCCGGTGCCCTTCAGCGTTACGGCACGCGGCAAGGTCGGGTTAACGCTCGCGGCGATGCCCGGCGGCGTGACGACGACCGAGTCGAATACGAAGTCGTTGGACGAGTCGACGTCCCCTACCATTGCCGTGGAGCACTCCGTGGCAAAGGTGCCGGCGACGTTAAGCGTGCAAGGCCGGAACGTGACGACCGAGTCGTTAGTTCGTGCCGTGTCCTCGTAGAACGTGCCGATCCGGAAGATGACCGGGAAGCTGTCGACCGTGTTGCCGACGTTCAGGAGTGTGGCCGACGGTATCACTACTGTGTCGTATGGCACTGCTCCGGTCGGGGCGGTTATCCCGACAACCCCTACGTTGCGGACGCGTCGGAAGACGTACTTCCAGACCAGGTTGTTGGCCACGATCTGGTCGCCGGTCAGCATCGTGCTGCACCTGACCGTCTGCAGGCCGCGGACCGCCACCGGGTAGTCGGCGAACGTTACTTCCAGCGAGTCGTGGGCGGCGAGCGATTCCACCTGTACCGTGTCGTTGTACAGGCTGCCGAGCCTGACCCTGACCGGGAACGACTGCATCACCAACCCGAAGTTGCGGACCCAGGCTTTGACCGGTACGACCGTACCGGAATCGACCGTGTCCGGCGGAGCGGTGAAGCGGAGTGCGCCGGCGTCGGTATTCCGGATGATGACCTTCACCGAGTCCGAGCGCGCGTCGTTCAGGGCATTTGAGTCTTCGGCCAGCGCCGTACTGCAGCGTGTTACCAGCGTTCCAACCGGGCTCGCGGTCCAGTCGGCGAACGTCAACAGTATCGAGTCGAGCGAGGCCAGGTTCGTAACCTGCTGGGTGTCGGCGTAAGTACCGACTTTGAAGATAGCCGGGAAAGAAACCGTCTCGGTCCCGAAGTTGCGCACCATGGCCTGGGGCGCGAGCACCGCCCCGGAGTCAACGATGCCGGTCGGGGCGACGATTCGCATCGTTCCGGCGTCATTCTCAAGCGTAATGACGGTACACGAGTCCTGTTTCCAGTTGTTTTCCGGGACCTGGTCGGTTCCACTGTACATCGAAAGAGTGCAAAGTACCGGGAAGGTGCCGAGCGAATCCGGGGTCCAGTTGGGGAACGTGTCCGTGCGTGACGCGCCGCCCGCCACCATCGAGAAGACGCTGTCGCTGTACAGCGTCCCGATCCGCATCCGGGCCCAGAACATGGCGTTGCCGGTGCCGTGGTTGGTCACGCGCGCCATCGGCCTGAGCCCGACCCCGAGATTGACGTTTCCCTTCGGCGCCATGATCGAATCCACGCCCACGTCCGTCACGCGGACCGTGAAGTTGCGGGTGCGGCGGTCATTCGCCGTGCTTTCGTCCGCTACGAGCATGGTTGAACACCTTGCCGTCTGAGGGCCGCGCTGGATGGCGGGCCAGGTGTCGAATGTCACCATGATTGAGTCGCCGTGAGCCAGGTCGGTCACGGTCTGCGTGTCGGCGTAGAACGCGCCGATGGCAAACAGCACCGGGAATGTGGCGGTGCTGTCACCGTTGTTGACCACAACAGCGGTGGGCACCACGGCTGTCCCGGAATCTACCCCTGAGCTCGGCGGGGACGCTATTCTCTTTGTGGCCGCATCCCACGTCCACGCCATTGCCGGCCCGACGAGACATGCCACTGCCAAAGCAGTGACTACGAGCTTCGGCAGCGTTGCCGACCGCCGGCCGCACTCGCTGCCTCCATTAAGATACTGACGGACCATCTGTCCTCCCTACCCTACTGCTGGTTTGACGCGCCGGAGCGGACCGACCGCCGCTGTCGCCAGCCCTGCGGCCGGATCCTCCCGAACCAGGCAATCCGCAGCCCTGCTTCTGCGGTCGATGTCCTGGCCGGTTCCGCTCCTGCAAATAGACACGGACACAATACACGGCTTTCTCCTGCGCGCAAGCTCTGACTGAGCCGAACCGCTTAACGCCGCGGCGGAGTGCGACGGCATAGAGCTGCTGCCTCGGAATACACAGGGACTCGCAGGCGCCTCCGCGATGCGGGGGTGAGTCTGCCGTGGCATGGCTGCCCATGAGCAAATCCCGTGCCGAAGACTTCCTTGGAGGGCCATCACCTGTTACAGAGGCAACTGCAGTGCAGTCTCGGCGGGCGGAGGCCGTCTCGCTGTGCAATAGCTGCGCACGTGCGCAACCGCGCAGCCGAGCTCGGATGAGGTCTGACCGGCGCACGGCTCGCGGGGATTCGCGCTCATACTGCCGACCACGCGGAAGTCACGCGGGCCAACGCCAGGGCCTCCAGCGCGCTCTTCTCTTTGTCCTTTATCTCGAGCATCACATCGCATTCGATGCCACATGCCGCCTCCTGGAACTCCCGAAAATCACGGACATCGATATGCTCTACGTGCCTGCCTCGGCGCTGTCCCGGCTCCTGCGATGAGTAGTCCATCATCGGGGGACCATCAGACCGTCGCCACGTCGCGGCGCAGCGCTGGATTGCTGGCCTGACAGTCTCAACCGGGCCGTTGACCTTGTGGTGGAATACGTCGAAGAGCACCGGGATGCCGGTCCGGCGGCTCACTTCAAGGCAGTCGGAGATTGTGTAGCTCCGGTCATCGTTCTCGACCA
>CAZAKP010000263.1:0-2848 GCA_964485845.1 uncultured bacterium | reverse complement strand
GTCAGGGGTCAGGGTGCGGGGTGAGGTGGAGGTGGAGTTCCCTGATTGCTTCAAGGTCGGGCCTCAGGCGATACGCGCGGCCGGCCAGGACTCGGGCCGCGGTTGATTCCCCTCGAGCAGCAAGCAACACCGACTGATTGTAGAGCGCCGGCACAAAGGCCGAGTCGAGCCGAAGCGCCCGCTCGTAGCAATCCCCGGCGCGGGCCGAGTCGCCGGCGCTGATGAGCACGCTGCCGAGACGATTGAGGTATGCGGCTGAAGGCTGGTCCCCGACTAAGTCCTGCATCAGGACAATGGCGCTGTCGTACCGACCGCGCTGCTCCAGCCGATCGACCAGCATAGTTCGGGCCGCGGGCAGCGTGCTATCCAGGGCCAGGGCGCGGTGGATCTCGGTTTCCGCTTCGTCCGGCTGCCCGGCCGCGACGAGCACGTTGGCGCGGTTGAGGTGGAGCATGGCTGAGCCGGGCTCCACCATGAGGGCGCGGGCGAAAGTCGCAAGGGCGCTGTCAGTTTCGCCTGCTGCCAGGAACGCGAGCCCGAGGTTGTTGAGCACCAGTACCGAGTTCGGCTGCAGTTCGTTGGCGACGCGCAGATAGTGGATCGCGCGGCGGTGGTCGCCCTTCCGGCTGAGCAGGATGGCGGCGTGTACGTGCGCGTGGATGTAGCCCTGGTCGAGGCGGAGCGCGTGGTCGTAGAGCGCGAGTGCGGAATCGGGTCGCGAGCCGGCAATTGCGTCGGCGAGGTTGGCGTAGGCACTCGGTGCGGTCGGCGCCTCGCGGACCATGGCCGTGAACAGCGTCTCGGGGTTCTTCCAGATACGGGTGCGCATTATCGAGTCAGCGCCGAGCAGCACGATGATCACGGTCAGGCCGGCGCCGACAACCTGACGTGTCCTGACGCGAAACGTTAGCAGGCGGGAGAGTATTGTCACCACGACCATGACGAGACCGGCAGAGGGCAGGTAGAGCAGCCGCTCTGCTGCCAGCGGGCCAATTGAGGCGATGCTTGCGACCGGCAGCAGGAAGCCAATCGTCCACGCATAGCCCCAGAGTGTTGCCACGAACCGGCGGCGGAGCGAGAGCAGCGGTACTGAGACGATAAAGAGCAGGGCGGCAATCATGTTCGGGGTCGGGACGAAGAACGCATCGCTGGCCGGGTACTTGGCATGGTGCTCGAAGGGCCAGAAGAACATGCGGACGTACAGGCCGAAGGTGTTGGCAACGGCCACTAGCCGGGTCCCGAGACTGACTCGACCCTCGAACGGAATCGGCACCGGGACCGCGCCCGCGCGGAGGAACAGGTAGCCGGCAAGGACCAGAACCGTGGCCAGCACCGGTAGCCAATAGTAGCGGTCGTACCGGACCCCGACCAGCAGCGGAGCCAGAACGACGAGCAACGGGAAGAGGACCGCGGTCTCCTTGCTGAGCAGGGCGAGACCGAACGCGGGCGGAACGACCAGCCACCACAGGCGATTGTGCTTGCGGAAGGACCGGAGCAGGGCGAAGGCGGCAATGGCGGTGAACAGCGTGAGCATGATGTCGGTGCGGCCGGAGATGAAGGCGGCCGACTCGACGTGCGACGAATGCGCGGCAAAGAGCAGGCCGCCGAGCAGGGCCCAGACTCCGGAATGGAGCAATTCCCACAGCACCAGCGTAACCGCAACTGCGGCCAGCGCGTAGAGCAGCAGGTTGACGATGTGGAACCAGTGCGGGTTGGCGCGCGAGAGGTTCAGGTCGAGCCAGAAGCTGAGCGTGACCAGCGGGCGGTAGTAGGCGGCGCCCGGCCCGGTAACAGGCTCCGGGCTCCCGGCCCAGAACCCGCGCGAGAAGACGTCTGCGGGCCGGGAGTGGGCGAGCAACGAGTTGTTGGCGATAAGTGAGCCGTCGTCCCAGACAAAGCCATAGCGAGTCGTCGGTAGATACAGGATTGCGGAGAACAGAGTGACACCAGTCAGCACCATTGCCACGCCGGTGCGCGTGCGCAGCTTTTCCTGAACCGGCAGGCCGTCCATTGCCCAAAGTCTTGCCGGAAACAGGCGCGTTGTCAAGCGGACGGCCGCGTGGTATCCTGGCAGCATAGTCGCATAGCAGTTGCCGATGGACCTGCCTGGGCTCGCGGCTAGCGGCCGGGCAGCGGGGTCAGTTTGCGGTGAAGCTCTCTGACTGCCGCGATGTCGGGTCTCAGTTGATACGCCCGCTCGGCCAGGACGCGAGCTGCGGCAGGGTCGCCTTGGGCTGCGGACAGCAGCGACTGGTTGTACAGCGCCGGCACGTACGTCGGGTCGAGACGGAGCGCCTCGTCGTATTTTCCGTCCGCGTGCGCCGAGTCGCCGGCGCTGAGGAACAAGTCGCCCATGTAGGTGAAGGCCTCTGCTGATGGCCGGTATCTTACTTCGTCCCGCATGACCGCGATCGCGCTGTCATACCGGCCCTGCTGTCTGAGTACGGCGGCCAGCATCGCGCGGGCCCCGGGAGCCGCGCTGTCCAGTTCAAGCGCGCGGGCAAGCTCGTCTGCCGCCGCTGCCGTCTGGCCAGCCGTAACGAGCACGCTCGCGCGGTTGAGGTGGAGTACGGCTGAACCGCCGTGCTGCACCGCGATTGCGCGGTCGATGGTCGCGAGGGCGCTGTCGTTTTCGCCGGCGTCGCGGAACGCCAGCGCGAGGTTGTTGAGCACCATGTCCGAGTTGGGCACCAGTGCCCGAGCGATGCGCAAGTGTCGGATAGCGCCGCGCTGGTCGCCTCGGTCGCTGAGTATGAGGGCGGCGTGGAGGTGGGCGTGCACGTAGTCCGGGTCGAGCCGCAGCGCGTGCTCGTAGAGCGCGAGCGCGGAGTCCGGTCGCTCTCCGGCA
>CAZAKP010000262.1:0-2961 GCA_964485845.1 uncultured bacterium | reverse complement strand
GGGCCGGGCCGCGGTCGATTTCATGAATGTGGCCGGGTACGACGCCGCGGTGCCCGGCCCGGCTGACTTCACCGGGGGCGCGGCGAATTTCGAGGTCATGGCCAGGACGGCGGCTTTCCCGATCCTGGCAGATCCCATGCTCGATATCGTTCTCCACCGTCGGGCCCCGTTCTTCCATCCTTACCTCATCAGGGACATCAAAGGCGTGAAGGTCGGCGTTATCGGGATCGCCGACCCGGACATTCCCCGGCTGAACCGGCGCATCGACGTCGGCGACTGGGTCATCGACGACCCGCTGGATCAGATGAGTCGCTACCTGCCGCTGGTGCTGGCGGATAGCGCGGACGTCATCGTCGTCATCGGGCATATTGACCCGGACGAGGGCTCAGCAATTGCCGACAGCTTCAGACAAGTTGACCTCGTCATTTGCCGCGGCGGCCCGGCTCTGGCCGAGAATCGCATGGCCGGCGCGGCAGCAACGCCGGTACTGACCCCTGCCGCCTTCGGCCAACGGCTCGGCGTAGCTGATGTCCTGTTCAACAAGACCGAGCGCAAGGTCTACGAGACCGGAGTTCGATTGCTCAACGTCGAGCCGGGGTCCGAATTCGACACCTCGGCTGCTGCGCGCTGGCTGCGCCGGACCGGCGCCGCGCTCAGCGACTCGGCTCTCGGTGCGAACCCGGCCGAGTATCCGCCGGACAGCGCCGGTCGGGTAGGCATCGGTGCGCTGGTCACCGAAGCCGTTCGAGCAAAGACGGGAGCCGACATCGCGGTTCTGCCGGCTTATGAGATTGAAGGTGGGCTTGGTACTGGCAGGCTGAGCCGTGAGCAGTTGTTCGACGCAGTGCCGTACTGCCGACCGCTGCGACTGCTGCCGATCGATGATACGACGCTGACGAAGCTGGTTGCGCCCGACAGCCTGGGGCCGCACGAACCAGCCCCGTTCATCGCCGGCGCCGACTACTTCGTCACCGGTGACACGACTCAGTGGCCGGAGGTATCGCAGGTGGCGAGAGCGCGCGTCAGGAGCCGGCGGCCGGGCATGTACAAGGTGGTGACAACCGAGCAGTGGCTTGAGCGTGCGGGGCTTCCCATCGAAGGCAGGCTGCTTCCTCAGAGTCTGACCGGAATCTGGACGGCCTACGCGATTGCGCAGGACACGCTGAGGCCGGCCCAGCCGGTTCGACTGTACCCGGCCACGCCCGGCATCGTTCGCCCGCAGTCGAGCGGGCCGGTCAATCTCAACACTGCCGACGCCGAGCTACTGCAGACCCTGCCGGGAATCGGCCCCAGGACGGCCGAGCGCATCATTCAATACCGCGAGACCGCGGGCCGGTTCGGTTCAGCGGAGGAAATCCAGAACGTGAAAGGGATCGGGCCGAAGAAGTACGAGGCGCTCAGGGCGCTCATCACGGTGCGCTAGCGCGGACCGAATCTCCAGTTTCCAGCAAAGGGCCGGTCCGAACGCTGCGATCTGTTCACTGACAACTGGTAACTCGTGCTCGCTGCCTCAGTACGTCCGCGCGTAGTAGATAACTGTGTCGGTGGGCTTACCGCAGACGATGCATTTGCCGGGTTTGCCCTGGTCAGTGGCAGGCATGTTGCGCGGAGTAGTCCTGGTTGCGTCGATCAACGCATTCTCGCATTCCTGTGACCGGCACCAGTGCACCCGGACATAGCCCGGCTTCGCCCCGAGCGCGGCTTTGAACTCATCGATAGAATCGGCGCTGGACGTGTGGGTGGCCACGAATTCACGGGCCCGTTTCAGCATGCCGGCCTGGACTTCATCGAGCAGCTTTCCCAGTTCGCCCGGCAGGGAGGCGAGCGGAACGAAACGTTTGCCGGAGCCATCGCGCGGGACGAGCACACACTGCTCTTTGGCCACGTCCTTGGGACCGATTTCGACCCGCACCGGTGCGCCGCGCATTTCGTGCTCGTTGTACTTCCAGCCGGCGGTCTGGGTGGTGCGGTCGTCGAGGTGGACCCGGTAGGCCCCGAGCTGCGTCCTGGTCTCGCGGCACTTGGTGAGCACGGCTTCGTCGTTCTTACCGAAGAGAATGGGCACGATCACCGCCTGGTAGGGTGCGACTCGCGGCGGCATGAACATACCCTTGTCGTCGCCGTGAGTCATGATCAGCGCACCCATCAGCCGTGTGGTCACGCCCCACGACGTGCCCCAGGGGCGCTTCTCGGTGTTGTCCTCATCCAGGTAGCGGATGTCGAATGCCTCGGCGAAGTGCTGACCGAGCAAATGCGACGTCCCGGCCTGCAGGGCCTGACCGTCGGGCATCAGCGCCTCAATCGAATAAGTGTCGACGGCACCGGGGAACTTCTCGGATTCGGGCTTGGCCCCCGCGAGCACCGGCACCGCGAGATCGTTCTCCACGAAGTCAACGTACAGGTCAAGGATTCTGAGCGTTTCGGCCTGGGCTTCCTCGAGCGTCCGATGCAGCGTATGGCCTTCCTGCCAGAGGAACTCGAGGGTGCGGAGGAAGAGGCGGGTGGCCTTTTCCCAGCGGAAAATATTACACCACTGGTTTATCAGCACCGGCAGGTCGCGGTAGCTTTTGACCCACTTGGCGTACATCGTATTGATTATCGCTTCGCTGGTCGGCCGGAGCGCGAGCCGCTCGGTTAGTTTCTCATCGCCGCCTTGGGTGACCCAGGCGACTTGGGGCGAGAAGCCCTTCACGTGCTCGGCCTCCTTGGTCAGGAAGCTCTCCGGGATGAGCGTGGGGAAATAGGCGTTGACGTGGCCGGCGTCCTTGATGCGCCGGTCCAGCCTGGCCTGGATGTTTTCCCACAGCGCGTAGCCGTATGGCCGAATGACCATGCAGCCGCGCACCGGGGCGTAGTCGGCCAGCTCGGCTTTCAGCACAACCGCGGTGTACCAGTCGGAGAAGCTCTCCGACTTGTGGGGAATCTCTTTGACGACGCCGTCTTCTTTCATAGCTGTCTCTT
>CAZAKP010000261.1:0-2973 GCA_964485845.1 uncultured bacterium | reverse complement strand
TGGCCAGCTTCTCGACTCTCGAATCCGCCATTCAGTTCTCCTTTTCTCAGACTATGAAGCGTCCGTTCTCGTAGACCGGCTTTCCGTCCGCGTGCACACGTCCTTCTTTCATGTCCTTTATCATGTCCCAGTGGATACCGGAGCGATTGGTGCTGCCCGTCTCGGGATAGCCGGCACCGATGGCCAAGTGGATGGTCCCGCCGATCTTCTCATCGAACAGGATATTCCTCGTGGCTCGTCTGACTCCGTAGTTCAGGCCGAACGCGAACTCACCGAGGTAGCGGCTTCGCTCGTCGGTATCGAGTGCCGACTGCAGCATGTCGTTCCCGCGCGCGGCCGTCGCCTTCGCGACCCTGCCTGCGTGGAAATCGAGCTCGATCCCTTCAACCGCGTGGCTCGAGAAGAGCGTGGGCACGTCGAAGGTTATCCTGCCCTCGGCCGAATCCTCCGCCGGCCCGGTGAACACCTCGCCCGAAGGGAAGTTGGCCTTGCCGTCGGAATTCACCCACTTGCGGCCGCCGACCGAAACGGTCAGGTCCGTGCCCGGCCCCTCGACCCTGAGCGTCTTGACGTTGTTCAGGAAATCCACGTAGTGTTGCTGCTCGGCCGAGAGCTTCTTCCATTCGGCAATCGGGTCAGGCTGGTCGCAGAAGCAGGCACCGAACACGAAGTCCGCGTAGTCGGCAAGCGACATTCCCGCCTCCTGCGCGCTCGCATTGGTCGGGTACTGGGTCAGGCACGCCTTGAGCTCTCCCCGGCCCTTGCGCTCCATGAACGTATCCAAAAGCGGCTTCCGCGCCTTGCGCCCGACCGCGAGCCGCGCCGGGTCGATGCCGGCAAGCGTGGCGAGATTCTCGTCGCCGCGGACGGCAAGCCGCGCCGAACAGGTCTCGACGTCGAGCTTGTCCGACGCGGGAACGAACCGAAGCTGCTCGTCGCTGCCGCGGCGGTAAAGCAGTTCGTCGAGCTCCGGATGGAGGGTTCGCACGAACGGCAGCGCGCCCGTATTGAGCGCGGCGGCGTAGAACTCGCGGACGAGCGGCAGGGCCGGCACCGATGCGAGCACCAGCACCCGTTCACCGGGCTTCAGGCTCAGGCTGTAGTTCGTAATGGTCTCTGCCATCCTCACAACGCGTGGGTCTGTCATCCGACTCACCTCCCGATGGTCATTGGTCATTCTCTTCATCCCACTTTCTTACCGCGGGTCAAAAAGAACCCGACGATGCTCGCGACCGCGACGAGCGCACCGACCGCGAACAAGAGCCGCCGGGTTGACGCAAAGTTGGTCAATTGGCCGATGATGAACGCCGACAGGGCAAAGGCCAGATGAAGCAGCCAGTCGCGGGTCGAGAATATCCGGCCGCGGGCCGCTTCCGGCACCGACTCGTGCAGCAGCGTATCCATCCCGATGTACACCGGCGACAACGCCAGGCCGGCGATGAAGACGAGCGGCGCCACCGGCGCGAATGACCTGGAAACCGCCAGCCCTGCTCCTACCAGCCCCAGCACAAGGAAAGAGGTCAGCATCACGATGTGCTTCTTCAGTCGCTGCCCGAAAAGGCCGTAGCCCATCGACGAAAGCACCAGCCCGACCGAGCCGATTGCCCCGACAAACCCTACGCCCTGGGTGCCGAGCCCGAGCCCGCTGCCCAGGTCCTTGGCGCTCTGGATAATCGGGATGTAGAGTACGAAGACCGCCGCGCCGAGGACGACCATCATGAAGACGGAGCAGTAAACGAAGATGACTGAGGGCTGGCCGCGCACGAGATTGAACGCCTCCCTGACTTCGTGGAGCATCCGCGCCTGCTGAGTGAGGAACAGCTTGACCTCGGTCTCCTGCCGCCGCGCGATGATGCTCTGGTGCCATTTCTGCCCCAGTCGCCGGAAGATAATCAAGAGCGAAACGACCGATACCAGGTAGCTGAACGCGTCGATGTAGAACCCGGCGGTCCAGGCCGGCTTGATGCCGAGATGGGCCCACCACTTCCAGTCCACAATCAGGCCGCCGAGAAACATCCCGAGAAAAGTCGCCACCCGGCCGACGAAGCTCATGAATGAGTTCGCGCCGAGCAGGTGATCCGAACCGACCAGGTTCGGGATTATCGACAGCCGTGACGTGTTGAAGAAGAGACCGCAGAGAAAGACAAGGAAGGCCACCGCGTAGATGAGAATCAGGTTCGATGTCGCAATCGCGACCAGTGGTATCGACAGCACGAGCAGCGTTCGGGCCGAATCGCACACGACCATCACCTTGCGCCGGTCCCACCGGTCAACGAGGATGCCGGCGAGCGGTCCGAATAGGACGACCGGCATCGCCACGATGACCGAAAGATAGGAGATCGCCCGCGAGCTTTGCCAGCCGTACTTGTTCGCGTAGAAGGCAATCATCGCCAGCAGCGCCATGTAGTCGAGCTTGTCGCCGAAGAGCGACACGGCCTGCGACCAACTGAAGATCTGGAACTCGGCGTTCCTGAGGACCGACCAGAGCTGGTTCCTGCCGTCGGTCCGGGCCGCTACGGATTCGGCAATCTCGGACTCGGCGCTCAGCACCTCGCCGTGCTGGTCAAGCCGCGGTTGACCCGGCAGCGGGTTCGGTTCTTCGGTTCCCACTCTAGCCCCGCCTGCGCCCGTACCTTGGCACCGGGTACTCGCGCAGCAACTTTTCGTAGAATGCCTCTACCCTCTCGGCCAGCCGGGGCCAGGAATACTGCTGCACGCGCTCGAGCCCGTTGGCCGCGAACCGGCGCGCCAGTTCGGGGTCGCGCAGCACCTTCACAATCGCCTGCGCCAGCGCCGGCGGGTCCTCCGGCCGTACCAGCAATCCCTCGCGGCCGTCGGTCAGGACGGTCCGGTAGCCGTCGATGTCGGATGCGACCACCGGCTTGCCGGATGCCATCGCTTCGAGCAGCACGATGCCAAAGCTCTCCTGCCCGGTTGCCGGCGAGCAGTAGACATCGCAACTGGCGTAGTACT
>CAZAKP010000260.1:0-3019 GCA_964485845.1 uncultured bacterium | reverse complement strand
TCCGCTCGATCCGTCCACTTCTTCTCACCACGTCTGACGGTTCGCCGTTGACAACCACGACAGGGCGGCGCCGGCGGCTAGTCTGACTTGGGGCGGGTGCGCTTCTTGAGTTCGGCCTCGAAGCCGCGGTCGGCGCTGATGGCCGCTAGTCCATGGCGAGGCTGATGCGAAGGGCGCGGTTGACCGCAGTCGTTTGACCGGCAGTTCCTAGAGATTCCACGCCGCACCCGAGCCGGCGAGCGGCGGTCTTGCGGTCTTCCACCGCCATTGCCTTGTAGCCAGCGACAAGCTCTCGATTCAGAACATCTAGGCCAACGGACGCGGTGGCCTTGCTACAATCAGCTAGGCGGTTCCTGTCCGATCCACACTTCATGTCACTACGACTATAGCTTCTGTTCTTCGGACGTCAACTGAGCAGAGCAGACGCCTCGGTGACCGACTGGCCCGAACTCGGCGCTGCTGGCGTCTCTGAGATTGCCCTTGGCTGCTTGACGCAGGCCGACCAGTTTCTAGAATGAGGGCGTGGCTGAGGCGACAAGCTTCAAGTCGCAAGCCGTGAGCGGTCTTCCCGTGCGTGGTGCGCTACGTTTCCAATGGGAGGGTATAGTAGTGTATACGTGACCCCGCACACGGAAGGCCGTCTTGCGAGGTGACGGCGAAGCGATGGGAGGACCCATGAGGACCAGATTGCTGTTGCTCGCTGCTTTGGCGCTCTTCGCTGCCCACGCGGAGAGCGCGACCAGAAGCGTAGATGCGCCGGTGCCGGCCGGCTGCGACCTGCGGTCTGCGCCGGTTGGCCTGCTCTTGGGGACTGGCCCGACAGCCCGCAGGCCGGCCCCCGCAGCTCCGGCCGATGCGGGTGAACCGGCGTCGCCCGAGGGCCGGGAGTACCTGTATCTGCGCAAGGCCGTCGGTACTCTGAGAATGCGCGGCCATGCCAGCGCCGATACCTACCAGGTGTATTTCCACGTGCCGATACCATTTCGCGAGCAGGCCCCGGTGCTGTTGCAGGTGGAATGTCCGCAGATGGTTGACTATCGTTTCGTTCACGAGGACCCGCCCAACCTTCTGGTCGCGGCCCGGCTGGTGGATGCCGACAGCGCCGTGCTCGACTGGACAACCTGGACGCTAGTCAAACAGGACCCCTACGCGAACTTCCCCACGTACGTGCCCTTCCCCGCGCCGGGCGAGCTGCCGGATTCGGTCCGGCAGTGGCTGGACACTACGGACTGCAGCCAGGTCTCGGTCCCGATGGTCCAGGCGACGGCCGACTCGCTCCGGGATACCACGACCAACCTCATGAGGTTCGTCCAGCGCGTCTGCGACTTCTGCGGCCACATTCCCGGGACCATGCCACACGAGCCCTGGGGCTTCGACGCCGACTATGCACTGAAGTGGGGCAATAGCTGTACCGGGCATGCCCATGCCGCCGTGGCTCTGCTTCGGGCCGGCGGGGTCCCGGCCAGGGTCTTGGTGAGCATGATTGTCTACGGGGCGAACCGCTACGACATGCACTGGATAATCGACTACTACGTCCCGGGCTATGGCTGGTTCAGAATGGAGACGTCACTCGGGATCAACCCGCAGCAGCCCCAGGAGGACCTGGTCGTCCGGGCCTGCAACTCAGGCGACGAGTTCCCGGTCTGGTTCCCCTGTGCCATCGACGGCGAGTGGCACACGTCGGACACGGCATACGGCATGTGGTACCCGGATTGGGGTCTCGCGCACGCTGCATCCGCAGTCATCCAGCTCGCCGACTCAAGCGAGAGGATCGACTATGCAGTTGCCCTGACCGACTGGGTATTCAATCACTACTCGTCCTGTTCCGGCATCCGCCTGACCCCGGCTCAGTATGCCGCCTTCTCGTCCGGGCTGAACCATCAGACAAGTGCCCTGGCTTGCATCCAGGTGCGGGACCTGCCGGGCTACATCACGGAAATGCAGGATGCGCTGCTCGACTATCAGAACGTCAATCCGGCCCCGGTCGAGACACTCTTCTCTGAGGACTTCGAGCAAGGCCCGGCCGGCTGGACCCACGGCGGAGGCCAGGACGAATGGGAGCTGGGCGTGCCGACCTTCGGGCCGGCAGAAACCCACTCGGGCCAGAACTGCTGGGGCACGAACCTGGACGGCCCGTACGCGAACAACGAAGACTGCTGGCTGACATCGCCGCCGATCGACCTTTCCGACCTTGCGAGCGCCAATTTGAGCTTCTGGATATGGAACCGGGTACAAGGCCACTACGGCATCGTCTACGACCCGGTCTGGGTCGAGATCTCCGATGATGGCACAACGTTCCATCCGCTTTCCAGCCGGATGGGCGGGGTGAATGGCGACCCCGAGATAACGGCGGTCGGCGGGTGGAGCCGAGTGTTTCTCGACCTGGTTCAGTACCTGGGAGACACCGTGCAGGTGAGATTCAGGTTCAGGTCAGATAGCAGTGTGGTCTTCGCGGGCTCCTACATCGACGACGTTCGGGTCTTCGGCCGACACGCCAGCGCCGCCATCGACGAGACACCGGGCCAGTCCGTTCGAACCCCGCACCAACTGCCGACCGTTGTCCGAGACGTGCTCCGGCTGCCGGTGAGAGCAGGCATCAAGCCTCCGGCCCCAAGCTGCCTGTTGGATGCGTGCGGGCGGAAGGTGTTGGACCTGCAACCGGGGACCAACGATGTGCGGGGGCTGGCCCCAGGGGTCTACTTCGTGCGCGATGGGTCGCAGGCTGCAGGCCACAAGCACCATGACGTGCGTAAGATTGTCCTGGCCGACTAGGCCGGACTACCTGCACAGGGCCTACGAGCGGATAGTCGCAGAGGCCGGTTGGCGTCGTATCTCAGAGCCTACGGTAGCAGGGTCTTCGGCGTCCTGTGCCGGACGCACAAAGCGAGGCCGGTCTGGCGCACAAAAGCGATGGCCAAGCTCGACACGTGGCCATCAGCCAGGGACTGCCGCCCGAGCTGTTCGCCCGCATGAAGCAGGCCGTCATCGAGCTGTTCGCCGACACGGAACGCAAGGGCGA
>CAZAKP010000259.1:0-3092 GCA_964485845.1 uncultured bacterium | reverse complement strand
AGAACCGAGCGGTCGGGAAGACTCGAGCCAGCGGTGCTGTCATGACTTCGACGAATCCGAATGTGCCAGCCATATACTCGGCATCATCCTTTCTCTTGGCCAAGAAGTCAGGAATCAGCTCGGGGAACTTCCGAAGGATGTCCATAGCCTCGCTCGTCGAGATATGCCGCATGGACACCTGCACCTCCTCTGCCGGTTTCCTTCCCGACCCTGCTGCCACGGAAATGGCAGCGACCACGAGCAGGATTGCCCCTGACTTACCTCTCACAATGTACCTCGGCACAGATGGGACACGCCGCCGCATCACGCCAGACGGCAATCGGCCTGCTAGCGGCGGCCTCGGCCCCGCCGCCGGCGGGCGAAGATGACGATGCCGACGAGCGGAATCAGGCTGCCTGCGGCACCGTAGATGTACCCATAGCTGCGCACGATTGCGCGGAAGTCGCGGTCGTCGGGCGCCTGACGCAGGGTGATGTCCTCCATCCGTGACGGGTCATAGTATTTGAGCAGCTTGGTCAGGTGGCTCGGCCGGTCCACGAATCCGGCGAACTGCGGGAACGTGCCCTGGTCAACGTGGCCGGAGAAGAGCAGGTTGGCGCCCGTGAACATCTGGCGATGGTCCGCGACGACGTAGAGCACCACGCCGCTGTATTCGGAACTCAGCCGGCTGATGTAGAGCGGGTAAACCGCCGAGTCGGATTCAAAGGTCAGCCTGATGCCAACCGAGCGGGGGTAGTCGTACTCGACACTGTCGTTCAACCGCGCGACTACGAAGTACTGCCAGTTCTTGGCGGTATAGTGGCCGAACACGGCGGCTGCATTGCTCGGCAACGCGTACCCGTGTCCCGCGAGGTAGCCGGCGAGAGTCTCGGGTTCCGGGGTCCTGAGGACTTCATAGGCATACTGGCCGATGACCCCTTGCCAAATCTGCTCGACGCCGAGCGAGTCGCTGCCGTAGTCTCCGCGTTCATTCACCGCCGCCGCGCAGCCGAACCCGGACCCTCCCCGGTAGATCGGTCGGCAGTGGAGCTGCAGTCCGTACAGAAGCTCCATGTTGAATGAGTCAACCGCGGGTTCGCTGGGGAGCGGAAGAATCCAGGCAAAGTCAGTCGCCTGGGACCGGAACGACGAGGCAACCGACAACTGCTCAATGCCGTCCTGGTGCCGGACGATTGCCACCTGGCCGAACTCCTCAATCGCAACGTTTGGCGGCGCCACCATGCCACCGTCGGCGAGGGCCGCGGCAACGAGGCAAAGCAGGGCAATCGCGCATCTCATCACTGCCCTCCCGGCTCATGCTCGGCTTTGCCGAAACGTGCAATCAGACCGATTCCGAATGTCGAGACTGCGATGCCCTGGTACTCGGGGTAACCATAGACGTCCTGCACCTGGCCGGTGGGGACGGACAGGAACCGCAGCCCGGCCTCGGCGTCAAGCCGAAACGCACCCGTTTCGTAGAGCAGGGCGCCGGCGCTGAGGCCAAAACCAAGACTGGTGCCGCTGTTCCATCGGTCATAGATGTTGCCCAGGGTATCCGCGTACGGCGTCCGCTCGGCAGCGTAGCCGACCAGTATCGCCGGCACCACATAGGCCCCGAGTGCCGATTGCGTACGCAGTTCCACGCCCATCTCGAGCGCGGCGCTGGCCAGGCGAAGGTCCCCGTATTCTCCGATGCCGGAACCAAGGAACCCGACTCCGCCGATTCGGAACGCCATCGTCCCCGTGCGGGGAAGCCGGATGCCCAGGGTTGCCCCCGGCATCAGGCGATAGATGGTGTGATTCTCGGACGCAAGCGGCTGGACTGCACCGACCCCAACATAGGGCTCGACCGCCATTGCGAGCCCCGCCAGCAACATGAACGAAAGCAGGTATTTCATCATCGACCTCCTGGTTGCAGCCTTATCACGACCACAGACATCCAAGTCAAGGCTATCGCCGCGACCGCTCGGTGTCAACACGAAGCAAGGGCCCCGAATCCGATATCGAACCACAGAGCACACAGAGATTTGGAGGGTACCGGTCCGGAGTGACGACTTCACCCAACTCTGTGCTCTCTTCCCCCTCTGTGGTTAATCCTATGTCGGTTCTGGGGAAGGGGTCCAGGGTTCCGGGGCTCAAGGGTTCGGGTTCAGGCCTCGTTCACCCCACGTCTCTCATCCTGCATCGCACTTCTGCCTTCATCCTTCCTCCTTCATCCCTTCCTCCCTGCCTTAACTTGACTCTCTTATCATTTTCTCTATCCTGAACGACACGAACATGAGACGAAAACAACCAATTCGCCGTAAGAGAACGTGCTACTTCTGCGACCGGAGCGTGGCCGAGGTCGACTACCGCGACCCGCACCTGCGCGACTTCCTGACCGAGAAGGGTAAGATTGTATCCGGCAAGATGTCGGGCGTTTGCGCCCGCCACCAGCGCCGGCTGGCTCGTGCCATCAAGACCGCCCGCAGTATGGCGTTGCTACCGTTCAATCCCTGATGAAAGTCATTCTGCTCGCCGACATCGAACGGGTTGGGGACCGCGGCACGGTCGTCAACGTCAAACCGGGTTACGCCCGCAACTACCTCTTCCCGCGCAAGTTAGCGCTTGAGGCAACCAAGTCGCAGCTCGCCCAGATCGATTTCATCAAGAAGCAGCTTGCCACCAAGGAAGCGAAGATTACGAAGCGGCTCACCGACCTGGCCGACCGTCTCGGTTTGGTCTCGGTGAAGACGACCATCAAGATGGGCGCGGAAGGCGCGTTCGGCTCCATCACCAACGCCGACATCGCCACCCTCCTGGCCGCCGAAGGCCACGAAATCGACAAACACGCCATCGTCCTCTCCGAGCCCATCAAGGCGCCCGGGGTGTACGACGTTTCGGTCAAACTCGGCCACGAGGTCACGGCGACCGTGAAACTCTGGGTCGCCGAAGAACCAGCCTGAGATCACGGACATATCGGAATTCGGTATCCAGAAACCAGAATGCAGAAAGCCGGGTCATTCTGACTTCTGGTATCTGACTTCTGACTTCTGACTTCGCCCGGACTTCTATGATTGAGGTCCGCGTCGAAGGAATCCTCCTCGACAACGTAAACAACTCGCCGGTCGTGC
>CAZAKP010000258.1:0-3097 GCA_964485845.1 uncultured bacterium | reverse complement strand
GTGCTGTCGCCGTAGTTCTTGACCGTAGCCTGCGGAGTGAGTTCGGTGCCGACCTGCAGGTACCGCGTGGGCTGTTCGATTGACGCCATGCCGACGTTGTTTTCGGCCGCCGAGCCGACGATGACCGCGTAGACCTCACCGCCGTTGCCCAACATGTAGGCATGAACCGCCTTGCCGCCGCAGACCGCGAACTGGCCATCATCCGAGATGTCGCACGAGAAGAGCGAACCGGGTTCCTGGTCGCGGGTTATACCGAAGATGGGCGTTGCGCCCGACCGGTCATGAACCGTGAAGACATTGAACGTACCGCGCGAGGCGGTGTCGCCCCATGATACCGCGGCGATATGCGAACCGTCGGTCGAGATGGCGACCGATGGTATGTAGGAGCCGGTCGCACCATACCCCTGATAGGTCCAGAGCGGCGTGGACGAGCTGGAATCGAATACGTTGAGCGTACCGTTGTTGTAGCCGGTGCCGCAGGCGACGGTTGAACCGTCCCGCGAAATGTCCACCCCTGCGACCCAGGGCGTGCCGACCGACCGCTGCCACTTCATGACGTAGTCGCTGCCGTTCCAGGTGAAGAGTTTGAGTATGCCGTAGTAGTCGCCGGTCACGAGCAGCCGGCCGTCGCCGGAAACCGCAGCCGCGTACTGGGTGCCGGAGTTCGACGTCCCGACCGGGATGCCGTCGCGCCGCGTCCCGCCGTCGTAGATGAAGCAGGAATCATAGACCGTGATTGCGACAATCGACCCGTCGTCCGAGATGTCGATGCCCTGCAGGCGGTCGGGCTCGCTGAACGGCGCCGTATAGAGCGTTTCGCCGGTTCCCGCATCCAGAGCATAGAGCGTGCCGTTCTGGGCGGCGATGACCTTGGAGCCGTCGCGCGACGCCTTGGAGAAGCCGGCGGCCGGGCTGGGATAACCGAAGGTCCAGTCCGGGTAGCCGGAGCTCCGGGACCACTTGACCGCGGCGTCGGTCTTTGAGAGCGTCAGCACCCGTGCGTCGTACGACGAGCCAATCTGGCGGCCGTCGCTGCCGTAGGTGAAGTTGCCCGGGCTTTCCCAGAGCGGTATTTCGTCGCCCAGCGTCCGGTAGTAACTGGCGCGCGGGTCGTTCAGGTACCAGTTGGCCAGCACGTGCATGCCGTCGCCCGAGACTTCGGTCGCCTGGATTATCCCGTAGTGGTGGTTGCGGTCGACCCAGAGTATGCCGGTGTCGGCCGGGGCGCGGGGCGGGGCAGTGGGGCCGGACGGTTCGAGGTCGATGTAGCCGTTGCCGGTGTTGATGCGGAAACGGGTCACGCGGCTGCCGTCTTTGCCGACAGCGGTGACGGGTTCAAGCCCCAACTGGCCGGCCAGAAGCAGGCAGGGGAGCAGAATGACAAGTAGTTTTCTCAAGTCTAACCTCCCGATTGGTGTTTCACATCTTGCGCGTGAGCAGCACCGCGAGCAGGGCGCGCTGCGCGTGGAGCCGGTTCTCGGCCTGGTCGAGCACAATCGACTGCGGGCCGTCGAGGCATTCCGCGCTGATTTCCTCGCCGCGATGGGCCGGAAGGCAGTGGAGCACCTTCGCATCGCGTTTGGCAAAGGACATCAGCTCGCGGTTGAGCTGGTACGGCCGGAAGACCTGCCGCCGGTGTTCGGCCTCGCTTTCCTGCCCCATCGACGCCCAGACGTCGGTGTAGATGAAATCCGCGTCCCGGGCCGCGGCCCGGGGGTCGTAGGTGAGGGTGATGCTCGCCCCGCTCTTCTTCGCGTACTCGAGCGACCGGTTGATGACCGACTGCGGCGGCTCAAACCCCTTGGGCGTGGCCACCCGGAGGTTGATGCCGACCAGGCCGCAGGCAAGCATCAGCGAGTTGCAGACGTTGTTGCCGTCGCCGGTCCAGCAGATTACCGCGCCTTCGAGGCTGCCGCGTCGCTCGAATACAGTCAAGAGGTCGGCAAGAATCTGGCACGGGTGCTCCTCGTCGCACAGGGCGTTGACGACCGGCACCGTGGCGTTCTCGGCCAGCTCCACTATCTTGGAGTGCTCGAACACCCGGGCGATGATGCAGTCGACCCAGCGCGACAGGTTGCGGGCCACGTCCGGCACGGTCTCGCGCTTGCCGAGTCCGATGTCGGTCGGCCCGAGGTAGATGGCGGAGCCGCCCAGGTCGAGCATCGCCCGTTCGAACGTCACCCGCGTGCGCAGGGACGGCTTCTCGAATATCAGCGCTCCCATCGTGCCCGGAGCGATATCGAGGCGGCGCTGCTTCTTCACCGCCTGCTTGAGCTCAATCGACTTCTTCAGCAGGTTGAGGATTTCCTCTTTGGAAAGGTCGTTGATGGACGTAAGGTCTTTGTTCATAGTATGTATTCCCTCACCCTTGCCCTCTCCCGGTGGGAGAGGGGATGCAGGGCCCGAGCCGGGTTCGACACCTCTGGATGCTGCACTATCCGACCCTCTTCAGAGTATGTATCGGCTCAGGTCCTTGTTCTCGACGATGTTCTTCAGCTTGTTGCGGACATAGGCGGCGGTGACCGTCTGGGCGGTGACTTCGGGGTCCGGCAATCGGAACAGGATGTCTTCGAGCAGGGCGGTCATCACGGTGTGCAGCCGCCGGGCGCCGATGTTCTCGGTATCACTGTTGACCCGTTCGGCGATTTCTGCAATCTCGTCCACCGCGTCCTTCGTAATAGTCAGCCTCACTCCTTCACTTGCCAGGAGCGCGGTGTACTGCCGGACAAGCGAGTTCTCCGGCTCGGTCAGAATCCGGCGCAAATCGGCGCCGGAGAGCGGCTTGAGTTCGACGCGAATCGGGAAGCGCCCCTGGAATTCGGGAATCATGTCCGAGGGTTTGACTTTGTGGAATGCGCCGGCGGCGATGAAGAGGACGTGGTCGGTCCGAAGCATGCCGTATTTGGTCAGGACGCTCGAACCCTCGATAACCGGCAAAAGGTCGCGCTGTACGCCTTCGCGCGAGACGTCCGGACCCGAGGTCGAAGGCGTGGCCGCCACAATTTTGTCAATCTCGTCGATGAAGACGATGCCCGATTTCTCGGTGCGCTGCCGCGCCTCGGCAATCACCTCGTCCATGTCAATCAGCTTCTGCGCC
>CAZAKP010000257.1:0-3142 GCA_964485845.1 uncultured bacterium | reverse complement strand
TCCCGCTGCGACTCCGGTTGTTTCACCCGTTGCGGCTCCGGTTGCGACCTGCGCTATGACGCCTGCTGCGACTCCAGCTACGTCATCTGCTGTGACTCCTGCTACGACGCCCGCAGTGACGCCGGCAACGACACCGGCTGCGGCTCACGCAGCGACTCCTGTCGTGACTCAGATAGCAGGTTCAGTTCCGGCTCACGTCGCGATGTCCACTACGACACCAGTTGCGGCTCAGGCAACGACATCCGCTGCGGCTCCTGCTACGCCTCAAGCTACGACTCCAGCCATGACTGCTGCCATCTGATCTGCGCCGCTTCTCTCCTCTCTCACTACATGTATTCCCGTTCGCGGCGCCTCCGCACACGATTTCCTTCAGAAAGCGCATAGTCCCCCGCCCACCTCCCCTACCTGGGAGGCCCTATCGCAGCCCCTTTCCAGGTGCGTTTCGAAATCCGTTTCGAAGCTCGTTTCGACTTCCCTTTCTGTACCCGTTTCGAGTTGCGTTTCGCGGTTCGTTTCGCGGCCCCTTTCGTCCCGCGTTTCTCGATTCTTTTCGCGGCCCCTTGCGCGATTCCTTGCGCAGTCCCAAGCTCGACCCCAAGCGCGGCCCCTTGCGGATTCCCTTGCTCAGTTCCTTCCGACCTGCGTCTCGCCTCCCCTTTGGACTTGCGTCTCGACGTCCCTCTCGAACTGCCTTCCGCAGCACGAACTCCGCTGAGTTTGAAGACGAGTTTGAACCAGACTTCGACGGCCGGTTCGTCGCGGATTTCGTCGTCAGGTCTGTCGCAACCACGTTGACATTCGTCTGAGCAGAGGTATCCTTTGGACGTGAAACAACGGCCGCTGCTCTACATCGAGACTTCGGTCTTCGGGTTCTACTTCGACCGGGAACCCCGGAACGCCTTGCGTCGCGAAGCAGTGCGGACGCTCTTCACCCAGGTCGAGATCGGCCTGCTTCACGCCGGAGTCTCGCTCTTGACTATTGCAGAGCTCGACGGGGCGCAGGAGTCCACGCGCACAAGCCTGCTTGAGCTTGCGGACCGACTGGAGAAACTGAGCGCGGACGCCGACGAGGTCGATGGCTTGGCGGAGCACTACATTTCGGAGAACATCGTGCCGCGCGCGGCCGCGACTGACGCCCGACACGCGGCCTTTGCCGCTGTGGTTGGTGCCGAGGTGCTGGTCACACTGAACCTGAAGCACCTGGCAAACGAGCGGACCGAACGGAGACTGAATGCGGTGAACATGCGCGAGGACTATCCACAGGTGAGAATTCGGACGCCGGAGGAGGTGGTGAGGTATGAAGACTGACGACAATGACTGGATGGACTGGCTCCATCGGAAGCGGGCCGAAGAAGAGGCCAAACGTATGCGCGACGGCATCAGCGGAGCGGAATGGCTCCGGCGGGTCACCGCGCACGCTCAAGAGGTCCTGGCCAGCCTGCCCGAACGTGAACCGGCCCCCGTCGCCCGCGACAAGCCGCAATTAGGCAACTGCAACGACACTCCCCGGCCTTGACGGAGTATAGAAATATGGAAAGTGTCCCTGATTTCCCCCGAACTGTGGACCTACCGAATCACCGCCTTGAGCCTAGCTTGCTCCATGCCCATGTCGAGCAGCTATCGCGTGACGACGATCTTCTGCTCTTCCTTGTACGCAGGGGAGCGAAGCTGGATGAAGTAGACGCCGGCGGGAACGCGGTGGCCGCTGCTGTCGCGGCAGTCCCAGGTGACGCGGTGTTGACCTGCTACCTGGTCCTCGGCCGCGAGCTGCCTGACCTCACGTCCCAATTGGTCGTAGACCGATAGCTCAACACGGCCCGGCGCAGCCAGGCAGTACTGAATCTCGCATCCGCCTGAGACGATTCGCGCCTGCAAGCCTGAGGCCAAAGGACCGACTCCTGCCTGTGGCGCAGTGACTGCTGCATACCCGGTGTCGCGCAGGACGCTAACGCAGTTGGTGTCTGGTGCTCCGACGAGAAAAATGCGCCGGCGAACAGGGTCCAGTTGGATGTCCTTACACGCATCTAGGCTCATTCCACTCAAGATGACCGAGTCGGTGTTGCAGTCAATGATGGACAGCTTGCGGTCACCCCAGAGATAGTAGATCAGATAGATGCGGTTGCTCCACGGCACCCAGCGAATGCACACGCTCTGGCCGCCTTCCCCGTACTTGAACTTCCTCAGCACCAAGTCGGTGGCGCAGTCGACTACCCACATCGTATCCGGATCGCTGGCAATGTAGACCTTTCCATCGCGCTCGTTTACCGCGACGTGGTCGTACACGCCGCCCTCCGCATTCACCGGGAGCACACGGATGAGCGTGTCGCGATCGGTATCAACGATGCCGACTTCCTGTGCCGTAAAGTCAACATGCCAGTGAGAGACATACGCCCGGTGATGGCTGTAGTTGAACACGCAAGCATCAGGCATTCGCGTGTTAATCGCGCCGACATCGATAACCTTGAGACATGAATCCGCCAGGTAGTCATATACATAGAGCTTCGCCCACGACCCCTGCCCGACGTAGAGCTTGCGGTGGACCGAATCCCAGGAGGCGTAGGTACTGTGTATCGGCCAGCGGCGAATTATCGTATCGGCATCGCACTCGTATTCATACAGCGTATCCACCGCGGGCTTGAACCGGACGTCAAGGTCGCTCAAGTAGGCGTCGTTGCGGAACTCCCGGTAGACATCAAGCCACCGGAGGATTGAATCCCCGGCAGCGTCTACTACCAGTGTGCTTTCCGGCCCTTCTCCGAATGTGACGTACAGCTTCTGCCTTCGCCAATTGTACGTGTAGCGGTACATGCCGTCTCCTTCGACCGCAATCTGCGCCTTGAGCTGATACGTTGAGCAGTCGAGTACGAGAAACTGATCAAAGGCATAGCTGTTAAGGTAGAGCTTGTTGAGATCTTGCATGTAAGCCCCCCAACGTAGCCCCACCGGCAGTCGGATGATGGTATCCGTCTCGAATTGAGCGAACACGGTCAGCGGAACGAGTGCGAGCAACAGCTTTCTCATGCTAACTCCAAACTCCGGAGGGGCGGCACCCGCCGCCCCTCCGAATCGCAAGTCTACTCTACCACTGCCTTGAGCCTAGCCTGCTCCTTGCCCATGTCAAGCAGCACGAAGTAGGCCCCGG
>CAZAKP010000256.1:0-3164 GCA_964485845.1 uncultured bacterium | reverse complement strand
CTAGCCGACCACCGTGTTACAATGGTGATGCTCGACTGGGCAAACAACAACCCGCCCAGCGGGACCTGCTGGCAGAAACTGGGATTCGCGCCGCTGATGACGATGGGCTTTGCCAGCCCGGCCGACATCCTGTCCCGAAAGGAATAACGACCATGAGTTACGACCTGCCGCCCCAACTGGAAGAGCTGCGCGGTTTCCTGCCGGAGCTCGTCGCCGAGGCGGAAAAGAAGGCGCCGTACGCGTCCGTGCTCGTTACGCAGTCCGCCGGCGAAACGGTTTCAAAGAGCCCGGCCGACGAACGCACCAACCCGGTGCCGCCGCAGCCCGGCATTCGCATCTCGGCCTGGGACGGCATGACTTTCTTCTCCGCGTCCACCAGCCGCATCGGCGACCGTGACTACCTGATGCGGCTGACTCGCGAACTGGTTCAGTCGCTCGTGGTGAAGCAGGGTCCGATGCCCGACCCGGGCGACGAACTCGACCGCCACTTCCGGACCGAATTCAGAGAGGATCCGGAGAAGGTGACCGCACCGGAGCGCCAGGCCATCTGCCGGCACGCGTTCGAGCAACTGGCCGCTTTCGATACGCGTATCGTGGCCCCGCGCGCGGTGTACGTGTACGAACGCGAGTACCGCCTCTTCGCAAACCGGACCCGGCTGCTCTCCTCGGATATCTCCAATGTCGGTGTCTACCTCGTGCCCGTCGCGTCCGACGGCAGGAAACAGACGATGAACTTCAAGGGTTCGGTCGCCCCCGGCCACGAGGCGGCGCACATCACCGACGACACCATCCGCGAGACGGCTGACCTCGCGGTGCGGTACCTGTCCGCGGACAAAATCCCGGCCGGCGAATATCGCGTCATTCTCGACCCCGACCTCGCCGGCACCCTGGCCCACGAATCGTTCGGCCACGGCTGCGAAGTGGACGCGCTGATGCGGGGCGCTGCCCGCGCCTCGCTTTACGTCGGCCGGCGCGTCGGGTCGGACCTCGTAAACATCGTCGACTTCGGCGGCCTGCCCGGCCGGCACGGCTCGATTTTCTTCTCGGACGACGGCGTGCTCGCCACCGAACCGGCCGTGCTCGTAAAAGACGGTATCCTCCAGCCCACCCTGATGACCGACCTCTACTCCTACCTCCACATGCGCGACCGGCTGCCGGGCTTGAAGCTCTCGGCCAACGGGCGGCTTCAGACCTACGACCATCCCATCTACGCGCGGATGACCAACACCTACTTCCTGCCGCTTGAGAAAGAGAAAGGCGGCAAGACCAGGGAAGAGCTGATTGCCGACTCAGGCGACGCCGTCCTCGTCGAACAGCTCACGAGCGGCATGGAAGACCCGCTCGGCTGGGGCGTACAGCTCCAGGCGCTCCGCGGCCGCGAAATCAAAGCCGGGAAGCTGACCGGCAGGCTCTACTACCAGGTCGGCATGACCGGCTACGTCCCGGACGTACTCGCAAGCATCGATGGAATCACGAACGAGCTCGACGTCAGCTCGGGCGGCACCTGCGGCAAAGGCCACAAAGAATACGTCCGCGTATCATCGGGCGGCCCCTATGTCCGGTGCCGCATGAAGCTGGGATGAGAGATGAAGACGGACGCCATAATCCGCCGATGCCAATCCGGCCCGAACCCGCAAACCCGCGACCCCCAAAACCCGGCTCCTGCGAGGTGAATCATGGACTTCAATAAGATCAAGTCAATCGTCGCCGGCGCCGTAATGGCCCTGCCGGCCGAGCGCGGCCTGGACGTTGCGGGCTGGTCGCTGCGCCGGATCGAAACCGACGCAACCACGGTTATCCGCCTGCCCGGCATCTACACCGCAAAGGAAGGCAGGTTCCTGCGCCAGCCCAATCCCCACCCGCGCGAGGTCATCCTGTCGCCGAGCGAAGAAGTCTGGCTGAAGGTGTACGGCCGGCACCAGGCCGACGGCAGCGAGTACATGGGCGAGGCAATCGACCAGTTCGTGTCCGACGACGAAGCAGCCGTAAAAGGAACGCTAACCGCGCTCGCCGAGGCCGCCTGCACCCAGCCCAACCAACCCTACCCGGTCAGTGAGGCCGTGGCCGAATTCCCGCAGGTCGAGCTCGCCGACCACGAAATCCACGACCTCTCCCACGGCGCGCTGCTTGCCCGGGTGCAGCGTTTCTCGGATTCGGTGCTGAACGCGGCGTCCGGCGAATTCGGCGTCGAGGTCTCAAACCTCGAAGTGTTCATCCGGCGGCTCAGGACCCGGATTGAGTCGAGTTCCGGTATAGCGCTCGAATACGAATCAACGCGCACCGATGCCGAAATCTGCTTCATCGCCCGATTCGGCGACAAAGTGGCCGAGCACACCGCCCGTCCCCACGCGCGCCGGCTCCGCGACCTCGACCCGCAGCAGCTCGTCCTTGCGGGTGCGGTACACGCTCGCGGCATTGCTCAGGCCGGCCCGCCCCCGCAGCACTCAGGCCCGGTCGTACTCACCGGCGCGGCCGTCCACGACTTCCTGAAACTCGAATACCAGCCGCTCTCCTGGCATTGCTCCGGCAGGGCGATACACGAAAAGACGTCGCGCTACGAGAAAGGCAAGCCGGCTTCGGGCGAGAAACCGCTGACGGGCGACCCGATGACGCTCTACTCGGACCCGCTCGTGCCGTTCGGCCCGGACTCGCGCATCGAAGGCGACGGGGTACCCGCCCGCCGCATCTGCCTGCTCAAAGACGGCTGCTACGACGAGGTCCTGGGCGGGCTGCGCTACTACCACTACCTCGGCCTGCTCGAACAGGGCGCGAAGCCATCCGGGCCGGCGGGCAACACGTTCGTGCCCTCAGGGAACCACCGCACCGCGGAACTCCTCGGCGCCGGCCGGACGATAGTCGTCCGCTCATTCTCCGACTTCCGCGCCGACCCGACCTCCGGCGACTTCGCCTCGGAAATCCGCCTCGGCGAGATAAGAGAAGACGGAAACGAAAAGCACTTCAAAGGCGGACTCCTGATCGGCAACTGGTTCGACGCCCTGGCCGACCTGAAGCTCTCCCGCGAAACGATGGCGCAGGACGGCTACTACGGCCCGGCCACCGTCCGTATCGGCAACCTCCAGGTTTCCGGGTAAAACGCTCCGCCGGGGGCTAGGGGTCAGGGTCGCCACTCTGCATTCTGGTCTCTGAATTCTGAACTCTGAACT
>CAZAKP010000255.1:0-3172 GCA_964485845.1 uncultured bacterium | reverse complement strand
AGTGCTGGCGTTGGCCTCAGTGGTCCATGCCGGGCAGAGCGGGGCCGGCGACTCGACCGAGGTGAAGAGAGGCTGGCTCGGCGTCTATACTGATGACTTGAGTAAGCCGATGCTGGCGGCGCTGGACATCGATCACGGTGTGCTGGTGACTGAGGTTGCCGAGGAGTCGCCGGCTGCGAAGGCGGGAATCGAGTCCGGCGATGTCATCACGTCGATTGACGGGGAAACAACTAATGATGGTTCAGCGCTGCGTTGGGCGGTGCGTGACCGGCCGGACAAGGCAGTCGTAGTTACGCTCCGGCGAAGGGGCAAAGAGAAGAGACTGCCGGTGACGCTGGCTGCTCGGGAAACCGCCGAGCCCACCCTCCAATTCCAGTGGCCCGAGATGCCGCGCGAGGCCGCGCGGGCGGCGGAGCGTGCCCTTCGTGAAGCCGGACCGAAACTGAAGCTGGAGTTGGAGCGTTCCGACCTGACTCTGGATTCACTCCGCAAGCAGATGCAGGAACTGAGAGAAGAGCTGAACGAGCTGCGCGGAAAGCTCAGTGAAGGGCGCAGAACCCAATAGACGTTCACCTCCTTCTGGCAGGAACGGGACCCGTAAGGGTCCCGTTCCACGTTAGCGCCCTGAATCCGACATTGGAGCCAGGTAACGGATGGGTGCGGGATGTCACATGCCCCTTTCACTTCGTTTGCGTGTCTCTTCGTGACCATCAATCCCGGTTCAGGGGTAGCGGCGACTGATTGACTATCAGGCTGCCCGGCGTAGGATTGCTGGAATGATGGACTCCGGTCGACTCAGCGTCTGCATCGTGACCGATGCATACCTGCCGTCCATCGGCGGCGTGGAGAACCATGTACTACATCTCTCGGCCGAGCTCCGTCGGCTCGGACACGAGGTGGTCGTCGTTACTCACCGGCCGCCGCCACTGTCCAACGGAGTGGCGAGCCAGGTGGAGTCGTCCGTTCCGGTAGAGCGGCTTGCCGGCAGGCTGATCATCTTCCGCGAGCACGACATCGCCATCGACCCGCGAATGGTGACAGCGTTCAAGAGAATCCTCGACCGAAGCCGGTTCGACATCGTCCATGGACAGAGTGAAGGGTCCTATCTTGTCTACGAGGCTCTGGCGGCGGCGCGGGGACGAGGCGTTGCGACGGTCCTCACCAGGCACTCGATGATCCAGAATAAGCCGGCGGTTGCCCGTCCGTTCCTCATCTCCCTGACCAGGCTGCTGGCAAGACGAGCAGACGGCCTGATTGCGGTCAGCCATCCCTGTGCCGAGGAGTCGGCCGGCTTCCCGGGTTTGATGCGGGTGATACCCAACGGGGTGGACATCAATGAATTCAGGCCGATGCCGGTTGAGCGGGAACGTCTGCGTGCCGAACTGAGCTTTGCCGCAGACGACGTTGTGCTGGGGTATGTCGGCAGGCTGCACACCACGAAGGGCATCCCGTTGCTGCTCGACACGTTCGGTGAACTCCATCGCGTGAACCCGAAGCTCAGGCTGGTGCTTGCCGGTCCCGGTCCGCTGCGGGATTTCATCGCCGAACGGGCTGCGGCGTCATCGGGGTCGATTCGGCTGCTTGACCCAACACCGTTCGACAAGGTCGCCGCTCTACTCAATGCGTTTGACGTATTCGCATTCCCATCAAAGGGAGAGGCGTTCGGTATATCGCTGCTCGAGGCGATGGCGTGCGGGCTGCCTTCGGTCGCGTTTGGACGCTGGGGTGTGAGGGAGCTGGTCAGCGACGGCGAGACCGGGCTCCTGGCCGAAGGTCGCGATGATTTTGCCCGAAAGCTGGGGCGACTCGCGGCCGAAGCAGGGCTGCGTCGGCAGTTGGGGCAGGCGGCGCGCAGAAGCGTCGAGGAGAAGTTTTCCTGGCCCCGGATTGCGTCGGCCACGGTCGAGCTCTATCGCGAGCTCGTTCCGCGACGGCGGGCCTAGGGGGCGACCGAACCCACGCCGGTGTGGTTGATGAACCTCTCCCGCCAGCGTATGCCCGCGGCAAAGAACAGCCTGTCCTCGCCGGCGAACCATTCGGCCGGGATGTAGGCAGTCAGGGTGGTGTCGGTGCGGGCGCAGACCGGGATATCGAGGGCCGGTGTCAGGCCGGAAGCAATGCGCCGGAGCATGGCCTGGGCTCGGTCGGATGAGTCCTCGGCAAGGTCGATGACGCGTGCGACCCGACGCGGCCCGCTTGACCGCAAGTAAAGGGTGTAGTCGAACAGTGACGACTGCGGGCCACGCAAGTAGAGCGTGAACACCGCGGGGCTTCCGTGCGGTACCGATGCCGTGAGACTCTCGATTCGTGGAATCGGGCCGTAGTCCACGACCGGCGCGTCACCGGCGGTCGTGCCGCTGTCCGCCTCGACCAACTCGAACAGCTCATTACGCGCCATGTAGCCCCGGGGGTCGGGTCCGGCTTCGATCAGCTGGCTCCAGTGACAGTCGTACGCCTGTCGTTTCCTCGCGACCTCCGGTATTTCTACAGGCAGGGTGTACCAATGATGGCCGGGTCCGGTTAGGCCCGTGGGTGGGTGGAGCTCGTCTTCCCGGTCGGGTCGAGGATAACCCGGCCGGTGGATCGGGTAGTAGTACGCCACGGGGAATTCCATTGTCTGGCCGAGTCGCCAGAGTTCCTTGACCGGTGTGAGCAGTGCTCCCGCGGCCCAATGGTCGGGGTGCACATCGAGCGGATGGGGAAAGAACACGCGGTCGGCCTGATGCCGGAGAATCTCGGCGTACAACTGGTCCACCATCGCTCCCCCGGTGTAATCATAGGGAGAATGGTCCAACTCCGTGTGCGAAGAAGCGAGCGGCGTCTCTGAGTAGTAGTGCTCGAAGACAACCCGGGCCAGATCGCCGTCGGGGAAGCCCTGGAAGATGAGATGAGTTGAATCGAGGCCGAGGATGCCCGCGCCTGCCCGCGCTTCTTCTGTGCGGGCGCGGCCGAGCGCGACGTACTCCTGCGGTCCGGGAAGGAGGTTGCCGGTGATGCGCCACGCCGCGGGCCAGTCGCCGTCGCCCGACGTGACATAGACGACCCAGACCTTGTCTTCGAGCGCGAGCGCCTGCTGTATCAGGCCGCCGCAGCCCAGGACTTCGTCGTCGGGGTGAGGGGCGACGATGACGATGCACTCGCTCGGCCGGAGACGAAGAGTATCGAGGTCAGC
>CAZAKP010000254.1:0-3215 GCA_964485845.1 uncultured bacterium | reverse complement strand
GACCTGCCTTCCGGGCTTTCGGCCGACACCGGCGTCCCGCACGAACCCTGCGTCCGCGCCGACCTCACCGTGACGATGGCCCTGCCCAAACTCGGGCTCTGGCTCTACCCGGGCCGCGCCCTTGCCGGTTCAGTCGAAGTCGTCGACATCGGCACAAGGGCCAAAGACGAAGGACGATCAGCGACGAAGGACGAGGAACCAGACGCGTTCTTGCTCGATGCCGCGCATGTCCGCACCGTTCTGCCCCAACGCAAGCCGGACGGCCACAAAGGGACATTCGGCGCCGCGCTCATCATTGCCGGCTCGCGCAACTTCTCCGGCGCGGCGGTCCTTGCCGGCATGGCCGCGGTCCGCTCGGGCTGCGGACTCATCCGGCTCGCCATACCGGCGGGCATCGCCGACGTCGTGTCGTCCGACGTAATCGAAGCGGTGAAAGTCCCGCTGCCGCAGACCGAGACCGAGGCCCTGTCTCCGGCCGCAATTGAGAATCTGCTCGAACTGGCCGGTGACGCCGCCGCGGTGGCAATCGGGCCGGGCATCGGAACCGACCGTCGCACGCAGAAGCTGGAAATCGGGTTTCTCGCCGAGGTAGAAAAACCCACCCTGATTGACGCGGACGGCATCAACAACCTCGCCGGTCACGTGAATCTGCTTTCCCGGGTCAAGGCGCCGCTCGTGCTCACGCCCCACCCCGGCGAGTTCGCGCGCCTCTCCGGGCTGAAGGTCGCCGACGTCAATGCCGACCGCGTCGGAGTCGCCCGCAGGTTCGCCACTGAGAAAAAAGTGGTGCTGGTGCTCAAAGGTGCGGCGACCGTGGTCGCGGCACCGGACGGACGCGTGTTCGTCAACCCGACCGGCAACTCGGGTCTCGCCAAGGGCGGAACCGGCGACGTACTGACCGGCCTTGTCGTCGGCCTGATGGCGCAGGGCATGTCCCCGCTCGATGCCGCCTGCACCGGCGCATTCCTCCACGGCCTCGCCGCCGACATCGGCGCAAAGACACTCACCGAGTACTGCCTTGCTGCCGGCGACCTGCCGCGCTTCCTCCCGCAGGCATTCGCGGCAATCCTCGAAAGACAATAGACTGTGGACTATCGACCGTGGACTTCGGACCATGACCAATAGGCCATTCGGGCTTTCCGCATTGACTCGTCATTTCGTTATTCGGTTTTTCCGGCACTGATGCTCTCTCTTCTCGCCCTCACGTTATTCGGCCTCTATACCCCCGCCAATTGGGCCGTCTTTCCCTCGCTCGATGAGGTCCGCTGCATATCGAGCACCGGCTCCGAAGTCTTCGTCGCGGTGCCGGCCGGCGTCTGCGTGCTCAGCCGCCCGCGGTACGAGCTTATCCGCACCGTGAACGAAGCCGACGGCATCAGGGGCGAAGTCCGGCTCTGCGCCCACAACCCCTCGCGCGGCGACGTCTACATCACCACCGACGAACACCTCTACCGCTTTGTCCCCGCCACGGGCCGGGTAAATGAACTGACCGCGCCCTTCAAATCCGTCTCGTCCATCGGCATCGCCGACTCCGGCGCCTTCTTCGAAACCAACGCGGGCCTTTTCTTCCGCGGCCGCGTTGCGGCCGAGTTCGCGCCCGTGACCGACGTGCCGAACGACCTCACCTGGTACGGCGCGAGAGACACGCTCCAGCCTCGCGACTTCCCCTTCCTTACCCCCTACTTCGTGATGGACGAACAGCTCATCAACCACCCGCTAACGCTCGTGCGGCCGGACAAGGGCAACCGGCGGCTGTTCGTCGTTGCGCAGGACTATGGGATTCTCGTATACAGCATCATGTCCGGGTTCAGCGAGGCCCACATCCGCTTCGGCCCGTCGCGCGCTGCGGTCCAGCGCATCGTCCCGCTCGACGACCGGCTCTGGTTCATCGGCGGCTCAACCGTGGTCGGGCTCGACTCGGCCGGCGGATGGCACTACTTCATCACCCGGCCCGGTGACCTCGCGACCGGCAACTTCCGGCTCCTTTTCGGCAACGTCACCAACCTCGAACGGAGCGAAGGCCTTCGCGCGCTACTTCCGGACTCCTCCGGCCTCCTCTTCGGCACCGACTACGGCATCTACCAACTCGGCCGGGACAACAAACTCCTGCAGCTCGTCAACCTGCCTCACCGCGTCAACGGCCTGCTACAGGTCCACGACTCGCTGCTGTTCGGCACCGACCAGGGATTGTTCTACGCAAAAGGCGACAGTGTGGTCGAATACTCAGACCCCTATGGCGCGACCGACTGGGGCGTGTTCAACATCGTGCGGAGCACGAACGGCACGGCCTGGTTCGGTGCGCTCGGCGGCGTTGTCTCGCGCACACCTGACGGCCGCTGGTTCCACTACGTCCCGCCGGGATTCGACTTGAAGCAGCCGATTAGCGCGCTCGCCGCCGCCGGCACCCGCGTTTTCATGGCCACGGGTAAAGACATCACCGTACTCGACACCAAAGACAACTCCTGGGCTACGATTGACTCCTCCCGCGGCCTCCCTGACTCGCAAGTCACCTCCCTCTACGCCGACGACCGCTTCCTCTGGCTCGCCACGCCCGGCCTCATCTATCGCCTCGACTACACCCAGGAACTCCGCTAGCGCCCCCCGACCGGGATTTCACCCGGCAACCACGGATGAATTCAAATGCGCAGCAGGAGTTCTCTACCTCCATCCCCGCTCTCCTCGGCCAACTTACCTGCGTGGCACGGCAAATCGCGGCCGGAATCACCGAACGAATCCTCCCGAGAATCCCGGCCCAGGTTTCTTCCCATATCCTATCGAAAGTCACGTTCAGGGTCGCGCTGGGAACCGCGCCGCAGGTCTGGCCGGAAGTCGCCGCGTGAATCCCGCCGCATGTCCTTTCCCGAATCCCTCTCCTCATCCCGGCTCAAATCGAGCCGAAAACCACCGTGAATGTCCTTCCGGAGGTCCCAATCCGAGTCACCGTCCGAGCCGTTCCGGGAACGGTTCCCAAGGCGATTCCCAAGGCCTCGTTTTCAGCCGGTTTCCTGGCCTAAGATACTATAAATACGAATCTTAGGTGCTGACGGACAGAAAGTAGGCAGCGTCCCCTGTTAGAGTGAACGGATGCGCGCGGCCAGAGCTGGCTCGAACGCTACGCGCAGGCAGGCGCCAGTACGACCCTCCGGTCTGACGCCGCATACACCCGGCAGTTACCTTCCGCATGCTCTACCGGTCGCGACAGCCGGAGATGAGCG
>CAZAKP010000253.1:0-3248 GCA_964485845.1 uncultured bacterium | reverse complement strand
GGAAGTTAGGATGCGGACTGGCTGGCCGGGGCATATGTAGTATATACATATTCGGGTCCATCTGATGGGTCCAAACTGCCCGGAACGCCGGAACGGGAGCGACGGCCAAGTCATGCGCATAGTGGACGGAGAATCGAGGGCTGCCGGAGACGGGCAGCCCTCGTATGAAGTGGCGGAACGGAACTCAGGGTTTTCGCATCACCACTGGTGGCCGCAATCGCGGCACATGACGCCCGAGGCCTGACACATCGTGCCGTCGCCCGGTCTCGGGCAAGGCTGCGGATACGGTTCTCCGTCCGGCGTTGCACCTTCAGCCTGCGCCTCCCACGCGGTCTTGCCAGTTGGCGATGTCGGACAGGGGTCGTGGACGTACTGAGCCCAGGTGTTCTCGCTCTGGCAGTTGGGGCATCGGAGTTTTGCCATCTCTGTTCCTTTCGTCTCTGCTTTTCTGCAGCCACCGTCCAACGCGTCCGCGTGGAGCGGCCGGCCTCGTTTCACCGACCTTGTTGCCGTACAAGCATCCGAACGAAAAGAACGCGAACAGGCTATCGCCCCGCTCCCTCCGTGTCAAACTATCCCTTCGTGGCGAGGGTGCTTGACTTGGAGGAAGGGCAGGACTATGCTGACCAAGGCCTACCATGAGCGAAACCGAAGGCGCGTCGGGCAAGCTGCGGACCCTGCGTGAGCGGGTCGCATCGGCGAAGTCCCCGGCCGAGGGCGTCCAGGCGAAGCTACTTCTTGCCGAAGAGATCTGGCTCAGCGAGCCGACTGCGGCCGCGCCACTGCTGGAACAGGTTGTTTCCGAAGCCAGAGAGGCTGGGCAGATACGGGATAGTGGAAGGGCTGCTTCTATGCTCAGCGAGTTGCTGCGCCGGGCCGGCGACCTCGATGGCAGCATGCGTTACGCAGAACTTGTGTTCAAGGACGCGGAGCTGACCGGCGACCGGCGCGGGCGCGCGAGTGCGCTGAACCTGGTCGGCCTGGTATGCCAGGAACGCGGAGAGCTCGACCGTGCAATCGAGTGCTTCGAGGAATTCCAGCGCATCAGCCGGGAGACCGGGTTCCTGCAGGGCGAGCAGTCCGCGCTTAATCAGCTCGCCGGGGTCCATGGCCTGCGAGGCGAACTGGACAAGGCGCTCGCCTGCTACCGGCAGTGCCTGGAACTGAGCGACAAAGCCGGGGATACGTTTGGGCGGGCGATTCACCTGCACAACATCGGCTGGACTCTCAAGTCACTGGGGAACTGGACCGCGGCGACCGAGCATCTGCACCGGGCCATCGCTCTCTGCGAGGAACACGGCTTCCGCGACCTGCTTTTGAGCTCCCGGATGGAACTGGGCGAACTGTCGCTCAAGCGGAGCGACTACGAGAACGCCCGGCTTATGTTCGACGCGGTTATCAACGCGGAGCAGGAATCCCAGCAACACGGCCGGTTGTACAGGCAAGCGTTGTCAAATCTGGGGTGGATGCACTTCTACATCGGGAATCTCGCCAAGGCGGAAGATACGCTGGCTGAGGCGGCACGGCTGTGCGAGACCACCGTTGACCGCCGCGACCTCGCGATCGTCTGTCGCCGTCGAGCAGAAGTAGCGCTGGCCCAGGGCCGGCTCGATGCAGTGGGCGAATTCCTGGAGCAGGCCGCCCGCCACGCAGCTGACCTGAAACTGCGCACGGAACAAGGGGAGGTGCAGCGCGTCGAAGCCCTGCTGTCGGCCGCCCGCTCGGACACGAATTCGGCGCTGGAACTCCTGGCCCGGTCTGAGAGTACACTCGAACCGCTGGGCGACACGTTCGAGCTTGCCCTGACCCGGCTGGAGCACGGCCGTCTGCTTCTCAATCTGGACCGCTCCGAACAAGCTCTCTCCCTGCTGCAGACCGCGGCCGGGACGTTCCGCCGGCTATCGGTCGTGGCCGAGGCCGAAGACGTGGCCCGGCTGCTTTACAGACTTGAGGTGCAGACCGACCGCGACGCTGCCCTTGTTCGGGGACTGGACAGCCTCAACTCGCTGAACCTTGGCCCGGAGCTCTTCGCCGAACGCGCACTAACGCTGCTCTGTGATGGCCTCCAGTTTGAACAGGGTGCGGTGCTTGTGGATGATCATGCAGTAGCGCTCAAGGGCAACCCGGACTTGACCAAGCTGCCCAAACGTCGCTTGTCGCGGTTGCAGACCGACCTTGTCCTGCTCCTGCCGGTCAGGCAGGACCGCCGATTCCTTGGTCTGGTCTGGTTTCGGCGCAACCGGCCGCTGGCCGGCAGGGTGGGAGCCGGGCTGCTCGAACGCGTGTCCCGCGCCTTCGCTCCGTCGCTGGCGAAGCTCGGAGAACTCGACGGCGTGGAGACCCATCTTCGCGCCCACCATATTCCCGGGCTGCGCTTCCGCGGCATAGTAGGCCGCAGTCCCGAGGTGCTTGACGTGCTCAAACAAGTGCCCCGCATCGCCGCCGCGGCCAGACCCCGGTGCGCTCAAGGCGAAGTCAAGGTCAGGGAGTCGGCAGCCGGCTCGACGGCAGCGATTGTGCCGGTTCTCGTTCAGGGTGAAACCGGCTCAGGCAAAGAACTCGTCGCCCGCGCGTTGCACGAATCCAGCCCTCGCGCCGACCGGCCGTTCATCACGGTCAACTGCGCAGCAGTGCCCGAGAACCTGCTTGAGGCCGAGTTCTTCGGGGTCGAAGCGGGCGCGGCCACTGGAGTTGCCGCGCGGCCGGGCAAGTTCGAGCTGGCGCACACCGGCACTGTCTTTCTCGACGAAATCGGCGACATGAGCCCGGCTCTCCAGGCGAAGTTGCTCCGGGTCATTGAGGACTGCAAGATTACGCGCGTCGGCGGGACCAAAGAAACGACCGTCGACGTGTGGGTCATTGCCGCTACCAACATGGACCTGGAAGCCCGTGCGGCCAGAGGCAAGTTTCGCCCTGACCTTCTATACCGGCTCAACGCGGTCCCGCTCATCCTTCCACCTTTGCGCCGGCGCGGTGAAGACATACCCACCCTCACGAACTACTTCATCACCCGCATGGCCCAGCAGCACAACCGCGACGTGCGTCGGGCAAGCGATGACGTCCTGGCCCTGTTCTCCGGATACGCCTGGCCGGGCAACATCCGACAACTTCGCCACGCAGTCGAACGGGCGGTACTGCTCGCCACCAGCGACACGCTACGGATTGATGACCTCCCGCCCAGACTGAGAGCTCTGCGGCCGGCCTCGACGGCGCGACCGTCCGTTGGGATGCGCGGCGAAAGGCACAAA
>CAZAKP010000252.1:0-3276 GCA_964485845.1 uncultured bacterium | reverse complement strand
TGGCGAAAGCTGGACAATATAGCCAAACTGCGTTACTTGTCAACATCTGAATTGCGGCCCGCGTTCGACCGCTTTCCCGCCATCCGGGCGTATGTTCCCGGCCGAGGCGCAGGACGTTGTGTCAGACCGCCATCACCGGCCGCAGCAATCACGGCTGCCTGTCGTGAGTCTGCTCGTACGAGGCCCTGATCTGCGGGTCACCGGGTTGGAGCCGATACGCCCGTTCGAACAGCAGCGCGGCTGAATCGGCGATGCCGGCCTGCTGAAAGAGACGGCCGAGGTTGTAGACCGTACCCGCGTCGTCCGGCTTCAGTGCGAGTGCCCGTCGGAAAGCCTCTGCTGCGCCGTTGCCATCTCCTCTCCGGTAGCGGACAATGCCGAGGTTATTCCAGGCAAGTGCGTAGCCGGGCCGCAACGCTATGGTCTTCAGATACAGGGATTCCGCTTCGGCCAACCGGCCGCGTGACTGCACGAGCGCCCCGAGGTTCGAGTAGGCAAGCGCCATGGTCGGATCGAGCGCGATTGCCTTCCGGTATTCAGCCATGGCGCCGTCAATGTCACCGCGTCTGCGCAGTTCGAAAGCGAAGTTGAAGTGCGCCGCCGGATAAGCCGGCGACTCGCCGGCCATCTGTCGGAACAGCGTGTATCCGTCACTCCACACGTTCATTCGCCGCGGCAACGCGATCGAAGCCAGCAGAAAGCAATAACCCAGCGCCACGGCAACCGTGCTGGCTCCGCCCCCTCGATAGCCGCGCGTCTTCTCGCGGCCGAGGTAGAGCATGAGCACGACCAGACCGATGCCGGGAACGTAGACCAGCCTGCCGACCGGCCCGAAACCCGCAAGCCCGGCGAACGGCAGCAGCATCGCGACCCCCCACAGCCATCCAAGCCGGGCTTCTCGTGCAGCGCGGATCCGACGCAGCGCGATCGGCAGTATCAGATACAGCCCGCTCACCATGATGAACCACGTCGGCCGGACCTGACGTGCCTCGTTCCAGACGAACACCCGCCAAACCCAGGGCAGAGCGGATACCACGAGCAGCCGCCCGAAGTTATTCAGCGACAACACCAGCCATTGCTTGACGCCAGGTCCGATGGACATCCCGACCACGTTTCCGAGCACGGCGTAGCGGGCAGCAAGATATGCCCCGAACAGAATCAACACGCCGGCGAGCGTGATCCAGTCATTGCGACGCGCTCGCCTGATCCGGGGCGCTGCCACCCAGACACCGGCGACCAGCGCGAACATCACGCCGGTCTCCTTGGACAGCACTCCGACCGCAAACCCCGCCCACACCATCACCATGGCCGGCCAATCATGCCGGCGCTGCAAGCGCAGCAAACCCAGGAGAGCGATCAGCAACCCGATGGCCAGAAGCAGATCGGTCCGTCCACTGACATAGGCGACGCTGTCGGCCGCGAGCGGGTGCACCGCACACAGCATCCCTGCCACGAGCACCAGCCAGGGCGAACCGAACAGTTGCCAGACTACGACGCCGACCAGCGCCACCGCGACCGCGTGCAGCAGCACGTTCACCGCATGAAAATACCATGCTCGATGCCCGGCCACGAGTTCATCCATGCCAAGGCTGAAGTTCGAGAGCGGCCGGTAGTACGGGTCCTTGCCCAGGACCCCGGCCCCGCCGCCGTGCCAGAAGGAATGCGCGAACGCCTGAGATGGCGAGGACTGATTCTGTACTATCAGATCCTGATCATCCCAGACCAGTTGATATTTGAGTGCAGGAATGTAGACCAGAGCTGCAACCACGGCACACAGGGCCACCACCAGCGCGGGGTGCCTGGTGCTCGACGGAGACTGATGTCCGGCGCCCGCCACGAAAGGCGCCCTACTTGCCGGAGTCTTGGGGGACCCTGAACGCTACCAGCTCGGCCAGCTTGAGCACCTCGCAAGGTCTGCCGTTCTTGTCAGTCCAGACCGCGCGATTCTCCCACTTGACCGCGCCAATCTCCGGCGCAAGCCACTGCGTCATGCTCCATCCGGTGCGAGTGCTCTTCACGGCAACGACGTAGCAGTCGGGATAGGTACCGGCCTTGACTTTGACCGTCTCCTGCGCGGTGACCTCCATCACTTCGCCCTGCGCCTTGGTGTCGTACCATTTCAGGCCCTTGATCAGCGGCAGCGCCAGATACAAAATCTCGACCGGTGGCTTGCCGGCACCGGTCGGCATCAACTGAATGATGCCGTCGTCGCCCTTGCGGAAGAACGAGTAGGTTGAGCGGCCCGAGTCCCTCGGCGACTCGACGACCCAGCACCTGCCCATACCGGGAACTTCCTTCAGACCGTGCACGACCTCGACCACCTTCACCTCGGTGGTCTCGGTGGTGTCGGTGCCCTGAATCATTCGGGTATATACCCGCATCGCCCGCTGTTGCCCGGCCTTCAGCGGAAAATAATCTGCCGGTAGCTGCCGGTCACAAGCCAGCAGCAGGGCAAAAGCCAGCCCGGCGACCGTCGCTCTGCTCGTCATAGTATCTCAAGCCTAGATTGAACTGCGCTCCTGTCAAGCGCAGCCATGAGTCGAGCCTTTCGCCTGGTTTGACAGCGGGTGTTGACAGCGTGTCGAATCAGCCGAGAATGGCACTAAGAATTCGTGCTCTGAATCATGACCCGAAAGAGCTTCCATCATCTTCTGGCCGCATTCCTGTTGACCATCGACCTGCCTGGCGTCGTCCTTGCCGGAAACACGCCACTCGCCAGCGCGAAAGTCCCGCTCACGGCGCGCGTCCTCGACTACGGATCGAGGATACTCCAGACCCGCGACCCCCTGTCCCCCGTACTCGTTGCCTGCCTGCCCGGCGACGCGTTCCCGGTCCGCTCGGAACTCGGGGACTGGTGCGAGGTCGCACTCCCTGACGGTGGAACCGGCTGGATTCTTGCCAGGCATACCATGGTAGGACCCGCTCGGTCTCTGCCCGGTGCCGGCGGCGAAATCGCCGGCGCGCTGGCTGGGACCCTCGTCGGCAGCACCGTGACCGCGGCGTTCTATGGAGGCACGATGGTCATGCTCTTCGGTCCGCTTGACCTGTCCCCGGGCATTGGCGGCTCAGGCGGCGTGTCACGGACGACGGTTCAGTTCGCGCTGGGAGCGACCGCCGCGTGCGTCATCCTGACTCCGGCCGCCGCGGCATACGGCGCATACGCGGCGGGCGAGCGCCACCGGCCGGGCGGAAACATGCTCACGTCCTGGGCGTATGCCGGAGCCGGTGGCATCGTCGGCCTCGGGCTGGGGTACGGCTTCGATGCACTTCTTGCCG
>CAZAKP010000251.1:0-3279 GCA_964485845.1 uncultured bacterium | reverse complement strand
TCTCGGTCCTGCCCGCCGACATCCTCGGCCAAGTCTACGAGCAGTTCCTCGGCAAAGTCATACGACTGACGGCAGGACATCAGGCAAAGGTAGAGGAAAAGCCCGAAGTCAGAAAAGCCGGCGGCGTCTGCTACACCCCGACCTGCGTCGTTGACATCCATCCGCCTTGTTCTAGTATTGCACTAATCTAGTTGACACATGACTCGCAAACGCTCAAGGCAACCCCTGCGCGAAGGCACACCCGTCGTTCGCGACGCTCAGCATACGGTGACTCCATCGTGGCAGCACCCGGGCGGGAAGCTGCGCGAACTCGGCTCGGCAAGCCTCACTGATACGGAAGTTCTAGCCATCATCATATCAACGGGAGTGAAGGGCCGTAGCGCTGAGCAGATAGCCCAAGATATGCTGAATCGCTTCGGCTCATTCCGGGGCATGTCCGACCAGCCTTTGGAGCGATTCCTTGAGATCAAAGGGCTGGGTGATGTCAAAGTCACTAGATTGGCGGCCGCCCTGGAACTTGCCCGCCGTTGTGTTGACCAGGTTGTCAATGACCTGAAGACCGACGCCTCCCTGCGGCGGCGAGTACTGCGGGACTAACCGTGCCACCACTCAAAGGCAGAAGCCCGAGTCCATTTGCTGTGACGTCCTCCAAGACCGAGCGTTCCGGCGCGGCTATCCTGATGCACTGGATGCGGCAGCTCATTGAGGACAACCATCTGGACCTTGGACTTCCTGACGTCGAGACGATTGGCGAGGACCGCAAGATGCCGGACACTGTCATCTACGAGACCAAACGGAGTCGGGACGTCCTGTGTCTGATAGAAGCGAAGTTGCCGCCGTGGGATGTCTTTGACGAAGGCCTGAAGGACGACGCGCGCAACAAGGCCACGAAGCGGCGGGCCAAGTACTTCGCGACCACCAATTTCAAGCAGCTTGTCTGGTGGAAGACAGCGGCGGTCAACGCTGGCGAACCCGAGGAACGCCAGATTGTACACCGCTATGACCTGTCGCAGATTGAGGACCTCGACGACCTTGACCAGACTCGGTTCCGCGATCCCACTCGAAGGGCGCTCGGTCGTTTCCTCATCCGGCTAGAGGCGGTCCATTCGGGTCGCGAGGTCGAGCCACGTCTGCCGATTGACGAGCTACTCGTCTATCGTCTGCACGAGAAGGTCCGCGTCCTTGCCGGGCACTACAAGGGCATCATTGCCGATAGGTGCCACAAGGACACCAAGTTTCGTACAGCTCTGCTGCACTGGTTTGACGAGCAGAGTTGGGATTTCGGCTGGCAGGAAGGCGACTACGACAAGGCCGCACGTCAGGCGGCCTACCTGCTCGTCAACAAGATACTGTTCTACAACCTCCTGCAAGCGAAGCGCCCGCACGACCTCGACCCGCTGGCCGTGCCTGAGGGGCTGACCAAAGGCGCACAGCTTCAGAAGCACTTGCAGCTCTACTTCGATGCCGTTCTCAAGATTGACTATGAGACCATCTTTACCGCCGACTTCATAGATGCCATAGCCTTCCCTGATGCAAGGGAAGTCGTCCGCGAAGTGGAGTCGCTCGTCCAGATACTCCGGCGCTACGATTTCACGGCGCTTGGATACGACGTCGTCGGAAGGATATTCGAGCAGCTCATCCCGAGCCAGGAACGGCACCGCCTTGGGCAGTACTTCACGCGCCCTGACGTAGTGGACCTGATTCTGCGGTTCTGCCTGAAGCGAGAATCCGACGTAGTACTCGACCCGGCCTGCGGCGCGGGCACCTTCCTCGTACGCGCCTACTTCCACAAGAAGTTGATGAACCAGCGCCTCGGACACGAGGAGTTGCTTGAGACCCTGTGGGGCAACGACATCGCCAAGTTCCCGGCCCACCTGTCTACCATCAACCTGGCGGTGCACGACCTGGCATCGGACAAGAACTACCCGAACATCATCCGCGAGGACTTCTTCGCCCTGCCTGCTGGAGACACCGGCTTTGAGCTTCCAGCTACCGTTCGACGGAGGCGTGCAGTGACCTTGGGCGCCACCGAGCGCGAGGTCACGTATCCGCGCTGGTTTGATGCAGTTGTCGGCAACCCACCGTACACCCGCCAAGAAGAGATGAAGCACATTGCGGCCAAAGAGAAGCTAATCGCACGTGCTGTCATGTCCGGCGGCCGGGTCATGGCCGACATCAGTGCACGGGCCGGCATTCACGCCTACTTCTTCGTCCATGGAACCAAGTTCCTGAAAGAAGGCGGCCGGTTCGGCTTCATCGTCTCGAATTCGTGGCTGGACGTTGATTACGGCAAAGGCTTGCAGGAATTCTTCCTGAAGTACTACAAGGTCATTGCCATCATCGAGTCGAAAGTCGAGCGGTGGTTCGAGGATGCGGACGTAAACACATGCATCGTCATCCTGGAGAAGTGCTCCGACAAGGCAGCCCGCGACAGCAACCTCGTGCGGTTTGTCTACTTGAAGAAATCGCTGCGCCACTACATTCCCGCGGCCGAAGACGTATGGGAGAAGCAGCGCGCTCGCGTCGAGGCGATAGACAAGCTCATCCAGACCGCCCTGTTCCACTCCGGCCTGTACGAGAATGACGACCTGCGCGTGTTTCCCAAGAAGCAGGACGAGCTGTGGCACGAAGGCCACGACGCTGAGCGACAGGAGTACGTAGGAGCCAAGTGGGGCAAATACCTGCGCGCGCCGGAGGTGTTCTTCCGGATACAGTCGAAAGGCCAGCGAAGACTCGTGCCTCTCAAGGAGACCGCGCGCGTGCGGTTCGGCACGAAAACAGGGGCAAACGAGTTCTTCTACCTGACCGATGCTGAGATAAGACAGCTCGGCATCGAACGAGAGTTCTGGATGCACAAGGATGCACATGGACAGTGGCAGCCGAACCGCGTCCTGCTCAAGGCCAACGAGTTGCGGACTCCGTCGGTCCGCGCTTCGGACCTACAGAAGAACCTGCTGCTGATACACAAGTCGTCCGAGCAGCTGTCACGGACGCACGTCGCAGCCCACATACGCCGTGGAGAACGCCAGGGATTCCACAAGCGTCCAACGTGTGCATCGCGCGAACCCGGCAGACCCTGGTTTGACCTTGGCGAGGCCGTGGATGACAGCATCGCCTTCCCGGAGCGGGTCAGACTCCGCCATATCGTATTTCACAACCCAGACCGCGTATATCTGAACAAGAACCTGACCGGTGTTGAACCGCTCCATCGTGGAGATGCCCGCACCCTCGCGCTCGTCCTCAATTCGACCCTCACCGCATTCTTCTCTGAAGTTCTGG
>CAZAKP010000250.1:0-3281 GCA_964485845.1 uncultured bacterium | reverse complement strand
GCCTCACCTGTGGCCTCAACTGCTGATGGGTCGCTAGGCAAGGCTTGCCCTCCTGCATCCTTTCTCGTAGAATAGCCTGCCTTGAAGCAGACCGAGATCCTTGCCGTGGGAGCAGGCCCGGCCGGGCTCACCGCCGGTATCTATGCCGCCCGTTCCGGCCACAAGGTAATCCTCCTCGAAAAGTCATTCGCCGGCGGCCAGATGGCGATGACCTCCGAAGTCGAAAACTATCCGGGCTTCTCGGAACCGATCGGCGGCATGCTGCTCGCCCAGACCATGGAACAACAGGCGACACATTTCGGCTGCGAGATCCTGAACGCCGAGGCGACCGGCATCGCGGCCACGGCCGGCGGCTTCGATGTCGCAACTACTGCCGGCCCGGTCAGCGCCGTGGCGGTCATCGTCTGCTCCGGGGTCATTCCCAAGCGGCTCGGTGTCGCCGGCGAAACCGAACTGGCCGGCCGCGGCGTCTCCTACTGTGCGGTCTGCGACGGCCCGCTGTTCAAGGGCCGCGAAGTCGCGGTAATCGGCGGCGGCGATTCCGCCCTGGACGAGGCGCTCTACCTTTCAAACATGGCGTCGCGCGTCCACGTCATTCACCGCCGCGACGAATTCCGCGCCTGCAAGATGGCCCAGGACCGACTGCGCCAGCGCACGAATGTCGACTACCATCTCTCCTGCGTGATTGAATCCTTCGACGGTACGCAGCGACTGGCCGGCCTGACCCTGAAGAGCCTGAAAGACGGGTCGAGCTACTCGCTGGCGGCTGCCGGCGCGTTCATCTACGTCGGCTGGCTGCCCAACACCAACTGGTGTGCCAAACTGCTGGAGCTCGATGGCTCGGGCAACATCAAAACCGACGACCAACTGCGCACGAGCGTGCCGGGCATCTTCGCCGCGGGCGACGTGCGCAACACCCACCTGCGCCAGGTCGCGACCGCGGTCGGCGATGGCGCGCTGGCGGCGATGTCGGCCCACGACTTTCTCATTGGCAAACGCTAGACCGGAGTCTGACTCCAAACTGATGGCCACGAAGACACGTACTGTCGAACAGGGGCCGCTGAGGCCAGGCAGGATGAAACGGACCGGAGCCATTCAGCTCCCTTCAGTTTCGTGTCTTTCGTGCTTTCGTGGCTCAATGTCCGCTGTGGGACCGGAACCCCGCTCGCTGGACCAATGCTGCGAGTCCTGACACTCGCGCTGGCCGTCGGGATAACAGGCAGCGGCGAGCCGGTGGAGCACGTACCTAAGTCCGCGGTCGGGGTCACTCGGTTCGACCTCAAGTCCGAGCTCGATGCTCAGGTCCGTACCCACGGCAGCATTCACTGGCGTACCGGCCTCGCGCTCTACTCCTGCTCGCGCGACTCGCTGCTCTACTCCTTCGGCGCGAATCAGGCGCTTTCCCCGGCTTCCTGCCAGAAGCTGTATGTGACCACCTGCGCACTCGAGCACTGGGATTCCTCGCTGGTCCGCTCGCTCGACGCCCGGCTCGACTCAACCAACCTTCGGTCGCACCTGCATCGTGTGAACCGGAAGTTCATCGATTCGCTTGGTTTGAACGCCCGCCCCGATTTCCCGGGTTACCGCCACCTCGTGCTGGCCAACCGCGAGTCGGACAACTCCGAAGCCGAGTGGATGCTCGCCAGCCTCAGGCGCAGCCTCAAAGTCGATGGCCCGAAGCTGCTCGCATCCTTCCTCGATGAGCGCGGAATTGCGCGTCCGGGCCTGCGGCTCTGGGATGCCTGCGGGCTCTCGCACAAGAACCGCACCACCGCCGGCACGCTGGCGAGGCTGCTCGTCACCGTCTACGAGTCGCAATGGCGAGACCTCTTCATTTCGACGATGGCGGTCCCGGGCCGCCCGGGCACGCTCATCAAGAAGAACCTCGATGTCGGCCCGCACCTGGCGGCCAAGACCGGGTATATCCGCGGCGTGTTCAGCCTCTCGGGCTTCCTATTCGGCTCAACCGACACCTTCGCCTTCTCGTTCATCGTCAACGGCTGCGGCTCGGGCACGCGGGCCTACGAGCTCTTCAACGCGCTGCTCAACACCGTCTATGGCTGGAACGCGGGCGAAGCAGCGGCAACTCCTTCGGCCAGCCACTCGCCCGGCATCGACACCCGCCAGAACTGACGTCCCGGCGTCGCCGTCCGTTCTTCCGGTCTGATTCGTCATTCGGGTTTCGAGCTTCGGACTTCAGCCGCCGGTCCCTGAATCCGACACGGGAGCCACGAAAGCACGAAAGACACGAAACGAATGGGTGCGGAATGCCACATCCCCGTTTCACTTCGATTTCGTGTCTTCGTGGCCATCAATCTGGTTCTGGGGCCGGTGCCCCTGCTTGACTGCCCGCCAGGCAGGTCTATGATTCTCGCATGACCAGCACGCTCGCCGCCATAGTCGTTATCGTCTGCGCCGTCGCGGTGCTCATCCTGTTTCTATTGATGTACAACCGCCTCACCGGCAAGGCCGGCGACCAGCAGAGCCTGTCCTTGATGCAGGACCAGGTCCTGTCCCTGCGCCGGGAGACGACCGAGGCAATCACCAACAACACCAAGAATGTCAACCAGCAGCTCTCAAACCTGACCTTCCAGATGGAACAGCGCCTTTCCGGGCTCGACCGCTCGATGCGCGACACCACCGGCCAGGTCAATACCCGCCTCGACAACGCGGTCCGCGTCATCCGCGAGGTCTCGGCCACGATGGGCGAGCTCTCCAAGTCATCGCAGCAGATTTATGAAGTCGGTAAGGACATCGCCACGCTGCAGCAGATACTCAAGGCGCCGAAGCTGCGCGGGGTCGTGGGCGAACTCTTCCTCGGCAACCTGCTCGACCAGGTCGTGCCCGAGAATTACGAACTCCAGCATCGGTTCCGGAGCGGCGAGGCCGTTGACGCGGTCATCAAGCTCGGGCCCAAGCTCGTACCGATTGACGCCAAGTTCCCGCTCGAGAACTTCCAGCGCCTCTCCGCGTGCGGCGACGCTGAGCGCAGGACCCAACGCAAGCGCTTCATCGCCGACGTCGAGAAGCACGTGGATGCAATTGCCTCCAAGTACATCCTGCCGGACGAAGGCACCTACGACTTTGCCCTGATGTATATCCCGGCCGAGAACGTCTACTACGAGACGATAATCAAGGATGAACCGGACGAGGAGAACGTCAGTGCGTATGCCGTGTCAAAGCGCGTCATCCCGGTCTCGCCCAACAGCCTGTACGCCTACCTGCAGGCGATCGTCTTCGGCCTGCGCGGGCTCCAGATTGAGAAACGGGCCGAGGAAATC
>CAZAKP010000249.1:0-3302 GCA_964485845.1 uncultured bacterium | reverse complement strand
TGTCCGAGTAGTAGTGCAGATTCCCGAACTCGATGACCATCATCTCAAGTGCTGCCAAGACGCCCCGGCCATAGGCGAGCTCGCGCAGGCGTGAAACGGTCCGCCTGACCGCATTAGCGCGCGCGATACCGGCCCGCAGTTCATCGTCGGCGAGCTCGTGCCCGGTCACCCTGTTCATCGCCTCGACCACACGTTCGTACTCTTGCGTGAGCAGCCGGACTCCGGCCTCGCAGTCCATCCGGCATTCGCCATTCGGATTTCGACATTCCTTCCGCAATGGCTCCTCGACCCACAGCATCTCCCGCGCGAACCGCTCCGCGAGCTGCTCGACACCCGAGTAGTCGTCGCACGACGCGCCGGTCGAGGCGACAACGAGGTCCGGGTCCGGGAAATAGGAGTGCTTGGCGAATGCCCCCAGCGCCGCGCGCGAGAAACAGGCGGCGTCGCCGATGCCGAGCTCGGCCGCGGCATCAAACAGCACCCGGCTTTCCATCACAAACGGAGTCCACCAGATGCAGTCAGGATAGAAAGCCACGCAGCCCGGAAACGAGTTCACGATCACCGGCACCGCGCCGAGGTCGCCCATCGTCGCTATCACGCGACGTCCTGTCTGTCTGGCGCGGAACAACCGCTCCGTCTCGTTCTGCACGAATCCCCACATGCGCAGCGACGCCAGGGAATTGTCGAACCTGAGGCGCCGCAGATGCCTCGCCCCGTAGATGGAGAACGTCTGGGGTGGGAACAGATACTTGGACCACGCATCGCGGTTCCCGTAGTAGTGGTAGCGCTCGATCAACTCGTCCGGCACCCGGTCGAACAGCTCCAGCCACTGCTCGAACGTGACCCGCTCCGGCTTCGGGTCCGCCCATTCTGGCACTCGATCCCTTGGTCCCTTGATCCCTTGATCCCTCTCCGCGCTCACAGCGTCTCCACGAACGCCTCGACTCGCGTCCGAACCTGCTCGCGGTTCTCAATCGAGTAGTCTGTGTCGAGGTGAAGCATGGGAATCCCCAGCGCCTCCTGCAGACGCCGGGCCTCGAAGTTCCACGGGTCACAATAGAGCAGTGTCTTATTGACCAGACCGGCCACCCGGAACTCCCGAGCCATCCGCTGCGCGTACTCGTAGAGGTCGGCGTTCGGACGCCGGTGCATGCACGGCCGGCGATAGTAGAATCGCGCCAGGCGGTCGAGCGGAGCGCCATCTGTCGGTACGTCCTCCGCGAACCAGCGCGTGCCCGTGCACAAGATATCGGTCACGATGTCGGCCTTCTCTTCGACGAGATCCAGCAGCCAGCGGTCGTCTTCGGTCAGCATACTGCCGCCGAGCATCAGCCGTGACCTGCATGTCTCCGGACGAGGCCGTGCCGCGACCATGCGTAGCACCTCTTCCACGAGCGAGATGGCCTTCACCGGCCCCAGCAGCCACGCTGTCGCTTCAAGATCGAGCATCGTGCTGCCGGACAGGAGCGGCGAGTTGGCGTGACGGGAGTCGCTGGCCTCTCGCAACATTGCCCGCAGCCGATTGAACTCGGCAATCTCCGCCTCCAGTTTCTCAGCGCTGATGGCACTGCCCGTCAGTCCGGCCAGCTCAGTCACCAGAAGGTCCATTTGTCGCCTGAACTCGGCGACGCGATGTGGCAGGGGCTCGGACGTGCGCGGGAGGTAGATCTGGAACGCAGGTATGCTGAAGTGCCGCTCAATCGCCTCGGGCAGCCGCCGCATCATGTCGCAGGTGTTGACTGCGAGTATCGCATCGACCTGCTTGTAGATCGGATCCAGTTCGAAGTTACCCATGCAGGCGTTACAGAAGGAACAGGCATCGGCCCGCAGGTATCGTTCGCCCTTCTCCTCGGCCGCGTGTCCGCCGCGCATCAACCGAATCGGTATCGCGCCCGCTGCCTGCACCAATTCGACCGGCGTATAGATACAGAAGTAGCCCACGACTTTCGTTCCCTGCTTGCGCGCGGCGGCGATTTCCTCGATCCGCTCCGTTCGGATCTGGTCGAACGCGGCCCTCGGTATCAGTTCCAGGGTTCAAGCCTCATCGAGTCGATAAATGCCTGCTCAAACTGCGGATGGCTGCTGAGCATCACCTCACGGCAATTGGACGCAAACCGCTCCGCTTCTTCGAACAACAGGGGCTCCAGCGTGGCCTTGGCTGCTCCGAGCAATGCCAGGTTGCCATGCCGCCTCATTCGGTTACGCTGCATCGGGGGAAGCAAGCCGATTCTTTCTGCTGACTTGGGACTCATCGACGCGCCAAAACGGCCGGTGACGTGCACTCGTTCCACTTCCTCTGCGCTCGCGCCCCACTCGGCCAGCAGGACTTGTATGGCCGCCGCGATCGCTCCCTTTGCCAGTTGTACGTCGCGGATGTCCGATTGCGAAAGGAAGACCGGCCTTTGTCCTGTGCTCACGTTGAGTCGCGCGCTTTCGACAATCCTGCCGGAGGCCTCGACCTTACCGACTCTAACCGCCTCAGCCACGGCATCGAGTACCCCGGAACCGCAGATGCTCTTCGCCTCACCACCTCCAACCACACTGGGCCTGAACCGGTATCGATCGTGGCGCACCGCCCTTATCGCGCCGGTCTGCGCCAGGCTGCCACACTCGAGGGTCGCGCCCTCGAACGCGGGCCCGGCAGCGGTCGACGTCACCAGCATGCGTTCTCGATTACCCAGCACGACTTCGCCATTGGTGCCCGCGTCGACCAATAGGGAGAGTCGCGGCGAGCGGTACATGCCGGATGCGAGTATCGCCGCGGTACAGTCACTCCCGACGAAAGGACCGAGCAGTGGCAGCATCTCGAACTGGATGCCGCCGCGACGGTGCGAGAGCCTGCGGCGAAGTGGCAGCAGTGACTTGTAGGGAAACTCCCCGAGCGACGCGGCGCTGCGCCCCATCAAGAAATGGGCCATGACCGTGTTCCCCACGGCCACCACCGGACGCCCGCTGGGTATGCCTTGCTCATCCATGAACCGCAGCAGCTCCGGTTCAAGCCTGGCTCGATGGATCTTCTTACCCGCGGCGATGCGGTTGATAACGTCACTTCCGAAAACCATCTGCGGGTTCAAGGCCTCATCTCTGGCCACCACGCGACGCTGCGACATGTCTACAGCGGCGAGAGAAATCGTAGTTGTACCAATGTCAGCGGCAAGCCGCAGGACCGCCGACTCTCTACGCGCCGGTCTTCGTCGCATCCGTCCGATCGGTCCCATTTCCGCACTCACGACCACCGGGGCCACCGGCACGTGCTGGCAAGCGAGGATACTTCTCTCCCCAGCGGCATCAAGAATCCGCAC
>CAZAKP010000248.1:0-3381 GCA_964485845.1 uncultured bacterium | reverse complement strand
TATCTGCGTGCATCGGCGTTCATCGGCGGCTCCAATTCTGGTTTGCAGTTTCTGGTTTCCAGTTTCTGGTTTCTCCTCGGCCGCACCCCAAATCCATGTTCATCCGCGTTGGCCTCGGTGGCCCCTGTCAGACAGCGCATCCGTGGTTGCCCACTCCGAATCCGCAATTCTGAACTCTGGTTTCTGGATTCTGAATTCTGAACTATCTAATGCCGCTGATTCTGGTTTCCCCTACTCCCGTCCGTGCCTTGGTGTTCTTGGCGTCCTTGGCGGTTGGTCCTCCGAATCCGGAGCCCGGACAATCTGCGGAATCTGCGAAATCTGCGGACGTCTCGTCCGACCCGGCTTGGGACACGATCCCAATTGCGGACAATTGGGTCATGTCCCCGCCGAGGCTACAGTATCTCGCAGCGGCCGGCGAAGCACGCCGGCTCCACGTCCACGGTCGTCGTGTCGCCGGTCATCGCCTCGAACCTGCCGAGCTGCGAGAAATCGAGTTTGGGGAACGCGGCCGCCCGGTCGCGGTACGTCGCCTCGTCGATCTCCTCAAACGGGGCGAGCTCGTACTCGGCGTCGGTATAGGGATAGAACGTAACGCCGACGATCTCGTCCCAGTGCTCGTAGACATAGTTCGCAACCTTCAGCCACTCGTCCGGTTTCACGTAGACCGTGCAGGAAGCGTTATGCGTACACCAGTGTTGCTGCACCTTCCGGTACCAGTCGAGCTGCGCGAGAGCGTCCATCTGGTCGCGGAAAACCGCGGTCGCCGGCGCCTGGACCGGGAAAGCAACAACCGCGGTCGTGAAATTGTCGCGCGTCTGGCCGGTCTCCGGCTCCCACTCCATCCCCTGGGCGCGGAGCAGCGCAAAGACCGGGTCGTTGGCCGCAATCCGGTAGCGTCGCAGGTAGAAGCGGCTCCACCGCGGGTGCAGGCCACTGGCGGAGTCGACCAGTTGCGACACCGTGCCCGACGGCTTGACGCAGGTGTAGGCAGTGGCGGCCGGCACCCCAAGGCAGCGCGCGGCCTCTTCAACCGTGCGCTCGACCACGGTCCGCAACTGCTCCAGCACCTTCTCGGTCAAAAGCGAAGGGTTATCCATCTGGCCGGTCAAGGACACCCCGGCCAGCCGCTCCTCGTTGCAGTTATCGGTCCATTCCTTGCGCAGGAACGGGAAAAAGGTGAACGTCGCCTGGATTACTCCCAGCCACGCCGCGGTCTTCACCTTGTCCACCAGCATGCCGATGTCGTCGCCCGGCCGCAGCACGACCTCGGACAGGTTGCAGAACTGGTGCGGTCGCAGGATGATCTCGCCGCAGGGATTAGTGCGCTCGTCGCCGCGGTACTTCCGGGTCTTCGAACAGGCGACCGGCACGGCACCAACGTTCAGGATGCCGCGCTCGCCCGAACCCGACGCGGCCATCGCCGCCCACTCGTACATGAACGCAATCGGGTCCGGCTTCTTCGTGTAGGCAACGCTGTTGTTGGCAATGAACCGGTACGACGGCACCGGCCCGCGCGAAAAGTCCTTGGCGTGGCGCATCTCCTCGTCGTCGATGTCGGAGAACGAAATCATCGCCGAGCGGCGCTTCCCGCCCATCACTATCTTCTCGGCCACCAGACAACAGATGTCGTGGCACTCAAGCGACGAAAGCTTCCGGCCCGCAGCCCTGCGCACAATCGCCTCCACGTCGGTAAACAGCCGCCGGAGCGAATCGGCGCCCGACGCCCTTCCGCCCATCTGCTTCAGCCGCGCCCCGTACGGACGGATGTGCGAAAAGTCGAACCGCACCGACTCGCCGGCAAACCACGTTTCCAGTGCGAAAAGGAACGCCCGTGCCCAGCCCTCGCGCGAATCCTCAACCACGTAATCGTCGCGGCAGTCTACGCCCGGCTGCGCCACCGAAGGGAGCTGGTTCACAAACTCCCGCTCCACCGAGAACCCCACGCCCGAGCCGCACATCAAGATGAACATCAACTCGGAGAAACTCCGCAGGTCCCGAATCGGGAAATAGGCGCAATTGTAGATACAGGTATTATCCTTCAGCACGACCGGCCCCGCCGTCGCCACGAGCCGCATCGACGGCATCACGCTGAACGTCGTAAGCCCGTCGCGTATCCGCTCCCAAACCCGGGAAGGCACGCCCTCGCGGCCGGGCGTGTGGTCGCGCAGGAACGATACGACGCGGTCAACCACCTCGTCCCACGTCTCCCGCCTCCCCTCCTCCTCCCGCCACCGGCAATAATGGGTGAGGGCGACGAACTCCGACGCCTGATTCGGAAACACGCTGTGCTGCTCTGGCAAAGACTCTCCTCTAGTGGTTATCGGTTACGGGACATATGTGGTCTGCGGATACTCTCCTGTCCGCTCAGCTTTGAGCCAGTCTACTCCCGCCGGTTCCCGGTTCAAGCGCTGCCCGTAACCTCGGACCCGACATTGGGCCAACCACAGAGCCCACAGAGAACACGGAGAAGGTGAAGCCAAGGTCCGGCCTGTACCTTCGGAGTCTCTGTGAACTCCGTGGTGCGGTATCGGATTCAGGGCGGAAAACGCCGCCGACAAAGCGCTGGAATTGCAGGAAAGCATCGCGCTGAAGACGCGCTTGGACCTCTCGAAGCATGTGGCGAAGCATGGGTCGAAGCACCGGCAGACCTGTCGTTCACTGCGTACTCAATTGCATCGGCCAGAACGTCGTCAACTCCATCCTGCACTCGACCTTAACCTCAACCTTAACCTTGGTCTTTCAGTGCACGAGTCAAAGCTCGCGAAGTCGCTCGCGGAATTGCACGCGTCACCGCTCGGTTCAAAGCTCGTGTCAGTGCATGTCTCAACGCACCGGTCATTGCTCCTTTGGACCCATGCTCCATTGCTTCTCGGAAAGCAGCCCCCCAGGCCATCCCTACCCTACCTTTTCATCCCGGGCGCTCGCTCCGAACTAATTGAGAACTCGTCGGTTAAGTCAGTTTCCGGCGCTTCGGCAAAACGCATCCTCGTGCATAGGACGGCAAGGACGGACTTCCCTGTCCGCTCTCCGCCCGACTATCGGCCGTATGTGCTTAGCCAGTCGCCGCTTACGGTTAGCTCATGGCTCTCAATGTCTGCCTCTTGATTCTGGCCCGCGAGCCGTAGACCGGATGCCGTGCCGGCAATTCTGCATTCTGGTCTCTGGTTTCCGACTTCTGAGCTCTCCCGTCCCGCCCTTTGGCTGCGACCCCAAGGTCCTGGCCAAGATTCGGACGGACGTGTTCGACATCTCCGCCCCTAAGCCGTAGGCAGCGCGCTGGAACATGACCGGTGGCTACTCGTCTATTCACTGCCACCTGCCAACTGGTAACTGGTAACTCGCGGCGAAGCCGCGTGACGTCTTCTCCATCGAAGCGCC
>CAZAKP010000247.1:0-3390 GCA_964485845.1 uncultured bacterium | reverse complement strand
TGCGCTCGGGGTGACATCAAGAACTGTCCAGTATTTCATGCTCTCCGTAATAGCAGTTGGTGCGAGGGACTGGTTGTTCCGAACGGCGCGAGTTTCCAGTTGCCAGCAGCCGAAATCCAGGGCTGTAACCGGATTGGCGCCACGAGGGGTTTTAGATTGTAGATTTTGGATTGTGGATTGGCGGAGTTGGAAGCGCGAGGCCTCGAGTAGCCGGCCTGAGACTCTTCTGTCTCATTCAGGGCGATGCGGCGTCGGTTGACAGGGGCGGCCGGCGGCCCCGGGGCTAAGGCCCGTTGGGTGCGAGGGTTAGGAAGAGACACCGCCGGCCCCGAGGACGGCACGGGGAGCAGCGGCGGGATCGGCACCTACGTCATGGGGTAGATGGTCTCCCCCGGCCTGTAGGATTCCATGAATGACGCCGTGAAGGCCGAGGTCTAGGCCGAGATGCGCCGGACCATGAGCGATTCCATGACGACGACCATGCAGACCTGAATCTCGACGACCATGGGCTGGGCGATGTACGGAACCACGAAGAACGTCGTCTGCCGACACGTCTAGACCGACATGCAGACCGACCTCTGCCGGGCCGTTTGTCGGGCCATGTGTCGGGCTGTGTGTCGGGCCGTCTGTGCGGCCGCTTGTCCGGCCACGTGTGCAGCCGCGTGTGCGGCCGTGTGTCCAGCCCCGAATGGCGGTCAGCGGGTCGCGCGCAGCGGGCAGGCGGTCGTCAAGCCCGCCGCTTCCAGATCGGCGAGATTGCCCGGAGACGGGCCACGACCCGCTCGAACACGTCGATTGTGCGGTCGATCTCGCTCTCGGTGTTGCCCGGCCCGAGCGAAAGGCGCACCGGCGAGTTGGCAAAGAGCGGCGGCACGCCGATTGCCCTGATGGTCGGCGACGGCTCGGCGCTGCCGGTTGAGCACGCCGAGCCGGAAGCTACCGCCACGTCTTCCAAGTCGAGGTTCATGAGCAGCGCCTCGCCTTCAACGTAGCCCACGCACACGTGGCACACATTCGGCACACGCTTGGTCGGGTGGCCATCCAGGAGGACTTCCGGAACCCGGGCGACAATCGCCTGCTCCAGCCGGTCGCGGAGTCGCCGCTCATGCTCGGCGTTCCGCTGCCACTCCACCGCGAGGATTTCGCACGCCTTGCCCAGCCCGGCGATGCCGATGACGTTCTCGGTCCCGCCACGCAGCCCGTTCTCCTGGTGTCCACCGTGCACAAACGGGTGAATCTCGGTACCCTTCCGGACGTAGAGCGCGCCGACACCTTTCGGGCCCCGCAGCTTGTGACCGGAAATCGTCAGCAGGTCAATCCCCAGTTCGTTCACGTCTACCCGAATCTTGCCCGCGGCGGCAACCGCATCGGTGTGACTGGTGACCCCTGCCTCCCGGCAGATCCGGGCAATCTCGGCGACCGGCTCGATTGTCCCGATCTCGTTGTTCGCCAGCATGACCGAGACCAGCGTAGTCTGTGGGGTCAGCGCGCGCTTCACTGCTTCCGGGTCAACCAGGCCGTATCCGTCAACCGGTAGGTACGTTGCCCGGTATCCCATCGCCGCCAGGTAGCGGCAACTGGCCAGCACTGCGCTGTGTTCAACCGCGCTGCAGATAACGTGCTTACCCTTGTCCGCGCGCGCGAAAGCCGTGCCTTTCACCGCCCAGTTGTCCGCCTCGGTGCCGCCACCGGTGAAGAAGATCTCATCCGGGCTCGCGCCGAGGAAAGCGGCGACCTGCTCGCGCGCCGCGGCCATGCCTTCGGAACACTCCCGGCCGAAGCTGTGGATATTGGAGGGATTGCCGAACAAGCCGTGCAGGTACGGCTCCATCGCCGCCGCCACGCGCGGGTCAATCGGGGTAGTCGAGTTGTTGTCCAGGTAAACTCTGGTCATGACGAATGCGTACCTCCGTTCTCCGCCGGTGCTGCCCCGGCCGCCGCGGGCGCCGGCTTGTTTCGCCACAGGAACTCCTTGCCCAGCAGCATGATGACGCCCACGACCACAAAAGCATCGGCAAGGTTGAAGGTGTACCACTGGAAGCCGAGCCGGCGCAGCTCGAAGACGATGAAGTCAATCACGTACCCGAACCTCGCCCGGTCAATTACGTTGCCGAGGGCCCCGCTCAGAATCATCCCGAACGCGGCTGCCGACCAGGCGTCTTTCGCCCGGAACCCGTACCAGATGACGAGCGCCGCCGCCGACAGCGGCAGCACGAAATAGAGGAAGTGCGGTCCGTAGTGCAGACCGAATACGCCCTGCCGGTTCTGCTCAAAGGCCAGCTTCAGCACGTCCCCGAGCAGCCGGACCGTCCTCGTCTCGCCGAATGCACCGCCCCGGAACATGCCGTACACGACAATCTTGGTGAGTTGGTCAAGAAAGAGACCGACAATCGCGGCCCAGAAGAAGAAACGACGACTCATCAGGAGAGCGTAGCCGAGGCCGGGCCGGTGTCAAGCAACGGCCTGCGCCCGGCCCGCGCGGTCAGGCCGGCAGTTTTATGTCCAGTCGGTCGAGATCCTCGGCGCTGTACACCCTGATGTGGTAGTGTGAAGCGAACTGGCGTCCGTCTTCGCTCAGCTTCGGCGAAGCGACCATGATGATGTCCTGAGCACTGACGTCGTAAGCCTTGGCGTAGAGCTTGATGACTTCTTCGGAGTCGACCGTCGTCTCGGCGCTTGAGAATCCGACGACAATCCGGTGCTCCAGCGGGCCGGAGCGTTTTGTCGCCAGCAGGTCAATGCGGTGTTCGGCCCCGGACCGGCCGGTCGTCTGAATCGACTCCTGAATCTCGTAGCCCTCGCGGGTCAGGAACTCCCGCACGCGCGCCTTCGGTATCCGCTCGACGCGGAGCTTGGAAACCTGGGCCTGGTCCAGCAGGTACGAGTACATCGCCAGTTCCCTCACCTCGTCCTTGGGAAAGACGCGGTGGCACGAGCGGCAGGTCCAGTTCTCCTTCGGGGTCTCGACCACGGCGTCACACGCCTGGCAGCGGTACCGCAATCCCCGGTTCGCATAGTCACTGCCCACGAGGACCAGCTCGACCCGGCACTTCGGGCAGATCCGACCGCCGCTCCTTGTGAAATCCGACTCGGTTCCGACGTAGCCGCAGTTCTTGTGCTCAATAACCCGCTGGCGCGTCAGGTTCGCGGACCGGCATTTCGGGCACACCGTGTTCAGTTTCAGGTCTTGGGAATTGCAGGCCGGGCAGAAGAGCACCTTGTCGTAGAATTGACGGGTGAGGTAGCCCAGCCGGCAAAGGTCTTCAAGCAGCAGCGCCGAGGATTCGGCATCGGTGCCGATCTCGGACTCGATTGCCGGATAGCTGACCCACGAATCGCGCCGCGGCGCGAAAACCGGCTCAATACCGGGGATGTTCCTGTCGATTAGCA
>CAZAKP010000246.1:0-3431 GCA_964485845.1 uncultured bacterium | reverse complement strand
GCTCGGCTTCCTTCACCGTTGCCTTCTGGAACGTGCCGACCGGGCTCTTGTCCGAGGGATTGTAAGAAACGAACTCCTCTTTCGCCCTGACGTGCTTGCCGCCGATAACCAGGTCATAGACGGTCTTCGACTTCGCCTGAAGGTCGGCGAGCGCCTTCTTCATCGGCTCCTGGTTTTCGGGTTTCGAGAAATCGAGGTACGTCTCGTTACTGAATTTCGGTAACATGATGCCTCCTGCAGTGGGACTGCCACGTCTTTCCGCCGAGGAAAACCGTGGCTGTACCAACTCTGCGATAAGTGACTGCCATAACTTACATTATCGCAACGGCTATTATTGATTCCGGGTGTGCTTCGAAAGCACGCGCGGCCGCCATTCACGCGAGCGACCGCCGTTGCCGGGTTCACTCCAAGTATTCGGGTCGTAATCCCCGACCCGCCTCAAAGGATAGCGATTAGCCGGCTGAAGTCAAACCGGTGCCGGATGCGGCAGTTCTACCCGCGGCTGCGGCGCTCGCGCTTTTCGTGGATGGCGTGGATGACCATCACCGCGCCCAGAAGCAGCAGCGCAGTCTCGTCCGGCACCGATGGATCGATTCTGAGTCCGTAGGTGTCCCGAATCGCCCAGAAGGTCTTGGCGACGCTGCCGATGCTCTGGCCGTTCTCGAATATGTCGTAGCTGAGCGCGAAGAAATCGCCCTGAATGTCGAACCGGCGCGCGCCGTCCGGCGTGTCGAACCAGTAGTGCGGGTAGATCGCGAAGAATCCCCTTCTGAGTATCCCAAGGAACCCCATCTCATCCGGCTCGCCGGAAGGATTTCCGCGGAAGAACTTGTACGTTGGCCGCCAGGCCCAAAGCTTCTGCTGGACGATCAGCTCGATATCGCCCAGCGGATCCTGCAGGCGGTATTGAGTACGCAAGGTGAAGAGCTTCTTCTGGAAATGCCCGACCACGCCCTGCGTTGCCGGGTCCATCACCTCGACCTTGTCCCAGAGCGAGAACCACCGTTCGCGCATCAGAAACTCCCGCCGCTTCGCAAGGTTCACGGTATGGGAGCCTCTCGTCGCGCGCTTCGCATCTCAGCAGCCATCGTCCGCATGATACCAATAAGACTCACGCGGTCAAATGGCGTGACGAATGCCATGTCCCTCAACGAACGGCTGTTACAGACGATCCGCGATTCGCCCCGGGGGTCGTTCCGGGGACGGTTTGGGAGGTGGTTTGCGGCGTGGTTCTCAAGGTCACCCTCCAGGGGATAGTCCGAGTAATGTCCGGGGCGATTTGAAGCGCGACCTGCAGGACGATTGTGAAGATGCTTCAGGACGCCGCCACCGGCGTTGCCCCAACCGCGATTCGCGACGCTGCCCTCGGCGTCACTCTCCGCGCGTTTCGCGGCGTAGCTCGCAGGATGACACCCAAGGCAGTCTGCAGGATGGCTTGCGGGGTCATCGGCAGAGCGAAATGCGGGGCCAAACGGTTCGTTATTGGTCGGGGTGCTCCGGGACGGCCGGGACTTCGCGGTGCGTCGCCCGATGCCAGAGGTCCGAGAACTGCTCTTTGTGGAGGAAGACGTAGTACACCACCAATCCGGCAACAGCCAGGCCGATGAGCAGCAGCACATATGCCCCGAACGAGTTGGGTTGCCTGTACTTCGGCTCGGTCTTCCGTTCATACTCAAGCACCTTCAGCGCCCGCTCTGCGTCGCGCTTCGGGATTCGTTCCTTGCGCGCCATGGTTCAGTGGCCTGCGAGCCTCGGATTTCCGCAGTACTGCCAGAGCACGTCGATGCCCGACTCGGTTTCGATGAAGCCGGCCGGTTGATAATCGTCGGGCTCGACGACAAGCGTCGCCACGTACGCGCTCCTTCGCCAGGCAGGCCGGGCCAGCCGGACCGCGCCCAGCGGCGCCGCCTCCAGGGCAAGGGCGAGGAAATAGGGACGTGCGTCCGGCACAAGCTATTGTCGCAGACCGTACCATGATTGTCAATGGTAGTCGGGCGTCAATCTTGACGGGCGGAGCAGGCGGACGGATAATCTATGCGCTCGGCGGGTTAGACAGTGACCCGAGAGAACCTCAGACCGGGCCTGGCAAGCCGGGCCCGGTGTTTGTTCTTAGCGGGTTTCTTCGTCTTCCGGCCGCCAGGGCGGGTCGACGACGCAGACGAACTCGATCTCGTCTTTGCCGGTATTCTCCAGCCACTGGACCGACCCAGGCGGAATGTAGATAGCATCGCCGGACGCAACTTGGGCCGCCTCGTCACCGATGTGCATGATGCCGCCGCCTCGAATCAGATAGTAGACCTCGGCCGTCTTCAGCCGGTGTGCCTGTGCTTGCCTTCCCGGGGCAAGCCAGGCGACCGCGAACGAGCAGCGAATGGCGGCCGCATCGCGCGCCGGATGCAATAGCTCTCGCAGCCGGGTCCGGTCGCCGGCCATGATCTCCTTCGCTTCTTTCAATCGCTTGATGAGCACGGCGAGCCTACCGTTACGGGCCGGTCTTCGGGTCCCTATCCGAGCCCTGGTCGCCAGCCCCTAAACCCCAGCCCCTTCCTAGTTCAGCTTCCCGACCGCGTGTTCGATGGCGTCGAGGAGCTCGCCCGACTTGACGGCGGCGGTCAGGTTGTTGATATCTTCCTGCACCGGCCGGTCCTCGACCATCATCTTTACGTGCTTGCGCACGAAATCGTAGGCGACCTGAGTGCCTTTGCCCGCCTTCAAGGGCTTCCGGAACTCAACCGCCTGCGCGCCGGCCATCAGCTCGATGGCGATGACGTGCCAGGCGTTGTCGAGTATCTGCCACGTCTTCAGGGCGCCGGTGAACGCCATCGAGACGAAGTCTTCCTGGTCGGCCGCGGCCGGTATCGAGCCGATTGAGGCGGGCGCGGACAGGATGCGGTTCTCGCAGATGAGCATGCCCTGCGTGTACTGGGTGAGCATCAGGCCGGAGAACATCCCTGCGCCCTTGGTCAGGAACGCGGGCAGGCCGCAGGAAAGGTTCCGATTGAGCAACCGGTTGGTCCGGCGTTCGGCGAGCACAGTGATCATCGTCACGCATTCGCCGGTCAGGTCGAGCGCGAGCCCGAGCGGCGTACCCTGGAAGTTCGCGCCGGTCAGGTAGGCCTTCTCCTCCGGGAAGAAGAGCGGATTGTCGCCCACGCCGTTCAACTCGGTTTCAAACATGTAGCGCGCCCACTTCAGCGCGTCCTTTGCCCCGCCGACAACCTGCGGGGTCGACCGGAGCGAGTAGGCGTCCTGTACCTTCTTTCCCGGTTGCTTGAGCATCTCCGAATCGGCAGTGAGCCGCCGGATGTTCTCGGCGCAGATCACGGCGCCCGGGTAGCCACGCACCTTGTGAATCCGCTCGTCAAAAGCCGCCATGTTGGCGTTCACAACTTCGAGCGTGAGCGCGGCGGCGATTTCCGAGACCTTGTAGT
>CAZAKP010000245.1:0-3435 GCA_964485845.1 uncultured bacterium | reverse complement strand
TCGTAGACGTTGAGACCCGAGCCTGATGAACCGTGGCCCACGTAGGCGTATCCGTTTGACTCGACAATAACGTCTCCGCTGTCACCAACGGCCCCGACTTGAGTTGGCAGAGACGGATGAGCGAAGTTGTAGATGCGGAAGCTGTCACCGGCCGTGTAACAGAAGGTATCCTCCACGGCAAGGTCGCCGATAACGGCATCCATCGAACCAAGTTCACGCGGGTTGGCCGGGTTGGCGACAGAATAGATCTGCGCTCCCCAAGAACCACAAGCAACGAATAGCAGCGAATCTTGAACCACGACTTGGCTGACCAGGCTACGCGCATTGATCTGCCCGAGCATCCTGGGATGGACTGAATCGGCCATTGAGAGAATGCGAACGCCAGAGCCAGAGCCAAGGTAAAGGAACGTATCCTTGCCCGCAAGTTCCCAGCTAGGCCCCCAAGGCCAGCGCCCGACGCATGATAGTCCGGATGTACTCTCAGGCCTGTGGAACGTCGTGTAGTACGAGTCATCCAACCCGCGCCCCCGCAGCCAACTCGCTCGCATCCTCGGGTGCACCCTCGCCAGCGACTCCTGCACCGCCGCGTGCTCCTGGAACGACAGCCTGCTTCCGTCGGCCCCTGCCGCAAGGCAGAGAACCACGAGGGCGATCAGTGTCTGAGCTCGTCGTTTCATCATGTCCCCACCTCGACTAACCTATCTGGTCAGGACGATCTTGATAGCTGCTGACGGCCTACGGTTTGCGGCCGGCGGCTCAAGACGAACGAAGTAGACGCCAGGTGAGAGTCTACTCACGTCGTTCGCACCCGGTCTGAGGTCCACCGCCCGCCGCCCGCTGATATCCATCAGGCAGCTTGCGCTTGGGCTTGAGCTTGCGCCTTTGGGCAACGACAGAACCCCGCGCACGATTGTCGGCCCCGCGTTCGGCGCTCGCATTTCGGCGTTCGGCGCTTCCTCGATTCCGCTGTTGTAGACGTAGCTTCCGAACAGGTCCCAGTTGCCGGTCCGGTCCGACTGCCAGACGCACCAGTTCTGCGTGAGGCCCATCGTGGTCAGGGTGGGGTTGACGTCATTTGCTGGGTTGTTGTCAACGTGCGCGTCGTCGGAGAGCGCGTGCGCGTAGATATCGTTGTTGCCGTTGCGGTCCGATACCCAGGCGACAGCGGCCATCTCGAACCAGTCGGTCGCCGTGTATGCCGCCGGCGTACCGCAGGGCGTGTAGTTGTTGCCCGCCGCGCTCGTATCGCACCAGCGCCTACCGACTGAGAGAGTATCCATCGCAGTGCCGTAGATTGCCGTGTCGCCGTCGCGCGTTGACTCCCAAGTAATCCAGGGTCCCAGCGCAAGCGGCGTCCAGCAGTAGCTCAGCACGTCCGGGTTGCGGTCCAGCGAATCCGAATGCGCCATTTCTGCCGGCGTGGTCCACGACGTGTCCACGTACTCGGTGTAGAAGATGTCGCCGCCGCGTTCCCACACAAGCAGCGGGCAGCCGTACTCGCGGTCACGGTGGCCCCGGCCCAATCGTACATGGTGTATCGGGTCCGGACTCGTGACCGCAATGTAGGGCCCACGCCACGAACCGCCCGCACGGTGCGCGTACTCGATGCGCCAACCGTCGGTGTCGTGGCAGGTCCAAGCGACCCAAACCCAGGCCGTATCAACCCCAAGGTCGGGGATGACAATGATGCGCGGCTTGGCCGAGTCACCGTCGGTGCGGATGTACCGGCCTACTGACTCCGGCGCCTGCCAACCCGTGCTCGCCGGGTTGAACGACGCCCAGATGCCGCCGACAAGCGGTGACTCCCTTCGCTCCCACACGCACCAGAAGCTGGCGGGGTCGGGGACAAGCTCGTTGCACGCCGCCACTGCCGGGTTCAGGTCGTCGGCCGAGTCGATACTCACGGGCTGGTCTGCGCCCCAGCCGTTGCCCGGCATCATCTGGCAGGGCTTAGAGTAGATATCCCAGTTGCCGTTGCGGTTCGTCTGCCAGACCAGGTACGTGTTCTCACTCGCGACCCACTCCGGGCAGGTCGCAGGATTGACGTCCGCGAAAGTGTCGCCCGTGAGCTGGAACGGTCCGGACCAGCCCTGAGCCAGGGCCGGCGACGACGCCAGCATACAAGACACAATCGCCAGAATGCAGGCTCTCATGAGGCCTCCCTATTGCTGAATCGCTACCTTCCGCGTCCGCCCCGCGTCCCTCGTCCCTTGTCCCTCGTCCCGGATGAAGTACACGCCTGGCGTCGCGCGCGATACCCGCCTGCCCATCGCGTCGAAGATGACTTTGGACTTCAGACTCTGGACTCTGGACGTCGACAGAACGGTCGGCCCGCCATTCATCGTTCTGCGCTCATCGCTCATCGCTTCCGCGACTCCAGCGCCGGCGGGCAGCTTCCGCTTATAGTAGATCTCGCCGTACTCGGAGTCGCGGAAGTCGGTCCAGATGAGGTGTACGACGTTTCCGTCCATCGTCGCGCAAGGCGAGACCGACCAGTAGTCAGGGGTCACCGTGAGCGCGGTATCGGTTGACCACGTCGCCCCGCCGTCGGTTGAGTATTTGTACATGATGAACGAGGTACCGTACAGCGCCTCCCACATCACGTGTACCGTCGCGCCACGCGTCGCGACGGTCGTGTTGTACGAACCGGTCGTGTCGTTGGTGAGGCGGACTTCGTCGCCCCACGTCGCGCCATCGTCGGACGAACCCTCGTAGTAGATCTCAAAGGGCGTGGTTCGCGTATCCCACCAGACCACGTGCACGAGTCCGGAGTCCGCAGCGATGCACGGGTCGCAGGAACCGTTCGTGAGGTCGCCGGATAAGCGCGTATCGCTGCCCCACGACGCACCGTAGTCGGTAGAGCGCTTGTAGTAGACTTCGAACGAGTGGTCGCGCCAGTCGCGCCATGCCAGGTGCACGAAGCTGTCGTGCAGCGCAAGCGACGGGTGCCATGATTCCTGGATGTCGTTGGTGAGCCTGACCTCGTCGCTCCAGGTCGCGCCGTAGTCGGTCGAGCGGCGGTAGTAGATTTCCCGCCCGGCGCTGTCGTCGGCCCAGGCGACGTGGACAAAGGAATCCTGCGCCGCGACCGACGGGTTCCGGCAGCCGAAGGCAGTAGTCACCAGCAGCGTCTCGGCAAGCCAAGTCAGTCCCGCATCGGTCGAGCGCCGGTAGCAGATTGCGGTATTTGCGCCGTCTTCCCAGACCGCGTGGACGCAGCCGGCTGAAGCCGCGACCGCCGGCTCGCCTTTGTACCCGGAACCATTGGACGGCATGGTGTCGGCTGACCACGTCGCGCCGGAGTCAACCGAACGTTTGTAGAATACCTGCTGCGCACCGGTACGGTTGTCGTAGAAGACGACGTGAATGCAGCCGGCCGGCCCGGCCGCGATGCTGCGGGCCGGCGTCATCGAGTTGTGCGTCGCGCTGTCGCTC
>CAZAKP010000244.1:0-3437 GCA_964485845.1 uncultured bacterium | reverse complement strand
GGCTCCATCGAGACGCTGAACCGGACCGCGCCGGCCTCCTCGTCGTGATTCCGGTCGCTGGGGGACTGTCCCCGAACGGGGACCGTACCAGTACTGCTGATGTTACGCATCCGGGAATCGTAACACCAGGGCTACCAGCGGTCAAGTCGGGCGAGGATTGACAAACATGTCTGGAGCCAATATTCTGGAGCCGGCAATGGGACGCATAAGACCCATCGGACTCACTGGTCCGGTCCTACTGTGCGCGCTCGCAGCCGCGAGTGCGGCGGAGGTGACCTGGGACACAATCACCCGGCTGACAACCAATCCTTCGGCTCAGGCGACCGGCTTTACCGGCCAGCGCAGCGTTGCGGTAGACCGTTCGGGCGACGTCCACGTTGTCTGGCAGGACCAACGCGACGTGCCGTACCAGGTCTGGTATCGCCGGTACGACGCCGGCGCAAACACGTGGCAGGGCGAAACGACGCTCACTGCCCAGCAGGCGAACTGCTCGCAGCCGGGTTTGGCTTGTGACAGCGCGGGCAATATACATCTCGTCTGGCATGTTGGTACCTGGAATCCCCTTGGCGTCGGTATCTGGGCCAAACGCTACAACGCTTCCACCCATCACTGGCGGGCCGACACGCTGATTGACAGTACGAGCACCTCGAGTCCCCAGTTCTATCCTTCGGTCGCGTGCGTGCCCGGCTCCGGTGACGTTGCCGTCGCCTGGTACGGTGCGCCCGACACGGGCATGTACTACCAGGTTTTCCTGAGAGAACGGCACGCGGCGACCGGGTGGGACTCGGCAATGCAGGTTTCCTCAGCCGCCACCAGTCATGACCAGGTCTCGGTCGCGGCCAGCAGGGATGGCGACATCGCCGTCGCCTGGGTCGGCAAGGACTTCGGCGGCGACTACAACCAGGTGTATTGCCGGCGCCGCGTCGCCGGAACGTGGCAGGGGGTCGAACTCGTTTCCGACAACCCGCTGGCATTGAGCCAATACGCGCCCGGCGTTGCGTTCGACCCGGAGGGTGCGGTCCACGTTATCTGGCACGGCCGGACCCTGAACAGCGGCTACCTCCAGGTGTTCCACCGGATGCGCGGGGACGGCGGCTGGTCCGGCACCGACAGCGTCGGTGGGACTCAGTTGTACCAGCAGCAGTACGCGACAATCGCCTGCGACGGCATGGGGCGCTGCCACGCGGCCTGGTGCAGCCAGGCCGGTGGCACCAACTTCCAGCTTGCCTACAGCCAGCGGGATGAGGACGGCGTCTGGAGTTCGCCGACGATCCTGACCAGCCTCGACTCCGCGGACGTCAGCCATCCGTCAGTCGCCTGCGACGCGGATTCCGGTATCCACATCGTCTGGTACGACGCCAGTTCCGGAAACCCGGATGTCTACTATCTGCACGGCACCATGCCCGGGGCCGGAGTCCTCGAAGGCCGTCCCTCGTCCTTTGTCCCTGGTCCAGTACAGCGGGCCACAGTCCTCCGGTGCGGCTCGCTGGGGCCGCAATCCAGCATGACGTTCTTCGACGCCTGCGGCCGTTCCGTCACCGACCCGGTGCCGGGCGTGTACTTCCTGCTTTCCCCGGGCGGCAGCCAGCACCGCAGACTGGTCGTGGTCCGGTAGTTTTCCGAGCAACCAAATCCTCGGCATTGACAGCAAGGCGATCGTGGCCTATCCTCACGTTTGTGACCGGCTGGCAGAGCGACGCGTGGTTCGTGACTCGATCCGCGAAACGGCGCTTCGTGTTTCTGACGGCCGTTGTGTCGTTCCACAGAGAGGAGGCACGGTGAAAGCCTGTTTCTTTATCCTCGGGTTACTCGCGGCCGCAGCGACGGCGCAGGATTCGCTGCCCTGGCAGGGCGCGATTGTCTTCGACCAGCGGGTGAGGGTCGACGACGCGCCCGGCCTTTCCGGCCACCCGGCCTACCATCCCCAGACGATAATGGACAGCACCTGGACGCTGTTCTCGGTCTGGGCCGACGACCGCGACAACAACGGTCGCTTCGAGGTCTTCTTCGCGGCATCCTTTGACACGGCCCGGACGTGGACCACAAACGTCAACCTGAGCCAGGACCCGTCCCAATACTACGTCTTCCCCTGGCTGGCGGTGGACCGCGAGAACCTCTATGTTGTCTGGCAGGCGTGGCGGGCCAATAGCTGGCACATTCTCTTCACGCGTTCGTCCGACCGCGGTAGCACGTGGGCAAGCCCGGTCGAGGCACCCGGCATCACCGTGGTCAATGACTTCAATTCCGGCATCAACTTCGGGCCGCAGCCCAAGCTGGCGGTAGACAGCCGGAGCAATCCCGACAGCACCTTCCTGTATATCCTCTGGGCGGACAACGCCACGGGCAAGATCCAGATAAAACTGGGAAGGTCAATCGACCAGGGCGCGTCATTCGCCGACCTCGGGATAGTGGATAAGAACCCGGATAACGTGAACCGAAATCCGTACATCGCCGTGGACTACGACGGCCGGGTTCACTGTGCATGGGCGCGCGGCACCGGCGGCACGAACCAGGACCCCCACCCATACATCGGCTATTCCCGTTCGCTCGACCGCGGCGCCACGTTCCTCGCCTCCGACATCGTGGTCAACGACAACCTGGACGGCGTGTACCGCGGCAACCCGTCCATGACCTGCAACCCGACCGGCGATGTGCTCATATCCTGGGAAGACTCGCGCCGGGCGAGCGGCAACACCAACCCGGACATCTGGTTCGCCCGGATTCCGCGCGACAGCCTTTCGGCCGGCGCCAACGAGCGGGTCAATTGGTGGTCGCCGGATACGGGCGCCAAGTACGACAACTACAAGCCGGTCATCAGGATGGACCCGCAGGGCATCATGGTCGCCGCCTGGCACGACAACCCGGAGAACGCAGGTTCCTACGGGATTCACATGGCCGCCTATAGCGACTCGGCGCACCGCTTCTCGACCAGCCAGTCGCTCTATCAGACCTTCACCGGCACCAGTTCCGGCAGCTTCGGTAACAACTTCTATTCGCCATCGCTCTTCGTGCAGGCCAAGGTCGATTCCTCCGGCGATACTATCACCCACTTCTTCATCGTCTGGCAGGACTTCAGCGAGGATTCAGTCGGCGGCAACATCTACTCGGTCCACGGCCGGGTGGTCAAGATTCTGGGCGACCTCGACGTGGACAACGACTCGCTCGGCGTTGTTGCGGACACCATGCGGCTCCGTAGCTGGGTGCCCTCGTACGCTCCGTATCCGTACAAGGGCTATGCGCTTGGTGAGTTCATTCTTGCCAACACCAGTGTTGCGTACAACCCGGATACGGCCGATGGGCCGAGCCTGTCCCGAATCGACTCGCTCACAGTCAGGGGCACGCTGACCGGTCCCCTCGGGACGCTGGATAGCGTGATGTCCCCGAATCTGCCCGCGTCGCTGGCGCAGGGTCAGACTATCGCCTGCACCCTGGCGGTG
>CAZAKP010000243.1:0-3440 GCA_964485845.1 uncultured bacterium | reverse complement strand
CGAGGGGCTTGGGACACGATCCGATTCCTCGGCGGAATCGGTCATGTCCCCGCCCGTGGGCATCGCGGCGGGCGTGGAATGCCGCCCGGTGGAACTCATCGCGCTGAGGGTCGGGTATCGCACCGGGTCTGATTATGACGGCTTCTCCGGCCTGCGGGCCGGTCTTGGTCTTTCCTGGCACGGCATCGGCGTAGACTACGCCTTTGCGCCCTACGGCAGGCTCGGCGCTTCTCACCGCATCGCCGTCGCGTACGGAGCCTCACCGGTGGCGGAAGAGGAAGAGGAGAGCGAGAGCTCTATGCGGCCTTGAGGCAAGTGACAAGATACACACTATTCCTGCGTGCTGAAGCCGCGTCTTGTCGTGGCCAACAGCCGCGCAGGTTCTTTCCCAAACACCAAGCTCCCCCGGAAGGAGGAGATATGTACAAGTACGGACTTCTGCCAGCCCTTTGTGTGCTGGCGCTGATCGTGCTGGTCGGCGTGCCGGGACAGGCACGCGCCAGCACGCTGGACTGCACCGTCCTTGGTGGCAGTCAGTTCTCCGGCCATGTCGACATGTGGTCGGGGGTCTACACGATCGATTCCGCCTACCACCGGTATAGCCCCGTAATCACGCGCGGTTACCATGAATTGGATAGCCGGTGCTACCCACTCCAAAACGGCTTTTGCGGTTTCTACATTCCCTACTTCGACGCTAACGGGAATATCCCCGCGTGCACGCTCTACTACTACCAGAGCGACCACAGTGGCTCCGCAAGCCTGCGGGTCAACTGGATGTATGATGTTCTTGCCTGGAGTCCGAATGACACGCTCCTGTTCTGGGCCGCGTGGAACGACACCTTGGTCCTCGCTACCGACAGCACCCGCACAACCGACGGCGCTTGGTACAAAGTACCGCTCACCAGTGAGGGATGCGGCGTGATCGGTGACCTCGGCGCGCGAATCGGCGGACAAAACCTCTATACGGGGTAGACCTACCGCGACTTTGTGGATGGCACGTACACCGACGTTGTCGGTTACGGCGACCACGCGCCCTACATTCATGTAGTCTACTAGCAGCGTGGCCGGCTAGGTGGCCAGCTTCGACAGAGGACCCACGGGCGGACGCAGGAGCGGCCGCCCGTGGGGCGGAACCGAATTGGACGCGCTTCGGATGCCTATTGACATCTGTGTTCATTGTGTTTACGCTGTACTCACGGAATCGATGGCTGCCTTCGCGTCTCGTTTGTTTGGACATGTGTCTCTCTGCTCCAATAGGAGGCGCAGGTGAAACCTCTTCTTCTTGGTTGTTGTCTCATTCTGCTGATCGGAACGGCACAAGCTGACTCGCTGTACACGCGACAGGTCGGTTATTACCAAGCCACCTTCATTGTCTGCGACGTGGCCGTCAAGGATGGCCATGCCTACGTCGCGGCGTACGATGGATTGCACGTCTTGAGCGTCGCCGACCCGACGCAGCCGTATGAGGTCAGCAGTGTCTCGTTGAGTGACGCCCGTGGCGTAGCCGTCGCCGGGGACTTCACTTATGTCGCGGGTGGCTACGATTCGTCGTTATCTCTCATTTACGTGGCCGACCCGGCCCACCCGGTTGTGGTAGGGCGCTGTCCCACACCGGACTATGCCGTTAAGGTGGCAGTCCGCGGACGATACGCCTACGTGACGACCATGTCAGGCTTCTGTGTCATCTCGGTTGCCGACCCAGCAAGGCCTTTCCAGGTGGGGTGGTTGCCGGCCGGCTACGAGTACAACCTGGACGTAGTTGGAGACTACGCCTACGTTGCCGATATCGGCAATGGGTTGTGCGTCATCTCGCTCGCCGATCCGTCGCACCCGACTGAGGTGGGCTCTGTCTACTGCCATCCTCAGGGGGTGGCAGTGAACGCTAGCCTTGTCTATCTTGGCTGCAATGATTCCAGCTTTCGGGTGATTTCGGTCAGCGACCCGGCGAATCCGGTCGAAGTCGGCCGGGCCGATTCGGTATTGTGGGCCAATGGAACGCAGAGCGTCGGAGTGACCCGGGGCTTTGCCTTTGTGACGAACTGGACCTCGGGCTACCAGGCGGCCGGCTTGCGGGTCGTTTCCGTGGCCGATTCGACACACCCGGTTGAGGTCGCGTACTATCGTCTTGGTGGGTGCTGGTCCACGGCTCTCAATGGACGGTACTTCTATGTCGGCTCAGAATCGGGACTGTACATACTGCAATTCTACCAGCTTGGCGACCTCGATGTTGACCTTGACTCGCTCGACATGTCGGCCGATACGCTGCGGTTGCGCAGGTGGGCGGCAGCGGGTGAGTCCCTTGAGTCCGTGCGCGGGGAGTTCATCCTGGCCAATACGAGCGCATCCTACAATCCGGACACTACCGACGGCCCGAGCCAATCGCCGGTAGATTCACTGACATGCACCGGCTCGCTTGCCGGGCCGGGCGGGACCATCGACAGCATCGTCATTCCCAATCTGCCCTCTTCGCTGGCGCTGGGGCAGACTATGGTCTGCACGTTGGCAGCCTACCTTCCGGTGGGCCTCAGGGATGGCGACTACACCGGCTCAATCTACATCAGCGGCAAGGATACGGCGGGTCTGCTCGTACAGGACTCGTGCTACGTCGCGGTCAGGAAGCTGGCCGACCTGGATGTGGATAATGATTCGATGGATGTGGCCGCTGACGCCATGTGGCTTCACGCCCCGGGGAGCACGGGAATCGCCTTGGGTGAGTTTGTCCTTGCCAACACGAGCCCATCCTTTAATCCCGACACCGCCGACGGCCCCAGCCGGTCTCCGGTAGACTCGCTCGGCTTCACCGGCTCGCTTGCCGGGCCGGGCGGGACGCTCGACAGCATTCTCATCCCGAATCTGCCCCACTCGCTCGCGCAAGGCCAATCCGTTGTCTGCACGCTGGCAGTGTACTTACCACCGGGACTTGAAGGTGGCGACTATACCGGGGTCGTAACAATCGTCGGCCGAGACACGGGCGGCGCGCCGGCCCGCGTGACCTTCTACGCACTCGTCAGGAATACTGCGGTGGGTGACCTCGACGTAGACGGCGACTCACTCGGCGTGGTACGCGACACCATGAACCTGCACACGCAGCCGGCCGGGCCGGTCTACTCGCCCTACGCCAAAACCGAGTTCATGCTGGTGAATACCAGCAGCGCCTACAACCCGGATGCGGAGGATGGGCCGAGTCGGTCACCGCTCAGAGCGGTGAAGGTAGAGGCAAACGTAGAGGCAAAGGGCCGGTCCATTGACAGCGTGTATGTGCTCAACTTGCCTGAATCTCTTGCAGTTGGGCAGGCCGTGGAATGCACCCTTGCGCTGGTCATACCGGTCGGCGAGTCACTCGATAGCTACTCGGGCCTGGTGGCGATTGATGCCTACGACACGGCCGGATACCGAGTGCGGGATAGCTTCTTTTTGACCGTCCGGGGGCCAGAGCCGCG
>CAZAKP010000242.1:0-3487 GCA_964485845.1 uncultured bacterium | reverse complement strand
GCGGGTTGTTGTTTGCCCAGTCGAGCATCACCATTGTAACACGGTGGTCGGCTAGAAACCTGGCGGCGGCGCGGGTCAGCCCGGTCATCACCCCCCGCTCGCGCCATTCCGGGTCCACCCAGGCGTCGTCGATCCGGCCGAAGTGCACCGGGTCCAGATTCGAGTTGTCGAGAATGCGGACGACGAGCATGGCGATCGGCTGTGAAAATGGGGACTGTACCGGATTGCTGCCGCGTCCTCGCGGCGGGGGACTGTCCCCATTTTCGCCCGGGACTCCGACGAAGATGCGATTCTGGTCCCGCTCCATTATTTTGGCGTAGAAACTTTCCAGGCTGTCGATGAGCTCCGGGCTCAGCCGCCAGACGCGCGGGTCCCGGCCGATGAGCAGGTCCTGCAGGGCGACGCGCATCCGCTTCAGTTCGGGCAGGTCGTGCCTGGTCGCGCGGCGAATGGAGAAGTCCACTTTCTGTTTCGACGTCGTGGCGTGCATCAAGGTTACGTTCCTAGATCAGCAGGCAGCCCTTCTGTTGATACTCGGTGAAGAGTCGCCCCCAGCCGGTTTCGCGCTTCCACTGTTCGTATACCTTCCGCTCTTTGAGCGGCCAGCGGATGCGGTCATGGTACGTCTCCGAGACGAAGATCGGGAAGTAGACGATGGGCGTGTGGAAGAGGAGCCGCTGCAGGAACCGGGTCGGGCCGTACCACGAAAGCCAGCCCATCACCCGGTGGAAGTTCCAGCCCACGTCGAAGCCCCAGCTTTCGCCCGACACGTCGTCCCCGACCAGCTCGATTTCCCTCACGTCGCCGACGCCGAGACCGGCCTCGTGCGCCAGCCGGATGTACTTGATGGACAGCGGGTCGAAGCCCATCAGCTTCGCCGACACCGCGTCGATGGCTACCTGGTCGGCCGACGCGAGGATGACGTTCTTTATCACCGGTTTCAGTGTGCGCGGGCCCTGGCCGTCGCCCACGGTCGTCCCGTCCATCACCGCGAAGAGCCCGGGATGGATTTCCTTCTGAATGGCGAGCAGGTCCACGAGCGTCTCGTGAATCCAGGTGTGGGTGTAGTGGCGGTGGGTCGAGAGGAGCCCGCCGAAAGCGTTCTTCATCGCGCCGGTCGTCGTTGTATAGATGTGGCACTTCACGGTCGGCAGGTGGACGATGTTCTTGCCGAAGAAGTAGTCGGGAATCTTGAGTCCCCTGGGGTAGATACGGTCGAGCGCAAGCATCTTCGATTTGGGCTCAAACGGCACCCACTTCATGTCCGCTTCCTTGAAGTTGTAGAGCACCGGGAGCCCGCACTTCCTGAAGATGGGCACGTACTGGTTCAGGTCCTCGCCCTTGTAGGTGTCGATGACCACGGTCCGGTTCTGGACGCAGGACAGGTCCGTGTAGCCGAGGTCATGCAGCCCGGCGATTGTGCCCTCGAGCTGCCACGGGGTCGTGTTGGCCGAGGGCATCGGATAATGCCATGATATATTGTCTTTGAGGATGGTCGTCTTGCCGAGGGCGAGGAACTTGCCGGCGTCGGCTAGTTTCAGCAGCCGGCGATAGTCCGAAAGGACCGATTCAGGTTTGGTGCGAAGGACCGCGACTTTTGCCCGGGCGCTCATACGCGCTCATTATAGCGGCTCGTCCGCCGCCGCGCAACCCGGCGTGAGAGCTGCGGTCAATATCGGCCGGCAGGCGGCCGCCTGCCGGCCAGGTGCCGATGCAAGGCAGTTGTGCCGAACGCATTGCCGCAGCGCGGCCAGTCGAATTGATGCGCCGCTAGACCCGGTGTGTTCCGGCGCGCACAGCCCGCGATATCCGGCCGGAAGGTCGAACCACCGGTTGCCCGGGGGGACGGAATCAGCCCGCATCGGACTCACCCGTTATCCGGACGGCCGGCCCTGTCATCTTCATGGCCGGCTATCTCCGCTGCCGAATGAGGGTCAAGCTCGAGGGCGCCGAGGTCGGCCCGCTGGCGCGCCAGTTCCCCCTGAAGCTCGGGGTCGCTGAGCAGGGCGGCCTCTATTTCCGGAGTATAGACCGTGAACACCATACCCTTCTCGGCGGCGCGGGCCCGCGCGTCGAATGCCCGCTCCGCGGCCCAGACCGCCGAATGCACGTCGCCGGCGCGCAAGCATTCAAGAACAAAAGCAGAGGCCGCGACATCATCGTCGTCGATGTCCGGCGACGACTCCAGTCTCTGAGCCAAAGCATCCAGCTCGCCCGGGTCGATAGCCGCACCGCCGATGAACTGCCTCGCGAGCCGCCGGGCCGCCCTGGCCGACTCGTATGTCTCGGAGCCAACGGGGTGCCGGGAATACCTGGTCAATCGCTCCGCACACGCCAGCGCGAATGCGACCCGCGCTTTAACGGGAAGCCCGCCGAGCCGGCGTTTCAGTTCGTCAGTCTCGGATGGGTACACGGGGTCCATCGGCACCTTCCCAGATCACGGAGGCCTGGCTGCCTCGGCAAGCTGTCAGACGTCGGCCTACCCTCCCGCCGAACCGGAGCGGCCATCCGGGATTGCCGCCAGCTTTCCCGAGAATGCGTAGAGGGAATAGTCGGTGTCGTATCGCCTGAATCCTCGCAGCCGGCGCATGCCGATCTTCTCCGAAATCCGTTGTGACGCCGCGTTGCCGCTTCGGATGAAGCTGCAAAGCGAATCGAGTCCAATCCTCAGTTTCTGCACCGCCTCGTCCCGGACTGCTCCCGCCGCCTCGGTCGCATAGCCGCGATTCCAGTGGCTGCTCAGGAAATCATAGCCCAGCTCGATGCAGGGCCTGCCCTTGAATTCGGAGTTTTCCAGCCCGCAGTCGCCGATGAGCTCCCCGCTGGACTTCAACATTACCGCCCACAGGCCGTAGCCATATCGAAGCTGATGTTCGAGATTGCGTTCGAGCCAGCGCGTCATCTGCTCCCGGCTGAACGAATCCAGGCCAAACGCCCTCAGGACGTTTTCGTCGGAGAAGATGCGATGCAGGCCATCGATGTCCGTCTTCTCCATCGGTCGCAAGTTCAGTCTTGCCGTCTTAATCATCGCGCCCGCTTAACGCGTCCGCCGATCGTCAATCGGAAATGCCTGCGGGCGTGGTCCGATGTCCTTGGCGCGCATCGAAACCGGTGGCTGTCCCTGGTTTCCCCTAGTTCCCCCATGTCGCTCATCGCTGCCGCCTGTTCTGTCGCTCCCGCTCGGCCAGGCGCGCTCGGGTCATGCGTTCCCGCAGTCCTCCTTCTTCCACGAACGCCTTTTCCAGGTGGCGGATCTGCCGGTCGAGGAGATAGTTGGTCACCTTGATAAGTCCAATGATGGTATTGGCCGCGATCGCGAGTTCAGGATGCTCCAGCCCCGACTTGAATGTGTCGTAGTCGGCGCCGGGCGTTCGAATCAGTTCGCGCAGACGCGCTACTTCCGGGCTGTTTCTGTCCCATTCTTTGATTCCGTCAGGCGCAGCATGTCCCTGAAGTCGGTCAGCAGCTCCTCCATGCTGGCGCGAGC
>CAZAKP010000241.1:2067-3496 GCA_964485845.1 uncultured bacterium | reverse complement strand
GCTGCTGGATGTCGCAGACGCGCACCAAGTACCATGGCACCGCGAACCACCGATTCAGGCGGTCAGTCTGGCCTGGGCGGAATGGCCCCCATCAACTCTAAACCAGCCTGGCCCGGTAGTGAAACGGCGGTTCTGGTTCACACGAGGGGTCGAACTCGGTCGGCTCTAAGCGGTGTCCAGCGGGGCTAATGCACGCAATCAGCGCAACTTATTTAATCCCGGCGCCAGGCTATCATTGATAATATCAATGCTGGTATTAATTATATTGATATTCGGTGCAACTTTTTGTTGACATCATGCATCTAAAGGATATGATGATAGGCATGAGTGAGAGTCTAAACCTCAACGCCGGCAGCCGCAGGGTTCCAGCGCTGGGGGCGTGCCTGAATTCCGCGAGGGGTCTAGTAGCGAATCTGGAGGTTTTGATGAGTAAGACGCTGACCGTTGTGATGGGTGCGGCTTTGGTCGCGGCCTTTGTGTTTGGCTTGGTGATGACGGGCGCGGAAAACGGGGACAGTCCCTCGAAGCGCCTGCGTCGAACTCGGCGCGGTACAGTCCCCGTTTCCGCGGGGATGATGCCCGAAGTGGTGGTCAGAGCCGAGGTGCCGAGGCTTGTGATGCCGACCGTGGAAGTGCATGCGTTCCGGGCCGTTGCGATGAGTGCGCCGGTGTACTACGTAAACTAGGAGCGACAATGGCACGCAAAGGATTGGTCTCGCGCTGCCCGGTCTGTGATTCGGGCATGACCGTTTCGGAACTCACCTGTGAGTCGTGCGGCACCTCAGTCCGTGGTCGGTTCCCGGTTCCCGACCTCTGCCGGCTGCCGGATGACCTCTACCAGTTCTTAGTGGTCTTCATCAAGAACCGCGGGGTGATTCGGGACGTGGAAAAAGAACTGGGGATTTCCTATCCGACCGTGCGCTCGCGTCTGGACATGGTCCTGGCGGCGCTGGGGTTCGGAGAGCAGGTCGCCAGCGCCGATTCTAACCGGGTGATTGAGATGCTCGAGCGCGGAGAGATTTCGGCGGAAGACGCCGAGAAGATGCTCCGCGGCGAGAACGAAGAGAAGCAGGAGTGAAAGTGGTTCTACCATTGATGCCGTGGCCGGGTGATGAAATCCCGGGCAATGCCGAATCGGGTCGGGGCAAGAAGGCCGGTACGCGGCGAGAGAAATGAGGAGAGTTCAATGAGCAACGAGAGAGACCGGATCCTGAAACTGCTGGAAAACGGCAAGATCACCGCCGACCAGGCAACGCGCTTGATTGAGGCGCTGGGGTCAGACAGGGCGACGTTCGACTTCCGCGAGCCGCCGGGTGTTCCGTTCAGGTCGCATCGGCACTTCCGCATGCGCGGACCGAGGCCTTTCGACAAGATTCCCGACGTCGTCGCAAGTGCGGTCGCGTCGGCCATGAAGAACGGCTTCGAGGAG
>CAZAKP010000241.1:0-1967 GCA_964485845.1 uncultured bacterium | reverse complement strand
CTCACGGTGGGCGAGGGCATTTCCTGGGCGTTCCGGCGCGGGAGGAGAAAGTGAGGCGGATTATCGGCTGGGGTATCTTCCTCGTCCTGCTCGGCGCCTGGATCTGGCTCTCGGCGCTCGGTGTGCCGTACATGAACTTCGGCCGGGACTGGCCGCTGCTTGTGGTGGCCTTCGGTATCTTCGTCATCTACCGCCGGATAGCCCGGTATCGCCGGCATCACCGCAAGAGCGCGTCGCAGGTGATAACCGACCTCGAATCCGGCAGGATCGACGTTGACAAGGCGGTCGCGGAGATCAGGAGGTCGCAATGAACGACGAGCAGGACCGTGTCCTGAAGCTGCTTGAGGAGAAGAAGATAACCGCGGAAGAGGCGTCGAAGCTGCTTGACGCTATCCGGCGCAGCGAAGGCGGGACCGGCGGGCGCAACCGGTTCCTCAAGGTGCGGGTGTACCCCCGGGGCTCGGACCGGGCCAAGGTCAACGTGACCCTGCCTATCGGCCTCGTGAAATGGGGGATGAACTTCATCCCGGACGAGGCCAAGGCCAAGATCGAAGAGCAGGAAATCGACATGAAGATGATTACGGACGCGCTGGAAAAGGGCATCACCGGGAAGATTGTCGACGTGGACGAAGACGAGCACGGCAACCACGTCGAGATTTGGCTCGAATAGTCTGCTTCCGAGCGTGGACAACAATGATGGGCGGCACTGCCGCCCATCCGTCCTCGGGGGCTCTTGCTTCTTACCTAACCCCGAACTCGGCCGTGACGGTGACAGTCACGTCCTTCTGGCGCGTGGACGTGTTGTAGATGCCGTAGTCGGACACCTCGGTTGAGTAGGGCTCGGTTATCTGGAACACGCCGGCCCGGGCCGAGCGCATCGTGCCGATGCCGGAGCCCGAGTTCTTGGCAATCTCGATGGCCCGCTGCTTCGCGTCGCGGGCCGCCTCGGCCAGGAGCTCCTTCTTGATGTCGGGCAGTTTGGAGAAGTAGTATTCAAGCATCGACGACTGAAGCGCAACGCCCTTCTGGAACATCTCATCGGGATTGAGCGCCAGCTTCTCGACGGTCCCAATGTCAGACGATATGACGTAGACGCTCTGGTTGAAGCTGTATCCGGTCATGTTCCCGTTGTTGTTGTAGACCGGGTTCCGGTTGATGGGCTGCACCGATATCGCCGTATCGCTGATGCCGGCCTTCTTCAACTCGGCCATCAGACCCTCGAAAGCCTTGCGGGTATCCGAATACCCCACGCTCGCGTCGTCGAGCCCGGTGTTCCGGCCGACGGATACGCGCCACTTCACGATGTCCGAGTCGTAGCGCTTGGTGGCGGCGCCGACCACACGGATGGTGTTGCCCTGGGCCCGGGCGCGGTAGAAGTAGTTCCCGAGCACCGCGGCCCCGACCACGAAACTGATACCGAGAATTATGGACGTGAATCTACGCATGCGACACTATACCCGCCTCCGCGGCATAGTAAAGCGCACGAGCGCGGGCGCGTTTCGGCAGTCCATTGGTCTGGCTTGCCGGAAATGGAATAGCGGGAGGGTCACTCCCGCTATGATGGTCCCATCTAAGGGAACTCCACTCAAGTTATCAGCCCGTGTCCGGGCTGTGGACACTTCACACCTTCCTCTAACCCTCCCACCTCGTTCAAGTATTTGGACGCATAAAGCGATTCCGCGATGCTCGCCCGGCTATTGGCCGGGAACCAGGAACCGAAAACTGGAAATCAGAACCGATCATCCCGGGTAATCGTGGACCCCAATTCCCGATTTGCAGGGATGACTTCGGCCGCCCTGCTTCGGCAATCCTCAGCGTGGCTTGAAGCTGTGGCACATTGACAGGCTTTCGATTCATAATGGTCGAGAAGTGCCCTTGGCACGATTCTTTATTATGTCCCCGGAGTCGCCCAGTCTCGCTATCCGCATGTAGAAGGCTACTGGCAGGAAGGTGTCGTGCAGTTCCAC
>CAZAKP010000240.1:0-3505 GCA_964485845.1 uncultured bacterium | reverse complement strand
GTGCCGGGCGCCAACGTGCTTGTCTGGGAGCCGACCCGTAACCGGCTGTACGTGACATGCACCAACCAGAACCGCGTTGCAGTCGTGGATTGCGTCAGCGACTCGGTCATAGCGCAGATATCGGTCGGTGCCGCTCCCATCAAACAGCATCTCAACACACGGCATGGCAAGCTGTACGTGCAGAACTACGATGATGGTTCGGTTTCGGTCATCGACCTCGCCACCAATCAAGTCATCAGGACCATCCAAGTCGGTGGCTACCCCAATGCCGGCTTCTATGCGTCCAGCATAGACAAGTACTATTGCGATAGCCATCTGGATGAGGACGCTATTACGGCGATTGACGGTTTGTCCGATTCGATCGTCGCCACGGTGCCGATTGTGACCGACGGCTACGTTGACGCTATCGGCGGCAGCAGCGCGACCGACCTAATACTGGCTGAGGCGTACAACGGGATGAGCACGCTATATGCCATAGATGCGAAGGCGGACACACTGGTGTCGACGCTTGACGCCGGGGGTGTCATCTACTCGATCGCCTGCGGTCCTGTAACCGGCTTCCTGTACTGCGCTAGTACCGGTACGGACAACGTCTTTGTCGTGAACCCAATCAGCGCCAGTGTGGTAGACACGCTCCCGGTGGGTGGCGCTCCATACGTGCTGTTGTCTGTACCGAAACACGGCCGCATGTACGTAGGACATCTCAACAGCGACAGGGTGTACGTGATCAAGGATAGCTCTACCGGGGTGACCGAGGGCGATGGTGCGGACAGACTTATGCATCCGGGAATGGTCGCGAGTCCCAACCCGTTCTCGTCAAGCACAGCGCTGGCGTGGGCGTGTGCGGAGACGCCCATGTCAGCAGTAGCCATTTTCAACTCGAGCGGGAGGGAGGTGAGACGGCTCGAGCCGGCCCGCCGCACGCCATATGCGTGCGGGACCGTCTGGGACGGCAGAGATCAAGCTGGCAACGCCTCGCCTGCTGGTGTCTATGTCGTCCGCGCGGTCGGAAGGCCCGAGGTAGGGACCAAACTAGTTAAGGCTCGCAGGTAGCAGGTCAAGGAGGAAGGAATGCGAAATGTGACAGCACTGATAGCTTGGCTTCTGGCAGGCAGCAGTCTGGTCGGGGCGTCCTGGCTACAGGTGGGCACTGGGTCAGGCGAAGCCCACGTGTCAATAGTTGAGCAGAGCAGCAGCGGTACGACGTTTGCGGTGGACATACCTGGCGTGGAAGTCGTTCCCACCGACGTTGACGGCGTGACGTATTCGAGGGTCACGATTCCGGGTGCGGTGGCGGCTGGTCTGGAGGTCGGAAGGCCCGAGGTGCCCATCGTGCCGGTTCTCCTTGCACGACCGACCGGCTCCAATCCAGCGTTGAGAATCCTCTCGATGCAGACTGAGACGCTTAGCATCCCTCGAATATACCCCCTGCAACCCGCGCTCAGGTTTGGCGAAGCCCCCGGACCAATCCAGATTGATGGTGGCTTCTACTCCGCAGATGTCGAGTACCCTCCGGAGAGAGCGGTCGTCGCCCACACCGCGACGTGGCACGACTTGGACGTTGTGAACGTCCAAGTGTTTCCTTTGGTCGTGAGGCCAGCGCGTAAGGAGATAGAGGTAGTTTCGCGCATCACGGTGAGGGTCGACTACAATGGCGGAAGCTACCCAGCGTCGGTTACGGATTGGATGCAGCCACTGTATCGCCGGCTTGTCCAGAACTACTCGGAGCTAGGACTTGGGCCTCGCCTCGACTATCAGCCCGGTACTAGGTGCCTGGTTTTCTGCAACTCGGAGTACAAGAACAACCCTGACTTGAACACGCTGGTAAGCCTACTGAACTGCTATGGGTACAGCACCACGGTGACGGTCACCCAAGCCGGCGTGCAGCCGGAGCAGATCAAATGGCAGATAAAGAACAAGTACTTTGGCGAGGGAAAGGTGCTGCGCTGGGTGCTACTGGTCGGAGAGTGCGACGAGATTCCCCCCAAAGCTAACTACACGAAAGACGAGTGGCACTCGCAGGTTGTCGCCTTGAGTGACTACTGGTATTCAGATCTGCTCGAGAGTGACTACGAGTGCGACGACTATCCGGAGATAGGAATCGCGAGACTCTCGCCGCTGGATGGAGACGGTGGCAACGCTGACCTCTCGCGCCAAATACAGAAGATCATCGACTATCGTGCTGCTGTCGACCCCGGTGACTGGCTGACAAGAATCACACTCGTGGCACACAAGGAGGACGGAGCCGGTGGCATTTTCTCATGTGCCTCAAGGGGAGCCGCGACAATGGACCTCGCGTTCTACCCCGGCGTGCGCGACACCATCATGGGCTACATTTCTGGGGTCGACAATCTAGACGTGACGTCAAGCATCGACCAGGGAACGGGTGTGCTGGCCTACTACGGTCACGCCCGCAGCTTCCGCTGGTCGTTCTGGAATCTCGACCAGTTTTACCACCACTGGGACACTCTGAACATACAGAACCTTCAGAACGGATACAGGACACCCGTCGTGTTTAACGTCTGCTGCTCTACCAGCGCGATCTCCGTAGGAACCTGCCTGTCGGAGCGGTGGATGCGTAAGCACGCCGGAGGTGCCGTCGCCAGTCTGGGGGCGACGGAAGCGGCCTGGAAGGAGCCGGGGGCGGCACAATGTAGCGCCGCGGTGAGGGCGACGCGCGACTATTGGTCTCTTCAGCCTGGGCGCAACGAGGCCCCGGTGTTTGACTTGGGTACCATCAACATGCTGGTCGATGCATACGTAGCGACTCGCTGGCCAGGTAATTCAAACACGATGAACATCTACATGTTCATGTGGCTTGGTGATCCAGCGATGCCTGTATGGTCTGGAGGGATTCCCGCGGCGGCGACGGTGAGCTACCCGACGAACATAACGCTGGGCTACCATGAGGTTGGTGTTGACGTGCGGCTCGGGCAAGAGCAACTGCCGGTCGAGAAGGCACAGGTCTGCCTTTACAAACCGAATGACTTCTACGTGTCCGGCCTGACTGATGGCAATGGGCACGTTGATCTCAAAGTGACCGCCACAGCTGTAGGACCGTTCACAGTGTGCGCTACCGAGGGGCACGTGAAGCTCAACACGCAGGGGCAGCCGCACACGCCGATGCTGCCCTTCTGGGCCACGGGCAACGTGGCCGGACCGACTGCATGGACCGAATACGCGTCCATGCCCGCGGCGCCATCAGGCAAACCGGTCAAGGACGGCGGCTGCATGGCTTACGACGCGGGCACGGGCCTGACCTACGCTTCAAAGGGTAACAAGACCGGTGACTTCTATGCGTACGGGATGCCGCCCGGCACTTGGACATGGAAGAATGGCATCCCCGTCGGCGCCGAAGGCAAGCAGGTATACAAGGGCTCGGTCATGTGCTCGGACGGCAACGGCAAGCTCTATCTGACCAAGGGTAACAACACGATCGGGTTCTGGGGCTACGACGCCGCGACGAATGCGTGGACTCAGTTGACGAACGTGCCGACAGGCAGTT
>CAZAKP010000239.1:0-3506 GCA_964485845.1 uncultured bacterium | reverse complement strand
TCATCCGCGCTCTGCTCCGCCACCCGCGCCAGGGTCTCGACGCGAAGCCGCTCTCCGCCTACGCCACGCGCTCGCGCCCGGCGAGCAATATCGCGACCGGCGCCTGAGCCGTTCGCCCGCTCGCGAGACCGACCGCCACGTGGTCGGCTGCGTGCGGACCGAACAGCTATCCGTTGCCAACAGCTAGATTGTGTTATCACTCCAAACTGCGTCACCAACCTTTCTTCGGCCATGCTGCGGGTTTTAGCGGCCGCCGTTCCATGCCGCGCTGGAAACCGTTGGTTGACATAGCCGGGGAGTTGTGCAATCATGTATCGTTTGGTCCAATAACAGCATAAGGAGACATGTGAAAACTGCTGCCTTCATCGCTCTGTTAACATTTGCCGGGTCGGCCCCGGCCAACCTGCTCGTCAACGGCGACTTCGAGCAGACGATTGACGTCGGCTGGGACACTATCGCCGAGAACTTCGCCGGCGGCGATACGTTCACCTGGACCGACACGCTCGGACAGCCTTCGCCGGGCCAGGCCGTGGCTGTCCGCAAGTACCTCGCCAAGTGCGCCTCGATGAACCAGACTGTCGACGTCCCTGACGTTAACCTGACGCTCACCTTCGACGGCTGTCTGGAAATCGGCGGCGGTTCATCGACCTGCTGGCCGGTAGCCGCGTTCGTCGTCCGCTATCTCGACTCTTCCGGCACCTGCCTGGGAAACACACAGCTATACCTTCACGACCAGTACTGTGACTGGGCCGCCAGCGACACCCAGAGCCTGATTGATGTCACGATGCCCGGCGTGTGGACGCAGTACCGCCTCGACATCGCCGATGAGCTTTCGAGACACCTGCCCGGCATCGCCGCCGCGAATGTCAAGAAGCTGACCGTGGACTTGTATGCGTACGACAACGGAACCTGAGGCGGCGGCTGGGCGGAAGTTTCCGCCGATAACATCTCGCTTGACGTCGCGGGTATTGAGGAACTAACCGGCCCCGAGCTCGGACGTCCCCTGATGACGCATCCGAATCCGGCAGGCGCCCGGACTGCCTTCAGCTACAGCCTGTCCCGCAGTGCCGCGGTGAGCTGCGTCGTGTACGACGCGGCCGGCAACATCGTATCCCGGCTCCAGGCCGGTACCCAGCCCCCGGGCGAGCATCAGCTCATCTGGGATGCTGCGGGCATGAAGCCTGGTGTGTACTTCTGCAAACTCACGGCCGGTGCCAGCACTTCTGCGGCCCGGTTGACCCTGGTCCGGTAGGCCGAGGCCATTCAATGAGCCGGCGCATCCTGGGCGCTGTCATTCTTTTCGCGGGTGCGGCATTCGCGCAGGACTCCCTGAACTGCCGCCTGGTCGGTAACTGGCCGTTCGGCCCGACCGCCAATGCGGCCGTTGACACTGCGCGGGACTTCGTGTTTTGCGGCTCCGGCGGCGGCGCCTACGTCCTTGATGCGTCCGACCCCGGTTCGCCGGTGGTGCTTTCCGACGCCATCCGTACCCGCGGTTATGTCCGCGACATGTGGTACGAGGACAACCGGCTCTACGTCGTGTCCGGGCCGCTCGACATTTACGACGTCGCTACCGGCGCGACGCCGATCCACCGAAGTACGGTGCCGGTTGCCGGCCCGGGTAATGGTGTCGCGGCGCTGGACGACTACGTCTACCTTGCGGGCCGGGATTCCGGCCTCAGCATCTTCGATGCGTCTGATGCGTCGAACCCGGTCGAGGTCGGCCGACTGGACACCCGCGGCCGCGCCTGGGACGTCTGGGCGCGCCCCGGCTGGGCCTACGCGGCCAACGGCGACTCCGGGCTCGTCACCATCAACATCGCCGACCCATCCCATCCGCGCGAAACCGGCCGTTGCGTGTTCGGGGCCACGGCCAAGACCCTGTTCGTGTCGGACTCACTTGCCTATGTCACGTGCGAGACCGGCGGGCTGCACATCATCAGCGTCGCCGATACCGCAAACCCGTACGAAGTCGGCCGATTCGACAGCCTGCACGGCACCGCCGGTGTGGTCGTAAAAGATAGCCTTGCCTTCGTCGCCGACTGGACGGAAGGCATGGTAGTCCTGAGCGTCGCCGACCCGGTGCACCCGCGCCGAGTCGGCGCCGCCGGCGGCATGCTGTTCCCGCACGGCGTGCAGTTGATGGGGCAGCAAGCGTACGTTTCGGACTGGAACGGCGGACTGCGGGTGATTGATATCTCGAACCCGTCCACACCGGCCGAGATCCAGCGGTTCGAGACGCCTGACTGGGCGCACAATGTCGTGGTCAGCGGCGACAACGCCTATCTCTCGGACGGCTACGCGGGACTTCACATCATCAACGTCAGCGACCCTGCCGACCCGGTAGAACGGAGCGTGCTCCCGATGCCGGACCAGATACAAGGATCGGCGATTGTGGACTCGCTCCTGTTCCTCGCTGCGTGGGGTTCAGGCATTCGAATCGTCAACATCGCCAATCCCGACGCGCCCAGCGAGGTCGGCTTCTTCGACACACCTGACTACGCGATCCACGTCTTCGTGGCGATGCCCTACGCCTACGTGGCGGAACGAGGCTCGGGGATGCGCATACTGAACGTATCGGACCCTGCGCACCCGACCGAGGTCGGACACTTCGACACGCCCGGCATCGCCTGCGAGGTCCGGGTAGTGGACACCATCGCCTACGTGGCTGACCGCGAGAACGGCCTGCGCATCATCAGCGTTGCCAATCCGGCGAGTCCGTACGAAATCGGCTTCTTCGACACGCCCGACTATGCGTTCGGACTCGACGTGGTCGGCGACCGCGCGTACGTTGCCGACCGGAACTCGGGACTGCACACCATCGATGTCTCGGACCCGGCCGGCCCTGCCGAACTCGGGGTCTTCGACACGCCGGGACAGGCGATGTCCGTGCGAGTACAGGGAGATTATGCGTACGTTGCCGACGCCTCGTCCGGCCTGCGAGTTATCGACTGCGCGAATCCCGTCAACCCGATCGAGCGGGCATTCTATATCACCCCGCATGCTGCCTGGGCCGCATCGCCTGCTGGCTCGATGGTCTACGTCGCCGCCTGGGGTGCGGGCCTCCAAATCTACGGGCCAACGCTGGGGATAGCGGAAGAACGCGGTTCAGGCGATGCCGCACGCCTCACGGTCATCCCGAACCCGGTGCGGGACCGGATACTCGTTTCGGTGCCCGCGCGCGTCGGCTGTCGCACCCTCGACCTCTTCGACTGCGCGGGTCGACTCGTTCGCCGCGTCAGCCTGGACGATTGTACGACTCCTGTCTCCCTGCGTGGGCTGGCACCGGGAGTCTACGTGGCAAGGACCGGACAACTCTCCACAACGGTCGCAGTCACGCGGTAGGCCGCGGCCGGCGGCACTTCCCTCCGGACGCCGCACGCCGGTTCTTCTTGACTTCGTAGGCGGACCGTATAGCCTCCCACCCATACTGGAAGGCAGCACCGGACTCTCCGACCTCGGCTGGAGCGAGTTCTTTGCTCGCCAGTTCGCCGCGCACGCGGCCG
>CAZAKP010000238.1:0-3523 GCA_964485845.1 uncultured bacterium | reverse complement strand
CGCGCGCCCGGCAGACGCTCGGGTCCGATGCCCGGCTGTCGCGCGTCTACTTTATCAGCCCCTCGACCTATCTCGAGTTCGCGAATGGGTCGGGTAAGAGCGCCGTATTCAGCGAGCACTTCGAGCGAACCTGGGATTCGCGGGCCGCGTTCACCGGCTACGTGACCGGCGCGCGAGCCCAATATCGACAGCAGCACCCGGGCGAGGAAGAGGCGGCCGCCGGCTACGAGAGCAGCCGTTGGGACCACGTTTTCGACCCGAAGACGGCCGGTCTGAGCGAGACGTTCGTGCCGGACTACGGGCTTGCGCCCTTCTACGACTGGAGCTACGGGTGCACGCCCACCTCGGGCGCGATGGTCTGCGGGTACGTGGACCGGTTCCAGAAGTCGGGCCGGCTGGTGCAGTGGTACTTCCAGCGCTACGACGCAGTCGAGGGCGAGACCGACTGGCAGATACCCTACGTCCAGCGCGAGTGCGCGATTGAGATGCTCACCGATACGTCCTACGGCGGGACCAGCTTCAACTTCATATCCAACGGCCTGTTCCAGGTCGGCTACGGCCACGGCTACACCGCCTGGTCGGTGACCAACACGATGGGCAACAGCGGCAACGACTGGGCCTGGGCAACCATTACTTCCCAGATCAATGCCGGCCACGCGATGATCTGGTCGGCGGGATGGGAGAGCCACTCGCTTGCCTGCTTCGGCTACCGGACCGACGACAAGTACGTCTACGTCCACAACACCTGGTGGGCGCCGGCCGAATGGTGGGCACACTCCGGCGGCGGCCAGTCGCACGTCGCCGCGGTGACGCCCGACGCCGGGGACGTCCACAACCTGCGATTGACCTATCCGCTCGGCGACACTCTGTACAATCACACCGGCGCAGGTGAGGTGTTCTACGTCGGTGACACGGTTCGCATCACCTGGGAGAGCGGAACGCCCGCGACGACCGTGGACATCGACATCTCGACCGACGGCGGCCGCAACTGGGACGCCGCAGCCGCGGGCGTGGCCGACAGCGGCGCCTATCACTGGTACGTTCCGCCCTCAGTGCCGACCTGTGATTCGGTGAGGCTGCGCCTGTACCAGTACAACGGCTCGACGCTGACGTCGGCCGACGGTACCTTCGGCTGTTTCCATACCCGGCGCGAGCCGCTGCCGCCGCCGCAAGTCGCCCCGCCCAACGGGCTGCCGATTCGGTCCGACAGCCTGCCGGTCGTGCTCACGGTCGACTCGGTCAAGGCGGCCTGCGACAGCATCCACTTCAAACTGGTGCAGGGAACCGATACCCTCTGGGAGCAGAACGGCTCTTCGGCCCACTGCCCGCTGCCGGACTCGATGTTCGTGTACAACAAGATCTACAAGTGGATCGTCCGCGGCTACAACCAGTGGGGCTGGGGGCCGTGGAGCACGGCGTGGTCATTCCGCATCATCCAGAGCGGCGTCGAGGAAGTAACCCCGGTGGCGGTTGCCCCGGCCTTTTCGGTACCGGCGGTCAACCGGCTCGCGTCCCGCAGCGTGCAGTTCGATGTGCGCGCGGGAGCGCCGGGCGGCAGGGTGATTGTCTACGACGCACTCGGCAGTGTAGTCCGTGAACTGGCGGTGGCGCAGCCGAGCCGCTTGAGCTGGGACATGACCGACGCAGCCGGGCGACCGGTCGCGGCCGGGCTCTACTTCGCCCGCCTGACCGGCGGTGAGAGCCAGCCGACCGCGAAACTGGTCCTGCTCGACTGATAGCCCACAGGAATCGCACCGCCCCGGCCTTTTGGCCGGGGCGGCGGCGTTCATGGGCGTCGAGCAGGCTTGACTTGGGAACCGGTGATGACTATGCTCACGAAAGCCCCGTATGAGCGGCGCAACCGACCCGTCCGTCAAGCTCCGGTCCCTACGCGAAGGCGTGGCCGCGGCTGCGACGCCGGCCGAGCGTGTGAAGGCGACGATGCTGCTCGTCGAAGCTCTCTGGCTCAGCGAACCGGCGGCCGCCATACCATTGCTTGAGCGGGTGATAGTCGAAGCCGAGGCGACCGGGCAAAAGAAGCCCTGGGGGAGAGCGGTGACTATGCTCAGTGAATTGCTGCGACAGGCCGGTGACCTCGACGGCAGCGCGCGCTACGCCGAGCTCGCGCTAAAGGACGCGGACGCGACCGGCAACCGGCAGGGCCGCGCTTGCGGCCTGAACCTCATCGGCATGATCCACCAGGAGCGCGGAGAGTTCGGGCGTGCGCTCGAGTGTTTCGAGGAATTCCTGCAAATCAGCCGGGAAATCGGGTTCAGGCGCGGGGAGGACTCAGCGCTGAACCAGCTCGCCGGCGTCTACGGCCAGCAGGGCGACCTGGAAAAGGCGCTTGGGTTCTATACGGAGGCTTTAACAGTGAGTGCCGACTGCGGCGACCTGCTCGGCCGGGCAGTTCACCACCACAACATCGGCTGGACCCTGGAACTGATGGGTCGCTGGGCCGAGGCCACCGAGCATTTCCACCGGGCGATTGCGCTCTGTGAGGAGCATGGCTACCGGGACCAACTGCTGACCTCGCGGATGGAGCTGGGCGAGTTGTCGCTCAAGCGGTCCGACTACGACAACGCCGCGCGGATGTTCAGGGCGGTCATCGAGGCGGAGCGGGAAGCAAAGAGCACCGGCCGGCTGCACAGGGAGGCGCTTTCGAATCTCGGCTGGATGTTCTTTCGGAGCGGAGACTTGTCCCAGGCCGAGGAGAACCTCGACGAAGCGGCTTTTCTCAGCGGGGCGGCGAAAGACCGGGCCCAGCTCGCGACCTTCGGCTGCCGGCGGGCAGAAGTGGCGCTCGCCCAGGGCCGGCTCGATGCGGCCGGCAACCTGCTTGAGGAAGCTGCCCGCCACGCGGGAGACCTGAACCTGCGTAAAGAACAAGGTGAGGCGCGGCGCGTCGAGGCGCTGCTGGCTATCGCCCGAGGCAAACCCGGCCCGGCCATCGATCTCTTCGCCGGGGCCGAAACTGCGCTTGAGCCGCTTGGCGACACCTATGAACTCGCGCTCGCCCGGCTGCAGCACAGCCGCCTGCTTCTCGACCTTGGCCGGTCAGAGGAAGCCCTGCCGCTGCTGCAGTCGTCGGCCCGGACGTTCCGCCGTCTCTCGGCCGTGGCCGAAGCCGAAGAGGCGAACCGTTTGCTCTACCGGCTTGAGGCACAGACCAACCGCGACTCGGCGCTGCTCCAGGAACTCCTGAGTATCAAGGCGCTTGACCTTGCCCCGGAGCGTTTCATCGAGCGCGCGCTCGGAGTTCTCTGCGAGAGCCTCCGATACGAGCAGGGCGCGGTGCTGGTCGCGGGCCGGCCGGCTGCTCTCCGGGGCCAGCCTGACCTTGCCGGGTTGCCGGTGGAGCGTGCATCCATGTCCCAGACCGACGTTGACCTGGTCCTCCCGGTCAGCCTGAACCGGTCGCTGCTGGGCTCGGTCTGGCTCCGTCGGGCAAAGCCGGGAACGGCCCGGGTGGAGCCCGGACTGCTCGAACTCGTGTCCTACATGCTCGCGCCGTCGCTTGCCA
>CAZAKP010000237.1:0-3528 GCA_964485845.1 uncultured bacterium | reverse complement strand
CAGATAGTTCAGAATGCAGAGTCCAGAAACTAGAATCCAGAGTTCCGGAGTCCGTATCGCTCTTTGTGCCTTTGTGTCTTTGTGGTGAATCCCGACACCTGTTCTGGGAGGTGACATGAAGCAGACAACCGTACTTCTGCTACTGCTTGCGCTCGCTGGCGCCGCTCGGGCCGCGGATTCGCTGAACGTCCGGCTCATCGGCGGCTGCGCCCTGCCGGGCGAGGCTTTCGACGTCGCAGTCAGCGGCGATCATGCTTACGTTGCATGTGGCGACAGCGGCTTGCACATCGTCTCGATTGCCGATCCGTCGCATCCGAGTGAGGTCGGGTTTCTCAACACTCCGGGCAGAGCCGGAGGAGTGGTCGTGAGTGGGGACTATGCTTACCTGGCAGTTGACACTGCTGGACTTCTGGTCGTGTCGGTGTCCGACCCGACTCACCCCGCCGAGGTGGCCCGCTGCAACACGCCCGGTCAGGCCTACGGCCTGACTCTGGAAGGCCACTACGTCTACGTCGCCGATGGTAGTTCGGGGCTGCGGGTCATCTCGATTGCTGACCCCGCGCATCCGCAGGAGGTCGGATACTGTGATACTCTGGGCGGGGCGGTTGCCGTTGCAGTGGTTGGTGACTATGCCTACCTTACCGGGCCCGGCACCAGGCTGTGCGCCGTGTCGGTTGCTGACCCTGCAAGGCCTGCTCTAGTTAGTCGCTCCGAAGGGGAGTTCGGTCTCGAGGTGGAGGTGAGCGGGTACTACGCCTATGTCGGAATCGACCCTTGGGTTATTGTGATGCGGGTAGCCGACCCGCTCCACTTGTTCGAGGTCGCGAGGTACGGTGTCGGAGATGAGGCCCGGGGTATAGCCGTGAGTGGTGGCCTTGCCTACGTTGCGGCCGCCTATCACGGCATGCGGGTACTGTCGGTCACTGATCCGGCCAGGCCGTTCCAGGTGGGGTTCTATGACCTCACCGGATTCTCCGGTTGGACAAACGGCGTGACAGCTAGCGGCGGCTACGCCTACAACGCGTATGGCGAAGAAGGGCTGCAGGTGTTTCAGTTCTTCGGCAGCAGCATTGATGGAGATGCGGGTGCCCACCCGGCGATAGGCCCGTTGCCAACGGTCGTGCGCCGAGCCCTGTGGCTGCCATCTTCACTGCTGACTCCTTGCTGCTCCCTCCTCTCTATCGACGGCAGAACGGTAATTGAACTGCAGCCGGGTCCAAATGACCTGAGCCGGCTTGCGCCGGGTGTGTACTTTGTCCGAACAGAGCCGACAGCCGTCAGCCGACAGTCGTTGGCCGTCACCAAGGTCATCGTTGCGGAGTAGGAGGACCGTATGCGTGCAACGCGGTCGATCGTCTGCCTCTGCCTGAGCCTTCTTGCGGGCGCTGCAATGGCTGCTGATTCGCTCAAGGTCCGGCTCGCAGGCGGCTGCGCCCTGCCGGGCGAGGCCTATTCAGTGGCCGTCAGTGGCGCGTACGCGTACGTCGCGGCTGGCGACTCTGGGCTTCGCGTCGTCTCGGTCGTCGATCCCAGGAACCCGGTGCCGGTTGGAGCCATTGCCACGCCCGGCAGAGCCTACGGCGTTGCGGTGGATGGCACATACGCCTACGTTGCGGATGACACGGCCGGGTTGCGGGTCATCTCAGTTGCCGATCCGGCGCATCCGGTCGAAATCGGCAGTTGCCGGACGCCGGGCTCGGCTCGTGCCGCGGCTATGTCAGGGTCCTATGTCTGCGTTGCTGATGATACGTCCGGGCTGCGGGTCATCTCGGTTGACGACCCCGCGCATCCAGTTGAAGTCGGCTACTGCCTCGCGCCCAACCAGGCTCGCGACGTTGTGGTTGGCGGCAGTTACGCGTACATCGCGAGTGGCAGCGGCGGGCTCGTTATCGTCTCGCTTGCCGACCCGGCGAACCCTGTTCGGGCAGGCGGCTACTACATGATGGAGACGCCCGTCCTGGGCGTGGCTGCGAGTGGCGACTACGTCTACATCACAACCGGCCGCGAAGGACTGCATGTCATCCTGGTTACCGACCCGGCGCACACGGTTGACGTCGGGCATGTCGGCGCCTACAACCTGGCCTGGGGAGTGGCCGTCAGCGGCGGCTATGCGTACGTCGCGGCTGACGAGGATGGAATGCAGGTTATCTCGGTGACTGACCCGGAACACCCGAGTTCGGTGGGGCACTACGACATGCCGGGATGGGCCAACGGCGTGACCGAGGTTGGGGGATATGCCTACGTGGCGTATGGCCGAGAGGGTCTACAGATACTCAGGTTCTACGAGGCACTGGGAGACATTGACGTGGACGATGACTCACTCAGCGTCGTCGCTGACACGATGCGAGTGCGGGCCCGCTCAGACGGTCCCTTCGCTGCGTATGCGCTCGGCGAGTTCGTACTCGCGAATACCAGCCCAACCTACAACCCGGACCCGGAAGACGGACCGAGCCTGTCGCCGGTGAGTTCGCTGAGCTACGCTTGCTTGCTGAACGGCCCGGGTGGAACGCTCGATAGCATCCTCGTCGACCTTCTGCCGCAGTCGCTCGACCAAGGCCGGTCTGAAGTCTGCACGCTGGCGCTATTTGTTCCGCCCGACCTGCCGAACGGCGAGTACGCAGGACTCGTCACCATCACCGGCAGGGACACGGTAGGCTTGCAGATGAGCGAGACGTTCCATGCACTCTTCAAGAAACTCGGTGACCTCGACATCGTTGACTCGCAGGACGTTGTCAGGGACACGCTCCGGGCCCGCCGGCGACTCGTCACGCCCTGGCTGCCGTCCGAATACGCCGCAGGTGAGTTCGTTCTCGCGAATACGAGCGAGTCGCATAATCCGGACACGGCCGATGGTCCGAGCCAGTCTCCGGTGGACTCTCTTTACTTCACCGGCTCGCTGGTCGGGCCGGGCGGGACCCTCGACAGCATTCTCATCTCGAATCTGCCCGGGTCGCTGGCGCAAGGGCAAGTCGTGACCTGCACGCTGGCAGTGCACGTACCGCCGGGACTTGAAGGCGGCGACTACACCGGGGTGATCACCGTCGCCGGGCTAGATACCGGCGGCGCGCCGGTTTGTGTTACCCTTCACGCACTCGTCAGGAATACTGCGGTAGGTGACCTCGACGTGGACAACGACTCGCTTGGCGTGGTTCGCGACACCATGAATCTGCACAGGCAGCCGGCAGGACCGGTCTACTCGCCCTATGCCAAGGCCGAGTTCATGCTTGTGAACACTTACAAGTACTACAACCCTGATAGAGAAGACGGCCCGAGCAGTTCTCCGTTGTATGTCACAGGCTACAGCGCGTATCTCTCCTCACCACAGGATACGGTGGACAGCATCTACGTACTCAACCTGCCTGAATCGCTGGCGGTTGGGCAGGCGGTCGAGTGCACACTCGCGTTGGTGGTGCCGGTCGGGACGTCGCTCGACGACTACTCGGGCCTGGTGGCGATTGATGCCTACGACACGGCCGGCTACAGAGTCAGGGACAGCTTCTTCTTGACCGTCCGGGGGCCAGAGCCGCG
>CAZAKP010000236.1:0-3548 GCA_964485845.1 uncultured bacterium | reverse complement strand
GTGTCAAATCGGCGGGGGAGAACGGCTTCCGGCTCACGGCTCACAACTTGCGGCTTGAAGCTGAATCTGCCCGAAGCTTCCCGAAATGGGGTGCCTGTCCCTGGTCCGATAGCACCTTGACGCGCTTCGGATTATAAATATGGGAAGTGTCCCTGTTTTCCCGTGGGATTGGTCCCAGTTGGTAACGGCGAGGTCCGGTGCTTCCGAGAAGCGATAGAAGAAGACCACGTTGTTGATTCCCGCCGGCGGGGCAGCGGCAAAGCTGACCCAGCCGCCGAGCAGGTCGAAGCAGTAGCCGGCGACCGGAACCCTGGCGCCGTCGACGCATACGCTGTCCAGCGTCTGCAACGGCCGGCGATGGATGTTGAAGAGCTTCCTTGTGCCGTCGCCACTATATGATTCGTCCACCGTTGAAAGATGGCGGTTGGCCATGTCGCCCCAGACCACCGCTTCGCAGACGAGTTCGAAGGGGTTCGAAGGGCTCCATGACCAGGCCGGTGCGGTGTCGAGCACCCCGGCGAGATTCTCGAACACAACTGCCGGTTCGTACCACCCGCCGGCCGCGAGGTCCGGGCAGTCGTCGCCGTTGACGTCAGCCCATGCAACACAGGATGATTGCCGGCTGGCCCGCAGCATGCTGAACGAAGCAACGGTGTCGATTGTGCCGCCGCTGTTGTGAAAGACCTTGATGCTGTTGCTGTCGCCGAGCTGACCGTTGGCCGCGATCGCAAGGTCGAGGAAGCCGTCGTTGTCGTAGTCGGCAAGGGCGAGGCGCAACACCCAGCCGACACCGCTCCGCGCGACCCAGCTCGGGACGGAGTCCAGGGCGCCGGCGCTGTTCCGGTACATCGAGACCCGGCCCCGCTGCCCCACGAACAGGTCGAGGTCGCCGTCGTTGTCGACGTCGCAGAAGAGGACGGCGTCGGACGGCGCGCCCTCGTGCTCGGTCCAGAACGGGACGGTATCGAGGGTTCCGCCGTTGTTCCGGTAGATGCGGGCCGAGTCGATCTCGCTATGAGAGGCATCGCCGGCGCTGATGGCAAGGTCGAGGTCGCCATCGAGGTCCACGTCGCCGAGGCAGCAGTCGAACGACGTGTGCCGGTCCGCTGCCTTCCACCACGGCGCGGCTTCCAGTATCCCGCCTTCGTTGCGGTAGATGCGGGCGGTCCGCTCGCCGGCCCCGATGCTTCCGAGATAGGCAACGGCGAGGTCAGGCAGCCCGTCGTTGTTCACGTCCCCGGCATAGCAGTGGCCGAAGTAGCCATTGTCGGCCGAGGTCCACGAGGCGACCGAATCGAGCGTGCCGTTGCTGCTCAGGTAGACGCTGTTCCGGTCCATCGCCATGTCGTTCCCGTTCGCGACAAGCAGGTCAATCCAGCCGTCACCATTGACGTCGGCGAACGCGCCGCCGGTCGAATAGTCGTTGTCGCGGGACGTCCAGGACGGGGCACCCGGCAGGGGAATCGCCGCGAAGACGGGCGGCGCGATGAGTGCTGCCAGCAGCACGAGAGACGACACGTTCTTCACAGGATCACCTTTGGCGGAGGCTCATCTACGCGTGGCCCGCGATCTGCGTCTAGCAGTGCTCAGGGACGGCGGCTGATGGCCGTTCCGATCGCGAGCCCGATGCTCATGCCGGCGCCGACTCCGATGGCCAGCCCCGCCCCGATGTTGCCCATGGCCGCCCCGACGGCAACTCCGACTCCGGCTCCAAGCGCCAGCCCGAGGCTCATGCCCCGGCCGACGAACCGCTTCTTCTTCTGTTCGTCAGGTTGATCCACAATCGTCCTTTCTACTGCCGTCCCGAACCGACGTCCGGTCATTTCCTCTCAACGGCTCACTGCATGCCGATACGGATAAGACGCCGGCAGGCGACCCGGTGTTGCAGCTCGCGTGGAGCTTCGGGGACTGGTCCAAGCCAAGCCGTCGGGCGGGGGGTGTAAAATCGGCGGCGGATGACGGCCTGCGGCTTGAAGCTGAATCTGCCCGAAGCTTCCCGAAGTGCGGTGCCTGTACCTGAATCCCGTCTTGATGCGTTTCGGGCTGGACTGAGTGTCCCCGGAATCCCGGCCGACCCGCTTACCAGGATACGTTCCATCCGAACAACTCAGCCGACGTCCCTGAGTCCGTGCTGTTTGCCCAGAAGTCAGTCATGCCGTCGACCCCGCGTCGTTCGCAGTCCCGCTCAGCCGAGCCCGCGATCCAGAGGTCGCGCGAATCGTAGCGGAGACTCGAACAGTCTTGAGACCAGGAGCTGTGCTCGTATATCACGCCGCTGAGCGCAAGGTCTACGTCCAGGCCGGACGAAGACGAAGTGGAAGAGACCCGAACATCGGACAGGTCGTACCGCAGGTCCGCGGTCTGGACATCAGTCCAGGGGTCGTAGCAAGCGGTACCGGTGATGTGCACGATGCCGCCGAACGGCCCGCAGGCGAGGATGTCCACGTAGCCGTTCGGCATGCCGGCTATGTAATCGTTGTAGATGTCATCGAGCCCGCTGACCACGCCCCGGGCGATGTCCTCGTAGAACAACCCATCGTAGTAGTGCGAGTGCGTGCAAGAGATGCCCGTCAGCACCAGCAGCGCGGCGACGATCACAGCCGACGACCGGCGGATCCAATTCTGCATACCAGCCGAAGTCATGGACATAGCATTCTCCAATCCAGGTTACCGTGTCTGAAGCCGAGCGCAGGACCCAATACGGACGACCTGACCGCAGGTTCGTCTCCCCGCCACCTGCCTAAGTCCGAGCCGGGCCTGTTCATACGCAAGTAGATACATCCGGAGCTCACCGGTTATTCCGATGTGAGGTAGCTCCCGGCAGTGTCCAGGCATGCGGGGTGTCGAGCAGGCGGGTCAGCCGAAGGGAGGAAAGTCTGGGAGAGGCGATTGGGCGGGATTGGCCGGAGACGGCGAGCCGCTCGCCGTTAGCGACAGGGGCGCCTGGCGTGCGTGCCTGCGCTTCAGCCGGCTGGTGGCCGATGGCCTGCGGCTGCGTCAGGCGCAAAGAGAGTCACGGTCAGTCCAGTATCGCGGCAATGTCTAAGACCGAGCCGTCTGTTGATACCGAACTGCCGTGCTCTCAACCAGTCAGACCCGTCCGGCGCGCCTTCCCTCGCTCAGACCGGACCAGTCGGGCCTAGTGGCGACCGTGGCCGTGACCGCGTCCGTGGCGCCATTTCGGGCCGTGCCAACCGCCCCAGTGGTGCCGGTGCCAGTCGGGACGACGCCCGTACTCCCACTGCCACCGCCAGCCAGGACAACCGCGGTCACCGGACAAGGACCACTCGAAGTACACCTGTGGCCCGAACTCCCGGTAGCAGTGCCGCTCGACCCAGACCCACTCGTGACGATGGCCGCAGGCGAACCAGGCGAGCTCCGGCCCCGAGACGATCCGCGGCCGATGCCGCCGCCGAGGCGGGTGGGCGTAAGTCGCGCCTGAGATCAGCAGCAAGAGAGCTGCCGTCGCGATGATGCTTCGCTTCATGATAACTCCTCAGAAGTGTCCATAGGTCGATCTATCTACCGCTGCCGCACGGACTCTATTC
>CAZAKP010000235.1:0-3550 GCA_964485845.1 uncultured bacterium | reverse complement strand
CGACGCGCGAGACCGAGAGGCCGACGTTTATCGCCGGGCGGACTCCGGCGTAGAAGAGCCCGGACTCGAGGTAAATCTGGCCGTCGGTAATCGAGATGACGTTGGTCGGGATGTAGGCCGAGATGTCGCCCGCCTGGGTTTCGATTATCGGCAGGGCGGTGATTGAGCCGCCGCCGCGCTCGGCCGAGAGCCGGGCCGCGCGCTCGAGCAGGCGCGAGTGGAGATAGAAGACGTCACCAGGATAGGCCTCGCGGCCGGGCGGCCGGCGCAGCAGGAGCGAGAGCTGCCGGTAGGCCACGGCGTGCTTGGACAGGTCGTCGTAGACGATGAGCACGTCGCGGCCCTGGGCGGCGAGTTCTTCAGCCATGGCGCAGCCGGCATAAGGGGCGATGTACTGAAGCGGCGCCGAGTCGTTGGCGGTGGCCGAGACGACGATGGTATGCGCAAGCGCGCCAAACGCGGCCAGCTTCTCGATGGTGCGGGCGACGCCGGACTGCTTCTGGCCGATGGCGACGTAGATGCAGGCGACATCGTCGTCGCGCTGGGCGATAATCGCGTCGACCGCGATGGCGGTCTTGCCGGTCTGGCGGTCGCCGATGATGAGCTCGCGCTGGCCGCGGCCGATGGGAATCATCGCGTCGACCGCCTTGATGCCGGTGTGGAGCGATTCCTCGACGGGCTGGCGGTCGATCACGCCTGGGGCCGGGGTTTCGATCGGTCGGAACCTGTCGGAATGGACCGCGCCCTTGTCGTCGAGCGGCTTGCCGAGCGGGTCGACCACGCGGCCGAGCAGGCCGTCGCCGACCGGCACCTCGAACACCCGGCCAGTCCGTTTGACCTCGTCGTTCTCGCGGATGCCGCTGTAGTCGCCGAGCACCGCGGCGCCGACCGAATCGCGGTCGAGGTTCAGCGCGATACCGAACACGTTGCCGGGGAACTCCAGCAGCTCGCCGACCATCGCCCGGTCAAGGCCGAAGACGCGGGCGATGCCGTCGCCGATCTGGAGGACGTAGCCGACCTCGTCGACCTTGAGGGTGGTCTTGTAGTCATCGAGCTGCTGCCGGATAAGGTGGAGGAAGTCGTCGGTTTTCATGCTGCGAGCAGTTTCTCCTCGATGCTTTCAAGCAGGGACTTCAGGGTGTTGTCGACGACCTTTCCGCTGACCTGTACGCGCACGCCGCCGATCACGGTTTCATCAACGACCACGGTGAGGTGTACGCGCCGGCCGACCCACTGCTCGATGGCGCTACGCAACAGCTTGTGTTCCTCCGGCGTGAGCGTCCGGGGCACCCGCACCTCGACCTCGGCCATCGCCAGTTCGCGGCGCACCATCTCGGCGAACGTGTCGTAAACGTCGCGCATCCGGCGGGACTTGCGGAGGGCAATGAGCACGCGCAGCAAGCGCCGCGTCAAGTCGCTCTCGATTGCGCTGTCGAAGACGTGTTCCTTCTCGGCCAGCGTGATGAGCGGGTGGTCGAGGAAGAGCACCACGAGCGGTTCGGATTCGACGATGTCGGTCAGGCGCTTCAAGTCCTGCTCGGTCGTTTCCAGCGTGCTCGTCAGCAGGCTACTCATGCTTCAGCCCCTCGACGAACTCGTTGATGAGCCTATCCTGGACTTCCGGGTTGACCGACTGCTTCAGCGCCTTCTCGGCAATCAGCACCGCGAGTCGGACGGTTTCGTTCCGGAGTTCGCGGATGGCGTGGCGCTTGTCGGTATCAATCTGGCGACTGGCGTTCTGGATGAGACGCCGGGCCTCCTCCTGCGCCTCGGCCAGCATCCGTTCGCGCAACTGCTTGCTCTCATCGGCGGCACGGCGGATGATGCCACGGGCTTCCTCGTCGATATTGGCGAGGCGGACCCTGAACTGGGCCTCCATTTCCTCGGCTTGTTCCCGGCTCTTCTTCGCGTTGGCGATGTCCTGCTCGATGCCGTGTGTCCGCTTCTCCATGAACTTGGCCAGCGGCTTCCAGAGGAAACGCCAGAGTATCAGGACCGCGAGCAGGAAGGTCGCAATCTGGACGAAGAGCAGGCCCGGGTTGATGTCAATCATGTGCGCAGAAGGGATCAAGGGATCGAGGGATCGAGGGATCAAGTGCAGAACGCGACCGTTCCGCGCCGAGAGAAGTGGTCAAGTGCTCCAATGGTCGAGTGGTCAGGTGTTGGACGTCCCGCACTGGAGCGCTAGACCACTTGACCACGACCATCAGTTGCCCTGTTCGCTACTTCAGGAAGTGTGACGTCGCCGGGTTCGCGAAGATGAGAATGAGCGCGACCACCAGGACGTAGATGGTCAGGGACTCAATGAACCCGAGCCCGACCAGCAAGAGCGGCTGAATCTTCCCCGCGGCCTCGGGCTGACGGGCGATGCCCTCAACCGCCTTGTTGATGGCGTTGCCCTGTGCGAGGGCGCACGCGACCACCGCGATGGTGAGCGCCATGATTGACACCGCGTCCGTCCAGATGAAGAAAGCGCCGGTGCTATCCGCCGCCTGGGCCAGACAGCTCGAAACCAGTCCGACCACGGTCACTAGCAGGACTCTTTTCATAACTAACGGCTCCTTTCACTGTGAGTCCTCACCGCGCCCGCGACGTAGACAATCGAGAGCAGGGTGAAGATGAATGCCTGGATGAAACCGACCAGCAGTCCGAGCAGGATTATCAGCGGCCGCAAGAGCAGGGGCACGACGGTCATCGCCGTGTCCACCACGCCGCCCGCAGAATACAGGAAAACCACAAGGAAGGCAAGGATGCCGAGCAGGACTTCCTTGGCCATGATGTTGCCGAACAGACGGAACGCGAGCGAGAGCGGCCGGGCCAGCTCGCTGATGAACTCGATGACGAACATCAACGGCTTGAGCCAGAGCGGAACGCCGGCAACGAAGTGGGCGAGGTAGCGGAAGAACCCGTGCTTCCGGATGCCGAAGAAGTGGATACTGAAGAAGACCACCAGGGCCAGGGCGATGGTCGTGTTCAGGTTCGCGGTCGGCGACATCAGACCGGGGACGAGCCCGAGCAGGTTGCCGACAAGAATGTAGAGGAACATCCCGAGGAACAGGGGATAGAAGGATTTGCCGTCGGGACCGACTGAGGAGTCCACCAGGTCGAAGATGAACTGGAAGCACAGCTCGAACAGCGCCTGCAGCCGGCCCGGCGTCTCACGCAGGCGTCGCACGGCCAGCCACGAAAGCACGAAGAGCACGAGGACCGTCACCCAGCTCATCAGCAGCGGGGTCGGTATCTTAAGGCTGTACTCTATCGCCTCGCCGATGTGCGGCATACACTCCTTGCCATATCAGGAACGCGGCGATGCCCGCAGTCACACCCACACCCAGCCCGATGATGCTGCCGAGCTGGAATCTCAGGAAGAGGAAGATCAGCGCGCCGAACACGAAATAACGCGCAGCGTAGGACAGCACGGTCAGCAGCCGGGCCGCGCGTGACTGCCGGCGCATCATCCAGCGGACGCCGAAGTAGAGGAGCGCGAAGTTCACACCGACCGCGAGCAGGCCGAAAAACAGGCCGCGCGCGAACACTACTTGCCCCCGCC
>CAZAKP010000234.1:0-3579 GCA_964485845.1 uncultured bacterium | reverse complement strand
CTAGCCTCTCGCTTCTGACTTCAGCCGGCTTCGGCTAAAGCGCTTCGGTCAGGAGTTTGAAGTCGGTCGGCTGGAGCTGGTAGTCGATCTTCACGTCAATCGCCAGTTCGTAGCGCTTGGCGAACTCGCTCAGCCGGTCGTACCAGTCGGTGGTCAGGAAGTCGTGCAATGCCGGTGCCGCCACAATCCGGAGCTTGCGGCCGCGCAGCTTGGCGAGCTTGGAGACGATCGCCCGTTCAACCTTCATGGCAATCTCGGCCCGCGACCGGACCCGCCCCGAGCCCTTGCAGGTCGGGCAGGTTTCCTGCATCGAGTACATCATGCCCGGCCGGGTGCGCTCGCGCGTCATCTCCAGCAGGCCGAACCGGCTCATCTTCGAGTAGTCCGCCTTGGCACGGTCGTTGGAGAGCTGCAGCCTGAGCTCGGCGATGACCTTCTCGGTGTTCTTCGGATCCTCCATGTCGATGAAGTCGAGCACCAAAAGCCCGGCAAGGTCGCGCAGGCGTATCTGGCGGGCGATCTCGGCCGCGGCCTCGAGGTTGGTGGCGAGTATCAGCCGTTCCGGGTCCTCCTCTTTGGCCGAGCGCCCGGTGTTGACGTCGATTGCCACCATCGCCTCGGTCTGGTCGATGGTGATGAACCCGCCGGATTTGAGCCAGATGCGCTTCTGGAAGATGCGTTCGAGTTCGGCTTCCACCCCGGTCTGTTCGAGCAGCGGCACCTCGCCCGAGTAGAGTTCGACCTTGCGCTTCAGGTGCGGGGCGATCCGGTTCATGTAGTCGAGGATCTCGCGGTACCGGTCCTCGGAGTCGACTATCATCTTTTCCACGTTCGGGCCGAGCAGGTCGCGAACCAGCTTGACGCCGATCTGTGGTTCCTCGTAGACGAGCGACGGCGACCGCGCGGTTTCGGCCTTGTGACAGACCTCGTTCCAGGTGGCTTCGAGCGCGCGGAACTCGGATGCCAGATCCTCGTTCGACGCTTCGGCCGCGGCGGTGCGGAGTATCAGACCGGCGTGCGGCGACTTGAACCGCCGCGCGGCGTCGCGCAAGCGGTTGCGGTCGCGGCGGTCGTGGATGCGGCGCGAGATGCCGACGCGCTGCGCATTGGGGAAGTAGACCAGGTTCCGGCCGGGGATGGAGATAAACGAGGTGAGGCGCGCGCCCTTCTCCGCGAAAGCGTCCTTGACGATCTGCACCAGGATTTCCTCGCCCTCGCGCAGGGTGATAGTGCGGGGTTCGGGCTTGGCTCCTTCGCCGGCGCCGCTCTCGTCATCGAGTTCGTCGAACTCGGGAATCTCGACCAGGGGCAGGAACCCATTCTTCCGCAGGCCGATGTTCACGAACGCGCCCCTCAGTCCTTTGACCACGTTTTCGACGCGGCCCTTGTAGATGCGGCCAACCAGCGCCTGAGACTCGGCCCGCTCGATATAGAACTCGACCAACTGGTCGTTCTCCATAATCGCGACTCGCGTCTCCCATTCATTGCTGGTCAGCACAATCTTGGTTTTAGCCTTCATAGGTCCTCCAGCAGTGCAAAGACAGGGATCAAGGAATCGAGGAATCCAGGATTCGAGTGCACGGACACTGGAATCCTGGAATCCTTGAATCCTGGAATCCTGCCCTCCCTAATCTTCCAACGGTGTCCGGATGCGGCCATTTTGCGCAACCAGACAGTCCCGGCGCCGTATCAAGAGGCACCGGGCTTCAGTTTCACTTATGTTGAATATCCCGGCCAGGGTATCAAAGAGCTTGATGCCGGCTTCAATGGCCAGGTCAAGGACTATCGTCCCCGGAAAACGGGGACTGTACCGGATTGCGGCCGAGTCCTCTCGGACGGGGACTGTCCCCGTTTTCCCCGATGCCGACACGCTTGGGTCGGATTGGGTACAGGCACTGTTTTCCTCGGCGGAAAGCAGTGCCAGTCCCTTTCCGGGCAGAAGCTCTCTCACTCCGGTCAGGCCTTTTGCGCGTTCGGCCAGTTCGGCAAAGTCGCCGTCGAACGTCTTGGGCAAGGTCACGTCGTATCGGGCCAGGTTAATGATCCGGCCGAGGGTTGGGTGCTCACGAGGAATCGGCTGCGCCGCGACGATGCGCAGGCCTTTGGGCAGGAACGTGCCCAGGTCGCGCAGGATGTTCCCGGTGTAGTGATAAGCGGTGAACACGTCGAGGTACTCCCCGCTCGACACCAGACCAACCGGCAGCGGCGGCCCGAACGACAGCATGGGCTTCGGGGCAAAGCCCTTGGTATAGGCAATCGGCAGCTCGCTGCGCCTGAGCGAGCGATAGAACGCTCGGACCCGGTCGAGGTGCGCGGCGAACTGGTACGGCTCGTCGACCGCGTACTTGATGCGGAACCGCGTGCGGAGTTCCTGAAAGCTCTGCACCGCCCTCGGTCTCCGCCCGTAGTCCGGCTCCGTCTTCTCCGCAACTTCCAGCTTCTGTGTTCCAGCTTCTCGCTTCTCGCTTCGTCCGCCCTCGCACGCTCCGCAATTCGTGCATTCTCCCGATGCGCAATCCGGCGTCATCTCGCCGGCTTTCGCCTTCTCGTATTCCCGCACGAGGAATTCGCGGCTAACGCCCATATTGATGAACTCCCAGGGCAGGTGCTCGTCGGTCCGGCGTTCGCGGTGATAGTCGTTCGGCTCGATGCCGAGCGCGCGCAGACTCTCGGTCCAGAGCTGGAACTTGAAGAACTCTGTCCACTCCTGGAACACGCCGCCCTCGCGGTAGACCCGTTCGATGACCGGGCCCAGCCTCCCGTCTCCGCGCGCGAGCAGGGCTTCGACGTACGAGCATTCCGGGTTCGCCCACTTCGCCTTCACGTTCCGGCGCGTTATTCCATCGCGGACCCGGTTGATCTTGGCCTGGGTTTCGGCCACATCCGCAAAGGGCGCCCACTGCAGCGGCGTATGCGGCTTGGGCACGAACGGGCTCAGGTTGAACCGCACCGGCCGGCCCTTGCACAGCCTGCCGATTTCGGTCACGAACCGGCCGATTTCCGCGACGTCGGCCTCGGTCTCGCCGGGCAGCCCGACCATGAAATAGAGCTTCACGCCGTTCCAGCCCGCGTCGAGAGCGTTCCGCACCGATTCGAGGATGCGCAGCTCCGAGATGTTCTTGTTCACGAACCCGCGCAGCTTCTCGGACGCGGTCTCCGGGGCAAAGGTAAGGCCGGCTTTCTTCACTTCCTGCAGGCTCAGGGCGAGCTCGCTCGAGAAGTCCTCGCCCCGGGTCGAGGGCAGCGAAATCGAGACCCGGCGGTCCTTCAGCCGCGAGTTGAGCTTACCCACGAGTCCGGGCAGGTCCGGGTAGTCGAGCGCCGAGAGCGAGAGCAGCGACACTTCCTCCCAGCCTGAGGCGCGGATTCCCCGCTCGGCCAGCCGCACAACCGAATCCTGCGAGCGGAGCCGCACCGGCCGGTTCATCATCCCGGCCTGGCAGAAACGGCAGCCGCGAGTGCAGCCGCGCGCCATCTCGACAGTCAGCCGGTCGTGGGTGATCTCGCAAATCGGCACCAGCGGAGGGAAGGGAAAATCCTCTTCCTTCAGCTCGCCAACCACCCGTCTCCGCACCGTCG
>CAZAKP010000233.1:0-3725 GCA_964485845.1 uncultured bacterium | reverse complement strand
ATGGCCCTCAGTGGCAGGCTGAAGGAGCACGGCAAGTGGCAGATGGTCCGCACCCCCAGTGGTCTCTCGGTTGTGCCGCTAGAGCCATCGTGACGCTGTAGGAATTGGCGGCCCGCAAATGATCAATGACACGGCCCAAGTCATTTCGGATTTACGATTTCGGATTGCCGAGACCGCTGACGGCTTACGGCCAACGGCTAGCGGCCACGTGCATTTCAGATTGCAGATTCGCATCGACAGGAGCCGGAGCGAAATGACGGAAGCTGCCGATGCCAGCGACTGCTGACTCAGGGAAGGTCAGACTGGAACGGTCGTTGAGGCGGCGCTAAACCTTCTTCTGAATCTTCGCCCACTCGTCCCGCAGTGTTGCGGTCCGGTTGAACACGAGCTGGCCCACGGCTGACGGCTTACGGCTTTCGGCTCCGGATTCTGGGCCGCTAGCGGTAAGCGGCAAGCTGTCGGCCACTCGGCTGTCCGGATCGCAGCAGAAGTAGCCGAGCCGCTCGAACTGGAACCGCTGTCCCGGCTTCGCGCCAGCAAGGCTCGGTTCGAGCTTGCAGCCAAGAAGCGTCTCCAACGACTTCGGGTTTAGGTTGGACTTCCAGTCCATACCCTCGGGCGCATCGTCCGGGTCCGGCTTCACAAACAGGTGGTCGTAGAGCCTCACCTCAGCGTCCACGGCGTGGGCGGCCGAGACCCAGTGAATCGTCGCCTTCACTTTGCGGCCGTCCGGCGCGTCTCCCCCGCGCGTAGCCGGGTCGTAGGTGCACCGAAGCTCGGTAACCACACCGGCAGCGTCCTTCACGACACCCGTGCACTTAATGAAGTAGGCCGCCCGCAGACGGACCTCTCGCCCCGGCGTGAGCCGGAAGTACTTCGGCGGCGGCACTTCGCGGAAATCATCCTGCTCGATGTAGAGAACGCGTGAGAATGGAACCTTGCGCGTCCCGGCGCCCGGGTCCTCGGGATTGTTGACGGCGTCGAACTCCTCTGTCTGGCCTTCTGGGTAGTTCTCGACGACTACCTTCAGCGGCCTGAGAACTCCCATCACGCGCGGCACCCGCTTGTTCAGGTCCTCCCGCACGCAATGCACCAGCAACTCGTAGTCGATCACAGTATCGGCCTTGGCTACGCCGACCCGCTTCAGGAACTCACGGATCGCCTCGGGCGGGAAACCGCGTCGGCGCATGCCTGAAAGTGTGGGCATCCGCGGGTCGTCCCAGTCCCGAACCACGCCCTGCTCGACCATATCGAGCAGCCGGCGCTTGCTCATGACCGTATAGGTCAGGTTGAGCCGGGCGAACTCGATCTGGCGTGACGGGAATATCCCCAGTTCACGGATAAACCACTCGTACAGCGGCCGGTGGTCCTCAAACTCCAGCGAGCAGAGCGAATGGGTAATCCCCTCCAGTGAGTCGGACTGGCCATGGGCGTAGTCGTAAGTCGGATAGATACACCAGGCGTCGCCGGTACGGTGATGGTGCGCCCGCATGATGCGGTACATCACCGGGTCGCGCATGTTCAGATTGGGCGAGGCCATGTCGATCTTCGCCCGCAGCGTGCGTGCACCGTCAGGGAACTCGCCCGCCCGCATCCGGCCGAACAGATCGAGGTTCTCTTCGACCGACCGGCCGCGGTTCGGTGACTCGCGTCCCGGCTGGGTAAGAGTGCCGCGATACTCCCTGACCTTGTCAGCATCGAGGTCGTCGACGTATGCTCTCCCCGCCTTGATGAGCTTGACCGCCCACTCATAGAGCTGTTCGAAGTAGCCTGAGGCGTAGAACTCGCGGTCTTCCCAGTCGTAGCCGAGCCAGCGAATGTCCTCCTTAATAGCATCCACGTACTCGGTCTCTTCCTTGGTCGGGTTGGTGTCGTCGAACCTGAGATTGCACTTGCCCTTGAACTCCCCCGCCATGCCGAAATCGATGCTGATGGCCTTGGCGTGCCCGATGTGGAGCCGGCCGTTCGGCTCGGGGGGAAATCGTGTATGGACGTGGTCGAACCGGCCGGAAGCGAGGTCGGCCTCGATTGCCTCTTCAATGAAGTGCTTGCCAGTCTTCGAGCCGGTAGTCTCTTCTATCATTTGCCTGCCTCTTTCAGGGCGAGGTCAATCCTCGCTAATACACTGTCCCGACCAAGAATGGCCATCGTCTCATACAGCCCGAACCCGACTGTCTTACCCGTAACCGCCAACCGGAGGAGGCGGACCAACTGCCCGAGTTTGATGCCTTCAGCCGTCACGAAGTCCTGCACGCCTTTCTCAAGCAGCGCAGGCTCGAACGTGGCCGAGGCCAGGACAGCGCGAGCCTTTGTGAGGCAACCTGGCGCGTCCGGCTTGGTCATCTCTTTCTCGAACGCGGCCCGGTCTCGAATCAGTTCGCCGTCGGTCCGGAAGAAGTCGTCGTAGTCGAGAATATCGCCAGCGACCTTGATTCGGTCACCGGCTGCCGTGATAATCGCCCCAACCTTGTCGGACGACGCAGCCAGGCCGGCTTTCGTTAGGAACGGCAGGCACAGCTCGACCCGCTTCTCGACCGGCAGCGCCAGCATGTGTCTTACCTCGAACGCCATCAGTTTTCCCGGGTCGAAACTCGCGGCGGACTTGTTCACCCGTTCCAGTGAGAAGCTCTTCACAAGCTCGTCCCGCGTGAAATGCTCGGTCTTGTCGTCCAGCGCCCAGCCAAGGAGGGCCATGTAGTTGACAATGGCCTCGGGTAGGAATCCGGTCTGGCGGTAGAAGTCAACAACCACCGGGCTGAACGTGTCCGGCCCGGTTTCAAGCTTGAGGGCTGCAGCAATCTTGTTGCCTCGCGCAACCAGCTCGGAGAAGTCGCGGTTCTTCATGTATTCGCGTATCTTGCGCTTCGAGAGTTTGTTCCGGCTGCCCGGTTCGGCTACGAACGGCAGATGCGCGAACCGGGGCAGGTCGGCACCGAGCGATTGCAGGATAAATATCTGCCGCGGCGTGTTGGAAAGGTGCTCCTCGGCCCGAATGATGTGGGTGATGCCCATCGCGTGGTCGTCCACGATACTCGCCAGGTGATACAGGAACGTCCCATCGGCCCGCTGAATCACGTGGTCCTGCTCGCGCTGCCACTCGAACTCGACACGGCCGCGGACGATGTCGTCGATGACGAGCGAACCCGTTGTCGGCATCTTCAGCCGAACCACGGGCCTACGCCCCTCCGCCTCAAATCTCGCGCGGTCGGCCGGGGTCTCGGCCATCCAGCGCCGGCTGTAGCGGAAGATACCTTCCTTGTTCGCAACCGCCGCCTGACGCTCGGCCGCTATTTCCTCGGTGGTCGCGTAGTCGTAGTATGCGTGTCCGGAATCAAGCAGGCGCGCGACCGCGGCCCTGTGACCTTCAACCCGTTGCGACTGGAAGTAGGGGGCGTTGGGGCCTTCGACTTCCGGGCCTTCGTCCCAGTCGATTCCAAGCCAGCGCAGGCCGTCGAGAATCGGCTGCAGGACTTCGGCCATGTTGCGTTGGGCGTCGGTGTCGTCGATGCGGAGGATGAAGCGCCCGCCCTGCTGCCGGGCGAACAGCCAGTTGTAGAGGGCCGTGCGAACCAGCCCTAAATGCAGCGCGCCCGTCGGTGAGGGCGCGATTCTGACTCTCACTTCGTGCATCTGATAATTGGTCCTAAAGGGCCCGTCGGCCCTATTCAGGAAACGGAGAGGGTGGGATTCGAACCCACGGTACAGTATTACCCGTACAACCGCTT
>CAZAKP010000232.1:0-3767 GCA_964485845.1 uncultured bacterium | reverse complement strand
GTTTATCGTTCTTTCGTACATCGTTGGTTCGTCTGGAAACGATGAACGATGTACGCACTGTCGGACAGGGGCCGTTGCGGCCAATCCGCCGAACCGACGAGTGGGGGCGGTAAGCCGTGAGCCGTAAGCCGAAAGCGGTTGTCTATTGCCGATTGGCGGAGTGGTAAGCCGTGAGCTGTGAGCCGAAAGCGGATGACGTCGGCTCGCGTTCGGGTCTGACATGAGGGCGAAGTCGCGGGATTCCGCAGTGGGATTTCCGGCCTTTGTGCGCCGCCTTCCAGAAGCCGACCTGCCGTTCAAGGGTCTCAGAGGTTGGCTCGTTCAGACCGATTCCGGACAGGTTCTGTTCAACGAGTCGAAGGTCGAGCTAGTAGTTCCCGAGCACGCGCATGGAGACCAGTGGGGTGTGGTTCTTGACGGCAAAATCGAACTGACAGTCGGCGGCCGCACGCGGCACTATGGCCGCGGCGACACCTACTTCATTCCGGCCAGAGCCCCGCACAAGGCCCGCATCCATCCAGGATTTCGTGCCGTTGACTACTTCGCCGACCGCGACCGCTATCGCGCTCGCCGCCCCGCTTGACCCCGCAGGCGAGTCAGGCCTACAATAGTCCAAAGGAGATAACATGACCAAGAACGTCGGCTATCTGTCTGGCACGGACTCCGCCACGCTGAGCCAGCTCACGGCAGCCGGGGTCATCACGATACCGCTGAGCAACGGGTGGGATAACCACGGCAAGTACGTGGGCATGGTAACGGTCGCGGACAACATCGGCGCGGTAGTCGGGTACTTCCACAAGCTCATCGGGCCTCCGGAAGCGGAATCACACCCGACCGAGCTGCTGCAGCGGACGCACATTCACCGGATACCGGTGGTCGTGGTCTGCCCCGAGAACGTGATGCCTCGCGCGCGTGAGATGCTGGGTAGCTACGCCAATCAGGTGCACTGGGCCACGCCGGAACAGGCATATGACAAGGTGATGGAGCAGCTGGGCTAGCAGATCCTCCTACCGCGCGAACTCAGGGCAGCGGAGGACTACCGAACAAGACGAACCGAATACCTAGTGCGGTCACCCGACTTGATGACAGCGGGGGGATGGCTGACGGCCTACGGCTGACGGCCTACCGCCCGGTCAGGATTTCAGAAGGGAGGATAGACGTGAGAGGCATCTGCAAGTGGGGAACTATGACGAAGAGAAGGACGATTGTGGCGCTCGTGTTGTTGGCGGCGCTGCTGGGCATCGGTTGCGGCGGCAGGACCAACCTGCGGATTACTCTCCGCCTCACTGACACCGCTTATTCGGCATCGCGCCTTCGCAGCGACTCAGCCAGAGTCCAGACCCGCCTTGACTGGCTCTACGAGGAGCCTGGCTTTCGCCCGCCCAGCCAGAGGGCGAAGGTGGAGGTCGGCGATAACCGGCTTGTGGTGACGGTCGAAGACACTTCGGGCGCGGCGCGGATCGAGCACCTTGCCTCGGCGCGCGGCATGATCACCTTCAATCTGATTGCCGATGATTCCACTGAGGGAGCGGCGCTCGACAGCGTTGAAAGCTGGCTCCGGTCACACCCGGCCCCGACCGGCCCGGTCTCACTGGACAAGTTCATCTTCTGCCGCAATCAGCAGTGCCGGGTTCTGGAACGGGACTATCCGTCGGCCCGTAGCATACTGAACACCGTTGACACAGCGGTCTACGCCGTTTGGCAGCCCGCGTTCGGGATGCCTGATTCGGGCAAGATCGATACGTCCCGTATCCTCTACTTTGTCGAACGGCAGCCGGAGATGACGAACGCAAGGGGGTGGTTGATCGAGCATGCGGACGCGCATCGGCCACGCGGCGCCCGACCCTCCCGTCCGCTGCCGAAGGATGCTGAACCTTTCAAGGCGCCTTTCTTTGTGAGCATTCGGCTGAGCAGCGACACATTCAGCGGCACTAACCCGGTCAGGAAGCTGGCCGAAATCAGCGCCGCGAACGTGGGCCGGCGGCTCGCGATGGTGATGGACTCAGTCGTGCTTTCGGCGCCGGCGATTCAGGACGAGATTCCGGATGGGATGTTCGGGGTTGCGACCGACGATACCATTGGAGCCTACTCCCGGGACCTGACGACAATCCTGCTGAACGGGCCGCTCCACGGACGGCTGGTTGTCGAGCGGGTCGAACGGGTCAGTGGAGAATGACGGAGCATCTCGACCAGTCACCCGATCTGACGACGGAGATGGCGGCTGACGGCTCATGGCCGACGGCACAATGAAGAACCCGCTCGACTCGACGTTCGACCACAAGGACCCGTACAAGGTGCTGGGCGTCGCGCCCGGCGCGGCTCCGGCCGACATCCGTAAGGCCTACCTGGGACTCGCCAAGCGGAACCACCCCAACCTCTTCGCCACCGACCCGCAGAAGTACCGCGATTCGACCGAGCTGATGCGGGACATCAACTGCGCCTACGAGCTGCTTGGCGACCCAGGCCGGCGGGAGCTCTGGGACCGCCAGCACTCAGTTGCGCCGTGCCCGGGGCGGGCTGCGCGCCGGGAGCGGGAGCTGAAGAAGTACTTCGACGCTGAACTGGTTGCCCGTGTCATCCGGAGGTACAACGGGTTCGTGAGCTCGCTCAGTACCGCCAAGGAGCGACAGAATGCGACAGGGAAGATAGAGAAGTTCCAGGCCAGCCGGGCCGGCTCCGCCTACATCAGAAGGCTGGCCGCCCTGCACTATCGCGAGGTCATGGACTTCCTCAAGCAGGACAAGCGGGTTTCGTTCTTCGACGATGGACTGGTGGAGATCATGCTGCTGTACGAACGCGCGTTCGAAGTCTCCCCGAGCAGCGTCTTCATCACGTATGCCTGGCTCTGCTACCAGGAGAACCACGGCAAGTTCCCGGCCGGGCTTGAGGTGAGGCGGACACCGGCGCAGGAGCAGGGTGTCGTCCGACTCAGGCTGCCGGGGCCACGCGGCGAATCGGCGGCCGATTCGAGACGGGCGAAGGGATTCGGGTCCCAGGTCTGGGAATGGCTCATGGAGAAGCCCGGGCAGCGCCGGTCGTGAGATACCTGCGCCGGGATGGTGCCGGACCGGCTGGCAACGCAGCCAAAGAGGCATTTCAGATTGCAGACTGGAGATTGCAGGTTGGCGGACATATGGAGGAAGAGTGATGAGGATAGTGAAGCTGCTATTCGCCGTGGTGCTGGCTTGCGCGGGCAGCGGTGCGGTAGACAAGTACGTGAAGGAAGCCGGCGCGTTCGCCAAGTCGGACAAGCCGGATAGCGCGGTGGCGGTCATGCAGCGGGCGGTGAAGGAATACCCGCGCAGTGCCAAGGCTCACGCCTATCTTGGTCTCTATCTGGGGATGTCGGCGGGCCGCACGCGTGACTTCTCGGAGGCAGGTACACTGGTCCAGTCCGCGTTCGCGCAACTCGACCAGGCCGTGTCGCTCGACTCGCTCGACGTCGATGCCCGGTACTTCCGCGGCCTGTTGAGCGTGCAGGTGCCGGATTTCTTCTTCAAGCTGGATCCCGGCGTGCGGGACCTCGAGTTCGTGCTTGCCCGTTCCGAGCGGACCCGGAAGCCGATGGACAAGGAACGGTTGGTGAACGTCTGGTCTTTGCTCGGCGCCGGCTACCAGAAGCAGGAGAAGATGGACAAGGCGGCGCAGGCGTGGCAGAAGGTGGTTGAGATTGCCACCGATACGGCGGTCGTGGCTCAGGCGAAGGCCAGGCTCGCCGCAATCGGCGCAGCGCCGGTGGAATCGTCCAGCCTGCCCGATGACCCGGC
>CAZAKP010000231.1:0-3774 GCA_964485845.1 uncultured bacterium | reverse complement strand
TCTCGCCGACGCTCTTCATCTCGGAGCCGATGCGGCGCGACGCGGCCCGGAACTTGCGCAGGTCCCAGCGCGGGATCTTGACCGTCACGTAGTCGAGCGCGGGCTCGAAGAAGCAGCCGGTCACTCCGGTCACCGAGTTCTTGAGGTCAGCCAGCGCGTACCCGAGAGCCAGCTTCGTCGCGACCCACGCCAGCGGGTAGCCGGTCGCCTTGGAGGCCAGCGCGCTGGAACGGGAAAGACGGGCGTTGATCTCTATCACGCGGTACTCGCCGTTCGAGGGGTGCAGCGCGAACTGCACGTTGCATTCACCGACGACGCCGAGCGCGGCCACGATGCGGAGCGAGACGGTGCGGAGGTAATGGTACTCGTCGTTGGTCAGGGTCTGCGACGGCGCGACCACGATGCTCTCGCCGGTATGGATGCCCATCGGGTCCATGTTCTCCATGTTGCAGACCGTGACCGCGTTGCCGTGCCGGTCGCGCACCACCTCGTACTCGACTTCCTTCCAGCCACCGAGGTACTCCTCGACCAGCACGTGCGGCGCATGGCAGAGGGCTTCGGTTACGCGGTGGCGGAGCTCATCGGGCGTTCCGGCGCGGCCGGAAGAGAGACCGCCGAGGCTGAACCCGGCACGTACCATCACCGGGTAGCCGAGCCTATCCGCGATGGCGAGCGCTCCCTCGACCGAGTCGGCGGTATCGCTTCCCGGCACCGACACGCCGATGGAGCGCATCTTGGCGGCGAACAGTGCGCGGTCTTCGGACTCGATGATAGTCTCGACCGGCGTGCCGAGAACCGCCACGCCGGAGCGCTTGAGCGCGCCTGACTTCCAGAGTTCGACGCCGGTGTTGAGCGCTGACTGCCCGCCAACGTTCAAAAGAATCCCGTCGGGCTTCTCGGCAGCGATGACTTTCTCGACGAAGTCAGGCTCGACCGGGAGCAGGTAGATCTCATCGGCCAGGCCCGGCGTGGTCTGGATCGTGGCGACGTTGGGGTTGACGAGAACGGCGCGGATGCCTTCTTCTTTCAGCGCCTTGATCGCCTGGCTGCCCGAATAGTCGAACTCGCCCGCCTGCCCGATGCGCAGCGCGCCCGACCCGAGGACGATGACGCTGGAAGGCTTCGTCACAAGGAGGGGTCGGATAGTTCCGAGTTCAGAATCCAGAAACCAGAATTCAGAATTCCCTGACATTCTGGACTCTGGGTTCTGCACTCTGGATTCTGGACTACTCGGTTTCTCATCACAGGCTCTCCACGAAGCGGTCGAAGAGGTCAACGCTGTCGAGCGGGCCGGGCTTGCCCTCGGGATGGAACTGGACCGCTGATACCGGCCTGCGCGTGTGCCTGATTCCCTCGACCGAACCATCGTTGGCGTTCTCGAACCAGACCTGCCAGTCGCGCGGCAGCGTGGCCGCGTCCACGGCGAAGCCGTGATTCTGGCTGGTCAGTCGGCAGCGGTCGGTTCCCTTTTCCCGGCACGGCTGATTCTGGCCGCGGTGGCCGTAGCGGAGTTTGTAGGTGCGAGCGCCGGCAGCGAGCGCGATGAGCTGGCACCCGAGACAGATGCCGAAGACCGGCCGGTTGAGCGCGAGCGCGCGATGCAGCACGGATACGGTCGCTCCACAGCGTTCGGGGTTGCCCGGGCCGTTGGAGACGAGGATGCCGTCGAAGCGCTCGCCCGTGTAGTCGTAGTCGGCAGGTACCTGCAGTACCTCGATCCCGCGCTTGAGCAGTTCGCGGCGGATGGAAAGCTTGACCCCGCAGTCAACGAGGATGACCCGTTTGCGTCCGGAACCAAACACTTCTGGCTTCGGTACGCTGACTTCGGTCACCATTTCGGTGCTGTTGGGGTCGAACAGCGCAACTGCCTCGCCTGAGTGATCTGCCGGAAGGATGCGGCCGAGCATCGTGCCGCGTTCGCGGAGCAGAATGGTCAGCTTGCGCGTGTCGATGCCCTCGACGCCTGGCACGTTCTCTTCCGAGAGCCACTGGTGCAGGGAACGTGAGGCAGTCGCATGGCTATGGTCATAGTGAGCGGTCGAGACGATCAGGCCCGACGCCTGGATGCGCGAAGACTCGAATGCGTCCTTGTCGGCTGCCGGCACACCGTAGTTGCCGATCAGGGGATAGGTGAGAACGAGTATCTGGCCGCGGTAGGAGGGGTCGGTCAGGCTCTCGACATACCCGACCATCGAGGTGTTGAACACCACCTCGCCGGATGCCGGGCCGTGGAAGCCGAACCCGGTCCCCACGAACTTCGAGCCGTCCTCAAGCTCAAGAACTACTCTCTTTGGCTGGCCACCGTCGTGAGTGCTGGCGTCGGGCTGCAATTCGGCCATATCATAGTAGCCCGCCTGCCTGGCGCAAGACCGGCTTGGGCGCGGGACATGACCCAAATCCTCTCGGGATTTGGGATCGCGTCTCAGGCCCGCCAGCAGCTAGATGCTGACCAGTGTGTCCTGAAGTTCGTCGAGCGAATGGATGGTGCGGTCCGGCACCATGCTTTCGGGTTGAGGCGCGCTGTAGCGATTGAGCCAGATGGCTCTCATGCCCGCAGCGTGCGCGCCGACGATATCCGTTTTGGGCGTGTCGCCGACAAAGACAGCTTCCTGCGCGCTCACCCCGAGCTCGCCAAGTGCGAGGGCGAAGATTCTCGGGTCGGGTTTCAGGATCCCGACCTGGCGCGATACAAGGACGGCTCCGAAGTACGCTCTCAGGTCCGACACCTCGATCTTCGCACACTGCAGGTCGTACGGCCCGTTGGTGACAACCCCCAGCTTGAAGTCGCCTGCCGCGAGGCGGTCAAGGCAGGGCTTCGCGTCGGGAAAGGATATGTAGCGATTGCGGCGTTCATGTGGGTAGATGACCGAGAGTTGGTCGGCGAGTAGCGGGTCACATACGCCGATCTCGCAGAGCGCCTGGTTCCAGACCTCGCTTCGATACTTCGGCGCCCACTCGTGCAACTGCTTCATCTCATCGTCGTCGCCGTCGAAGTTGGAGCAGAGCGCTTCCCATGAGGAGATGTCGAACACGCTCCCGTGTGCCGCAACGATGGGGTGGGCGCGGAACAGCCGCCGCGCAACGATGCGGACCGCGTCCTTCAGGTCACCCGGCGGGATGTTGTGCCACTGCTTGGCGATTGCGGCGGTGGCCACCAGCGCCTCGTTGGCCGCCGACTCGTCCGGCAGCAGCGTGTCATCGAGGTCGAATAGAACCGCTCTGAACATGAGGCGTGATTCTATCTGAACGCATCCTTCGCGCAAAGCCTGCTTCGGCTCAGGAGGTTCGGTGTCCTGGCCCGGACTTTGTGTCTTGGTGTCTTTGTGGTGAGGATCCGGGTCCGGCTGTCGGCTAATCGAGAAGGATGAGGTTGATGTGCTTCGAGGGTCCGTCCCTGCGGGTCGCCACCTCCAGTCTGATGCCGGAGTTGCGAGCCGTGGCATAAACATCGATGCCGCACGACTCCATCGACGGCCGCGCCTGCTCGGGATGGCGGCAGTCACCGGTCAGATTGCAGTCCCGGCAGAAGCGGCACGGACCATCGCCGAGCCCGAGCGCCTTGTAGTGCCCGTCAAGGAAGGCTGCTCGCTCCAGTTCCGCCACTAGTCGGCGCATACGGCGTCGCCTGGGTCGATATTCGGATGGCGAGCAGATGTAGCTGTAGATGAGCGCGTGGCGGTAGTCCGCGAGCACCCGCTTCATCAGCTCCGGCGTGGGTGTTCGCGGCGGGCAGCACAGTCCGTTACCGAAGCCATCGCAGCCGAACTGGCACTT
>CAZAKP010000230.1:0-3798 GCA_964485845.1 uncultured bacterium | reverse complement strand
ACAGTCACCTATTTGGCGACGGCATCGGGCTACGCCCCAATTCCGCGGCCGACTTGAACTCCCGGCCGTGAGCCCCAGAGTCCTGTCATTGGTGATGGCCCGTGAGTGACACGGAGGTGATCATGAAAGCTCCGGCAATAGCAGCAGCGTTCGCTCAGACGCTGTTCGCGACTGGATGCGTATGAACAAGGCGCAGCGCGTTGTGCTGCTTGTGACAGCGACAGTGATTGCGGTTCTCCTCTGCTACGGCGGTGTTCTGCACGCCACCAGTCCGTTTCGCCCTGACTACACTAGCACTGATGCCAACGGCGATCGCACTGTTGTGACTGCGATTGTCGCGGCAATCTGTATGGAGCGGGGCATCTGGATGTTCGTCGTGGCCGCCGCAGCGCTTGGCGGCGCGCTCGTAGCTGTTCTGCACAATCGCAGGTGAAAGGATCGGTGGAGTCTCGGGGACGCCTCACCCATCTCAATCCGCCGCGCGGCCATAGAGAGCCGGCGGTCGGTGTGCAAGGTAAGTGTTCGCAACAACGATTGAAGATGGAGGTACCATGTACAAGAAGTCAGTGATTTCCGCAATGCTCGTGTGCCTGCTGGCGCTCGGGCTGGCTCGGGTCTCCAAGGTAGACGAGTACAGCCAGGACCTGCGCGTGCACTTCATAGACGTCGGACACGGCGACTGCATCTTCATCATGACGCCGAACGACACAGTCAAGGACAATGACCGGTGGGACGGCCACCGGATTCTCATCGACGCCGGCGACGAAGGGACTGGGACCAGGTACATCATCCCTTATCTCGAGTCGCTCGGTATGTCCGACGGCGACACGATTGACTGGGTCATCCTGACCCACGCCCACGAGGACCACCTCGGCGGCATGCCCGAAATCTACGGGAAGTACCAGGTGATGAACACGGTCGACCCGGGCTACTACTACAACAGCGAGGCGTACCGGACGTTCCGTGCCTGCGCCGTTGCCGAGCCGGAATCTGATACCTGGTTCGACCCGCTGGAGTCTGAGCTGATTGACAGTCTCGGAGACACAATCGGTCTGGGTAACGAGCTTGAGATGCAGATACTACACTCCAAGCCCGCCCACTCGGGCAACCCGAACAAGACGTCAATCGTACTCCGGCTGCGGTACGGCGACGTCAGCTTCCTGTTCATGGGGGACGCGGAGGGAAAGGACCGGGAGGATGATGCGTCAGCCGTGAAGTACGTCGAGCGCACGCTCGTGAAGACGTTCGGACCGGCGCTGCGTAGCACCGTGCTCAAGGTCGGACATCACGGCTCCGAGACATCGGCCACCGATACGTTCCTGTCACTCGTGGCCCCTCAATACGCGGTCATCTCGGCCGGACGCAAGCATTCGCTGCCCGACACGACAGTGATCGACCGGCTTGTGTCTGCGGACGCGAAGGTGTGGCGGACCGACAGCAAGGACTCAAAGAAGAGCGCGGGCAACGCCGGCGGCGACGACCACATTCTGATTACGACATCGGGAACGCTGCCGCCAAAGGTGGGCAAGAGCCCGGTAAAGACGCGCTGACGGGAACGGCCGGCGGCCGCTTGACAGCCGGCTCCCGAATCCTAGAATCGCGTGATGACTGACAGCGGCACGGACACCACGCAGCCGCGGCTCTACACCGACCTGGCGCCGTGGTGGCCCCTGCTATCACACCCGGACGAGTACGCCGAGGAGGCCGAGTTCTACCGCCGGTGCCTGCTCAAGGCCTGCCGGCCGCCCGTACGGACCGTGCTCGAGCTCGGCTCGGGCGGCGGCAACAACGCGTCTCACCTGAAGGCGCACTTCGAGCTGACGCTTGTTGACCTCTCTCCGGCCATGCTGAGGGTCAGCCGCAGTCTCAATCCGGAATGCGAGCACATCCACGGCGACATGCGCGAGATACGGCTCGGCCGGGGCTTTGACGCCGTCTTCGTGAACGACGCGGTGGACTACATGACTACGGAAGACGACCTCGCCCGCGCAATCGAAACCGCCTGGGTTCACTGCAAGCCGGGCGGCGCCGCGCTCTTCTGCCCGACCTACCTCAGCGAGACATTCCGGCCCGAGACGAGCCATGGCGGCCACGACCGGATGCTCCGAAGCCTGCGGTATCTTGAGTGGACGCGCGACCCGGATCCGAACGACACGACGATTGTCACCGACTTCGCCTACATCCTGAGTGACGCGGCCGGGGTCCGGGTGGAATACGACCATCATGTTCGAGGGCTCTTCCCGCGGGCCGTCTGGCTGGCCCTGCTCGCAAGACAGGGCTTCCTGGTCGCGGTGGAGCAGTTCAAGCCGTCTGATCCCAACTCCCCTGCCTGCGACACGTTCGTCTGCGCCAGACCCGAGCCGGCCGCGTAATCCATCGCGCATCCGGCTGACTGCCCCGACCCCGAGTGAGAACCCGAGTCCCGCGGAAAGCCGCCGTTGAAACGCGCAAGACGCGCCGCGCGGCAGCTGACCTCAGCGCTGCTGCCTGGGTATCACGCAGATGAACCGGAACGGTACGTCGCCGGTGTTCTCGAAGCCGTGCTCCTCGTTCGCGGGGATGTAGGCGAAGTTGCCGTAGGCAACCGGCGTCGCCCCGTCCGGGTTGAGCACGTTGCCCGTTCCCTCGATGATGAATATCTCATGCTCGTAGTCGTGATGATGAAGCGGTATCTTCTCCCCTCTGCGCTTGATTTCAATCACCCGCATGGCGAAGTGCGGCGCGCCCTGCTTCTCGGCAATCAGCCAGCGGATTGTCGCCTGCATCCCGGCCATGGTCGGCTTGTCTTCCTTGACCTCGGTGAAATGTCCTGTCATCATGCTTCATTCTAGCACCGGGAATACCGAATAGGAAGAACCACCGATGGATGAGGCGCGGCCCTGGAAGCCGAGACGGCAGTTGCCGGCCGTTGTCGAGAAATGAAGAGGCGCAACCCGCCGCAACATCGGAACGTAGTGATACGTCCTACCAGGTACATGGCAAAAGGAGCATCATGAAGAGACGATTCGCTTTGCTGTCCGCTCTGCTGGCACTTATGCTGGGCGGCTGTTATGTGCCAAGTCCGAAGCCGGGCAAAACCGAAACGCTTTCGCAGCAGGTCGGACTTGCCGACGCGAAGTCGGTGAGTGCCTCGATCACGATCGGCGTCGGCAAGTTGAAACTGGCCGGGGGCGCCGACAGCCTGCTCGATGCGCGGTTCGAGTACAACATCCCGGACTGGAAGCCGTCCGTGTCGTATAGCGTCGCCGACAGCCAGGGACGCCTAATCGTCGAGCAGCCGTCGCGGGTTGTCGGAGCTACCTGGCCCGGCAATGTGCGCTATGACTGGAATCTGAAGCTCAGTCCCCGCGTGCCATTGGAACTCGAGGTGAACATGGGAGTAGGCAAGAGCGAGGTGGACCTGCGCGGGCTCGACATCCGACGGCTGAACCTTGAGGCCGGCGTCGGCGAGGGTTCGGTCGACCTCTCCGGACAACGGGCGTCGGACCTCGACGCGACCATCAAGGCTGGGGTCGGCAAACTGACGCTCATCCTGCCCAGTGACGTCGGGGTCAGGGTGAGAGTCCAGGGCGGGCTGGGCCACGTTAACGCGGGAGGGCTAAAGGCTCAGGACGACGCCTGGGTGAACGAATCCTGGGGCAAGGCAAAAGTATCGCTTCGGGTCGACGTCGAGGCCGGCATCGGTGAAGTCGAGATGCGAGCTGTCGGCCCAACCGCGAGCGGCAGCATCTAGAACTACCTCACCGACGACTCGCTCCTAACCCCTGGGCCCCAACTCCCCAGTCCCTAGTCCCTGGC
>CAZAKP010000229.1:0-3856 GCA_964485845.1 uncultured bacterium | reverse complement strand
TCCTAGAATCCGGCCAAGATCCAGAGCAGGAAGGGGAGGATGTCCAATGCGCTTGAGAGGTCGCACGTTCGCGTTCGGTCTGGCGGTTGTTCTCGCGGCCGCCACGGCCCTGGCCGATACCGTGGTCACGGCCCGCGAGGTGGTTGCCGGTTCCATCGAGACGGCTGACAGCAGTCTCGTGCGGCTGAAGCTGCCGGGACACGCTGTCCGGATGTTCGCGACGAGCGAGGTGTACGAGCTGCGTTTGTCCGACCCCGCGCGCGTCGCGGAGTTTTCGGGCCGGCTGCCCATGCTCAGTGTGGCGCCGGACTCGGGCCAGCCGGTTCCGGCCAACGAGGTCAGACTGGAGGCGCTCCGGCCGCGAGCGCCGGTCGCCATGCTAACTGAAGTGCAGAAGAGATCTCTCGAACACGCGGGGTACAAACGGGGCATGTCTTCGGCAGTTTTTCAGGTGCCGCTGGCGGCCGGCGGCGGCGTCGGCCTCACATCGCTTGGTGGCTGCCTTTTCTGGGGTCCGGGAGTGGTACCGATCGCTCTAGGTGCGGGTACGGCCGGTTGCCTGGGAGGGGCCTGCGTGGGAGCGATGCGGCCGCAGCCGCCGGCCGGCGACACGCTCGCGGCCAAGGCTTACTGCGCGGGTATTCCCGAGGGCTCACGCTATCCAGCGCCTGCGGTATCGGTGCCGGCGCTCTGGCAGTGGCTGTGCCTCTTCTCTTCGTCTTGATTGCGGCAGCGGAGAACGGGTACTAGCCGGCGCGGGGGCATTGCAGATTGTAGATTGTAGACTGGCGCGGCCGCTTCGCGGCCATCGATGTCGGTTCCGGGGTTTTGGACGGCGGCATTGACAATGGGGAGTCGGCCTCTAGAATATAGCAGATGGAGGCAGATTTCGGGAAGTGCGGCAGGGCCTTGTGCCCGCTGTCGCCCGGACATCGAGAGGGGAGTCTGGGTATGGCTGACGATAGCTTTGGGGGCGCGGTTCGCGCCGTCAGAAAGCGGCTGCGGACAGCCGGTCTTACTTATCTTAACAATCAGGTAGCGGTCCGGGAGCAGCTCGTTGCTCCGATTCTTGGCGCCATCGGCTGGCATATTGACGACCGGAGCGAGGTGAAGCCGGAGGAGTCGGCCGACGGAGACGTGTCGCGCTACATCCTGAAGAAGAACGGAAGTCCGGCGGTCGTGGTCGAGGCGGTGACATCCGGGACCAACGTGGAGTCGCTGGCCGCCGTCACGCGGCTGGCAGCCGACGCGCAGCGGGTTAAGGTCGAGTATGGCCTGCTGACGAACGGCCGGACGTGGATACTCGTCAATCTGGGGTCAGTCGGCCTCGGCGCGAGCACGCATCCCCGGATTGAGTGGCTGACCCGAATCGACCGGGAGACTGCCTTGTCGTTCCGCGGCAAGCTGGCGAGCCTGGTCAGGCGAAGCGCCGCGTCCGCGCCGCATTAGCGGGCCCCTCGCGTTCGGGGCTTTCGTCCGCGTGAAAACGAGGGCAGTCCCACGTAGCGTCGCGGATGTCCGCCAGACCCGATATTGAACCAATAACACAAGGTGCGCGAAGCGGACGGGGTCCCTCTCTGTCCTTACCGGCTTTGTGTCTTCGTGCCTTTGTGGTGGGATCCTGCATCGGATTCAGGGTCGCCCGGCGGTTGTTGACCGGCCGTCTTTTCAGGCTATCCTAACAGTCCGCATAAAACAGATGATTATCCAGTCGCGGCGCGAGGCTTTTGGCTGCGGAGCGCAGCCGGGGACTCGCATCGCGTCTTTTTTCCCGGAGATTGGAGGCTAGCGTGGAGATTGCGGTTTGCCTGAAGCGGGTGCCGGATACCGCTGAGGCCGACGTGAAAGTAGACGCCAGCGGCAAGGACATCGTCCGCGACAAGCTCGCGTTCACTATCAATGAGGCGGACAATTACGCGCTCGAGGAAGCGCTCCTCGCCAAGGAGAAGGACAGCGCCAATGTGACGCTCGTTTCGGTCGGCGCCAAGGAGTCGGAGGAAGTGCTCAGGATGGGCCTTGCCAAGGGCGCGACCGCAGCGGCAAGAATCGACAGCGCCGGGCTGGGCGACATCGACGGGATAGGTACGGCCCGGGTCCTCGCGGCGTGGTTCAAGGATAAGAAGTTCGACCTCATCTTCACCGGCGCCATCGCATCGGACGACGGGAATTCACAGGTCGGCCCGGCCCTGGCCGAACTGCTCGGACTTCCGCATGCCGCCTACGTCACCAAGCTCGAGGTCCAGGCCGGGAAGCTCGCCGTGAAGCGCGAGCTTGAGGGCGGGTTCCTCGAGGTGAAGGAGCTTTCGACGCCGGCCGTGGTTACCATTCAGACCGGCGGCAATACGCCGCGCTATGCTTCAATCATGGGCATCAAACGGGCCGGGGCCAAGCCGATTGAACAGGCGGCCGCGGCCGGGGCGGAGTCGAAAACGTCGCTCATCAAGGTCTACGTGCCGGAGATAGTCGGAGCGGCGCAGATGATTGAGGGAACGCTGGACGAGAAGGCGGGGAAGATGGCGGCACTGCTCAAGGAAAAAGGAGCGGTGTGATGAGAATTGCCAATTGCCAATTACTAGTTTCTAACGAAGGGAGCGCGCAGGAGTGCGGACCCGCGTCCCTCGCCTCTCGCCTCACATCCCGGAGGCCCGCATGAGCAACAGCGTTCTCGTATTGGTGGAGCACCGACAGGGTGCTGTCCGGGACGTAACGTTCGAGATGTTGACCGCGGCGAGGAAGATGGGCGGGAGCGTGGAGGCGGTGCTTCTGGCCGAGAACGACGCGCTCGCGTCCGCGGTCACGGCGCACGCGAACAAGGTGGTCTGCGTTTCCGGGCCGGCCTTTAAGGAATTCAATTACGAGCAGTACCAGAATGCGCTGGTCAGGCTCATCGGCGAGAAGAAGCCGTCGGCGGTGCTTATCGCCAACTCGGCATTCGGCACTGACCTGGGACCAAGCCTGGCAGTCGCTCTGAATGCCGGCCTGGTTTCCGACGCCGTTGCGTTTACCAAGGCGGACAGCGGCTTCTCGGTGAGCCGGGGCATGTATGCAGGCAAGCTGGTGGCGGACTGGCGGGTCGGGACCGAGCCGGCCATCATCATGGTGCGGCAGTCGAACTTTAAGCCGGAGCCAGCAAGCCTCGGCGGCACAATCGAGAAGTGGGACGCCGGGGACGTGGTGTCCGGCTCCAAAACGAAGTTCATCGGCCTGGAGGAAGTGCCGACCACCGGCATCGACATCACCAAGGCGACCATCGTCGTCGGCATCGGCCGCGGCATCAAGGAAGCGAAGAATATGCCGTTGGTGCAGGAGTTTGCCAAGGATATCGGCGCGGTGCTGGCCGCATCGCGGCCGGTGGTGGACGCGGGCTGGCTGCCCAAGGAAGTGCAGGTCGGGTCGTCGGGCAAGACCATCAAACCGAAGCTCTACATTGCGCTCGGCATCTCGGGCGCGTTCCAGCACATTGCCGGTATGAAGGGCGCGGATACGATTATCGCCGTGAACAAGGACCCGAAGGCGCCGATATTCTCAGTCGCCCACTACGGCATCGTGGATGACCTGCACAAGGTCGTGCCGGCGCTGCGCTCCAAGATCAAGGAAATGAAGTCATGAGAGCCCGGACGGATTCTTACCACCAAGACACGAAGACACGAAGAAGGCTCGGCCGGACGAAGCCGGAAGTTGGAAGTCCAGAGGATCGACTCGGACCCTTGAACCCTGGAACCCTGGAACCCGCGACCGCGCGATGGGAGTAGTATGGCGAAGAATGCTCCGAAGATTGGCGTCTACATTTGTCACTGCGGTATCAATATCGCTCAGACCGTTGACGTGAAGGCGGTGGCCGAGTATGCCGCGACCC
>CAZAKP010000228.1:0-3884 GCA_964485845.1 uncultured bacterium | reverse complement strand
CGCGCCGTCGATCACGGTCACGTTGTCGCTGCCCAGATTCGCGCAGTACACCTTGTTGTTGGTCGGGTTGAAGCAGAGGGCACATGGGCCGACACCTGCGGACACGGTGGCGATGACGCCGTTGCTCGCGCCGTCCACCACTGTCACGTTGCCGTTGCAGCTGTCTGCGCAGTAGACCTTGTTGTCAATCGGGTTGTAGCACAGGGACGCACCGGCTGACGCAACCGTGATCCGAGCGATCTTTTTGGTCCGTAGCCCCGTCAATTACTGGCACACTGCCATATAGGCCGCCGACATAGATGGTGTTGTTGGCCGAGTCGTACACCAGAGACTGCGGCATGGCCAGCCCGCCGAACGAATCCGGCAGGTATATCGTCTCCTCCAGCCACTGGGCGGACACCGCAGATAGCCAACAACTCACAGCTAGCAGCACGAACGAGCACTTCATGGCACTTCGTCCTTTCCTAACCGGGACCTTGCGAACGCGAGCGGTGAATCTCACGGTTTCCTCGCGAACATGCTAGTCCGGACTTCTGACTTGTCAACTCGCTTCTGACCGGCGCGAATGGACGACGCGCCGCGCGGGAGGCGTCGGCGGTCGGCCCCTGACGGACTCGAAGGTCCTGAGCTACTCGGCGATGACCAGTTTCCTGGCGAACCCGGCTCCGCCTGCCGAAAGTCGCAGGTAGTAGACGCCGGCCTGTACGCGCCGGCGGCGCTCGTCGGTCCCATCCCAGACCAGGCTCTGTACGCCCGCATGTCCGGCCCCCGACGCGAAGGAGCGCACCTTCTGTCCCGCGGTGTTGTAGACCGCGACCTCGACGGACAGGTCCCCGGGCAACTCGAGCCGCACCGTAGTGGTCCGCGCAAACGGGTTGGGCGCGGGCCCGAGCAGGCGCACCCGCCGCGGCAGCTTCGCCCGTTCCTCGCTCGCGCCCGAGAGAACCGAGTCGATCCTGAAGTTCCCGTTGCTCATGTCGCTGAACACGGTTGCGCCGAGCGAGTCCTTCGCCTCGAACCTCACGCGGCAGAGAGTGCAGTTGACCGCAGGGACTGGACTCCACAGGGCGACAGTATCTGCGGGGGCGAGCGACGCCTTGATAACGGTCGGGAATGTACTGCCGCCGTCGGTCGAGAGCGAGAGCACGCCGTGGTCAAAGGTGACCGGCGCCACCCTCCACTTGACGGCAAACGTATCTCCGCCGCACAGCGCCTCGCCGCCATTCGGGCTCCGAAGCCAACCGCAGAACCGGCCGCGCTGCATTATCGATTCCACCGGCACTTTTTGGACGACGACCGGGTTCTCGGTTAAAGGTCCCTCTTCGAACACGTCGACCCCGGTCCCCGCGCACAGGTCCACAAGGTAAAGCACGGCCAGCGAGTCGCCCGGCCAGGCCCGGTCGCAGATACTCGGGTAACGGCACGACACGGTCGAAGGGGTCGTGAGCTTGCGCGGGTTCGACCAGGTTACCCCGCCATCGCTGGAACCCGCGGCCCAGATGTCGGCGCGAAGGCGCATGCTGGTCGACTCGACGTTGGCCGAGTCGAACTGCTCCCAGGTCACGAGGAAGTCACCGATGTCGTCCTGGCCGATGCTGGGACGACAGGCGTAGGCGGCGGACATCCCGACCGACCCCTGCAGGTTGCCCGGTGCGCACGAGGCCCGCTGGATACGGTTCCACTCAGGCGAGTTCTCCGGACAGAAGTGCCATATCTCCGACGGGCACACGTAGCTGGTGTCGTGCACGTAGGGCTGGACGTCCGCAACGATATTCAGTCGGTCGTCGACATCATAAAAAGGAAACAGCGAGGTGACGTAGAACGAAGGCAGAGTGTCCGACTCGGGATGAAACGCAGGCGGGAAGCCGATGCTCACCGGTGACTCCCAGGTCTCGCCGGCGTCGTGAGTCTCGCAGTAGTAACCCGAATCCTGTCGATATCCGACGCTCGGAGTAACCACCCAGGTGATGCAGACCTTGTTGGAACCAGGGACCTTTGATGCGGCGATGTTCTGCGTCGGGAACAGCGGCGCCGCGATGCTGTCGGGAGGTTCCCATCCCCCGGCGGCGAGGCGGCTGCGATACAGGTGGTACTGGTCAACTCCTTCAATCATCGCCAGATGGTAGTAGTTGTTCCGGCTGACAGCGAGGTAGGGCCACTCGTACTCGTCGAGCTCGGGCTCGCCCGGCGAGAAAACGAAGATGCCTGACCCGACTGCATAGTCGCGCGCGACTATCGGCGCAATGCCGGTATCGGTCCAATGGTGCGCCGAAACCACGACCACGCCGCCTGTATCGATGTCGATGTTCCCATACCCGGTCCGCCGATCGAAGACGTTTATCCCGGAATGCATGTAATCCTGGTCAATCCAGCTCCACGCGTGGGTGTTACTGTCGTAGAACTGGTAGCGCATGTTCCGGTCCGGGAAGCCGGTGTCGATTGTGCTGTAGGAGTGCATCCAGACGGCGTGGATGCCGCCGTGGCGCGAATCCACGAGCAACCGGGAAATCGGCCCGCTAGTGAACCAGTCGTATGTAGTGCCGCCGATGGTATCAACCGACCCGACGCTGATGTTTAACCGAGCGCCTTCCCGTGGACGTGCGCCGCCGACTCTGGCCGGGCCGAACGGCTCCGGTCGCTCGTTTGGCAGAGCGGTCTGCGGAACAGACCACGTGACGCTGGCTGCCGCAAGGCAGCAGCAGATAGCGAGCAGCAGACTGACGTCTCTCATATCACCCTCCTATCTGACAATTAGAACTCTGTGGCAGCTCACGGCTGATGGCTCACGGCCCGGCGCCCGCACGAAGTAGACACCGGGCGCGAGACGCGACACGTCATTCGCGCCGGAGTGCAGCTCCATCACCTTCCGGCCGTTGATGTCCAGCAGTGCGGCGCGGGACATGACCGAATTGCCCGGCAATTCGGATCGTGTCCCAAGCCCAGGCACGAACAACACACGGCGCACAATCGTCGGCATCGGCTTGGGGCTTGCGGCTTGAGGCTTGGAGCTTTCCTCGACCCCCCCGCCGTTGAACTCAATGATCTGCAGCCCTTCAATGTCGTGTGCCACGTAGACGTAGCTCCCGGCCACCGCCACCGCCACGGCATAGCCAGGCGTGCTGTAGAACCCTCGCTCCTCTGGAGCCCCCGGATCAGACACATCTATCACCCTCAGGCCAGAGTCGAGGTCCGCCACGTAGGCGTAGCTCCCCGCGACTGCCACGCCCTGGGACAGACCCGGGGTGTCGTAGAACCCACTCTCTCGCGGGTCTGCCGGGTTGAATACGTCTATCACCCTGAGCCCAGCGGAGTCGTCTGCGACATAGACGTAGTCGCCCGAGACCGCTATGCCATTAGCTTGGCCCGGCGTCGTGTGGCGGGCGTGCTCCTGCGGATCCGCAGGATTGGACACGTCTATCACTCTCACTCGATGGCAGGAATTATCTGCCACGTAAGCGTAACTCCCGGTAACTGCAACTCCAAGGGAATTGTCCACTGTGTCGCAATAGCCCTTCTCCCGCGGGAAGGCGGGGTTCGATACCTCGATGACTCGCAGCCCGGAAAGACCGTCTGCCACGTACGCATAGTTCCCGGCAACCACAACTCCGTAGGCCCAGTCCGGCGTGCTACAGTGCCCGGTTATGTGTGGGGTTGCAGGGACGGACACATCAACAACCTCGAGGCCGGAAGAACCGTCCGCCACGTACGCATAGCTTCCATCAACCGTCACTCCAGAGGCCCCTCCTGGCGTGTATTCGAACCCGACTTCAACCGGGTATGCCGGGTCCGCGACCGAGATGACCCGCAGCCCGCCGGTGCCGTCCGCGACGTAGGCGAAATTCCCGGCAACCGCAACACCACGGGCACTGCCCGGCGTGTCACAG
>CAZAKP010000227.1:0-3886 GCA_964485845.1 uncultured bacterium | reverse complement strand
CCGGGAGGCGGGCGGGTTGAGCGCCCGCCTCCCGAGGTCGTTTTTCACCGCCTAGCGCTGGACCACGAGCTTCCTGGTCATTGTCAGGTCTGCGCTCGTGATGCGGACGAGATAGACACCAGCGTTGAGGCCGCCCAGGTCGATGCTGAGCGTTCCGGCTTGGCGGTTTGCCGACACGTCCTGCGTCCTGACCGCTCGGCCTGTGGCGTCATAGACCGCAATCCGCACCGGTCCGGACCGGGCCGGCTCGAACGCGACACTGACCGCGCCGTCGCGGGATTGGGTGCTGCCAAACGCCATGGGGTGGACGGCTGCCTCGTCGTGAGGGCCGGAGCCGCCGGCGAGCCCGAGAGTCTTCGGTATCTTGAGCCTTGCCATCACGGTCGTCTTGAAGTCTGGAATCGTGACCGGTGTCTCCGGCGATACTCCGGAGCTACCCCAGGGCGCATACTCGGCCGAGAGGTAGGCGATGCTCCCGGTCAGCCTGTCTTTCTTGCTGTCCGAGCACTTCACGTGAACAGAATCGGTCGGCTCCAGGTACGGAGCGCCGTCGCTCAGGTCGAACACGAGGTTGTTGAGCGGGAACGGCTGCGGCGCAAGGTTAAGCATGTTGAACTTGCGGAACGCGTAGGACCAGGATGGGCTCTTCGAGCGGCCGATTCCGAACGTGATGCTGATGCAGTCCCGCGCCGAATGGGTCAGCTTGACGCGCGCGAGCAGGGTCGGCGTGTAGTTGGGCCGGTCATCGATGTAGTAGGCCCGACCGCCGCTCAGTCCCGCACCGGTCGTTTTGACAGCGTAGTAGGACATCCACCAGTAGCCCTGGTTGCCCCAGCCGGTTCCCCAGGAGTTCACCAGCCGGAACGCGCCGGGCCCGTCGGCCGTGGCCCGGTCGTCATCGTAGCCGACGATGCAGACGCCGTGCCCGCCCCAGTTGGTGCCGTACTTGTCGTGAACGGTGTAGACCGTGTCGAAGTTCTTGATGTAGATGATGTTGTCGTAGCAGCTAATCCCGAGCACGCAGGTCTTCCCATTGGCCAGCCGCTGCTTCACCGCGTTGATGCCCGCGTCGGTTGTGGCGTCGATGTAGTATGAGGCGGCGCCCCGGTAGGAAATGCCGTGGAGATAGGCGTTCTCGGACGGCCAGGACGCCGTGTCCTGGTCATTGTATGGCATGTCGCTTATCATGCACGCACCCTGGTCGCAGACGAGCTTGAATGCATCCGGGAAACCTGACCCCCGGTCGACTCCGCCGTTGATCTGGTTGTAGATGAACGCAGGGCTTACCTCGTGCTCGGCCACGCTGTCGTTCCACTGGTGCGTGAATTTCTGGATCTGGGTGTAGTGGTAGTAGCCGACTGACCAGGCCACGCAGGACCCCTGGGCGCCCTGGCTCTGGACCGGCGGCATCAGATTAGAGAGGTCCACGGCGCTCAGTGCGGCCGCGCTGGGCGCGCCCGGCGCAACCGGAACGCACGTCACCTCGGTAATCCATGGTGCGGCTTGCGGGTCTTCGGGCAACAGACCCATGCGATACGGACACGATGTCTCGTACGCGCCTGCCCCCAAGGCGAGGAACACGGTGACGGCGAGACACAGACAGACCTTCGGCCTCATGAACCCTCCTTACGTCGTTTGCGAATTGCTGTCTACGGCGCGTTCACTGCTAAGGACCCGCAGACCGAACCTTCAGGCGTCCACCCGCGACCGCCGGGGCGGGCAGTTGACGAACGTTCGCGGGTGCGGGCCAACCCCTGTAAGCATGGGTGGATGCTCTCCTGTCCTGGCCCGCACCCGTTCTGCTTGGCTCGACCACCTGACTTGTCGTGAATGGTCAATCAGACCTGAATTTCATCGGCGAAGGCGCCTTCGTCGTCATCCCCGTCGAGACCGATACCGCCGGTGAGAATCTGCCGTACTGTGCCGGCGAGTTCGACGAGTTCGCAGGCTTCGCCGCGATATTCGATACGGGCGTAGCCGCCGGAGCCCGGCCGCTCGACGACCGCATCGAACCGTATGTCCGACGCGCGGACGTGACCCGGGTGAATGTAGAGTACCGACGCGACCGCACCGAGCGCGTAGGTGACCAGGTGGGCCGGACCGCTGCGGAGTTCGCGTCCGAAGTAGGCGACGAGCGGGACATCCGGACCGGTGGCCCCTTGTCCGCGCGCGAGGACTTCCTTTTTCAGGTTGGGCCCGGGGTCAATCAGCCCGACGTTCCGCCAGGCCGAGCGTACTTCGGGTGCGGCTTCGTGGTAGCGGAGTTCTGCCGCGCTCGTGGCGGTGGCAAAGTTGCCGGGAAGCAGCGCGACACCGACCGGGACCCGGCAGCCGAGTTCCCGTGCCCTCGCCGGCACGTCGATGTAGTCGGAAGCGTCCACGGTCACGATGTTCTGTCTGCCTGTCCTTTCGCCCGGATATTCCACGGTCTCGACTCTTTGTGCAAACAAGCGCGGGGGTGCGGTGTAACCTCCGCACCCCCGCTTTCCTTTCGCGCACAGAAACCGGCTCGGTCTCTCAGTCTCTGGCCCACCACGGTGTCCCGAATGTTCGGCGACCATAATCACCCGTCATTGTTGACGCCCCAGCCCGGTCGCCTCGCTAGTTTTATGCTCCGCCCGACGGTCTTCAGAGCAAGGATTGTGCCTGCGGAGTCTCATTCACGTAAGTCACTGCATACCAAATCGTTAGCACAAATGGCCAGGCTATTGTCATAGAATTATGTCTCACCAAATGAGACATTCGAATGAGGCGGAATGAGGATATGTTCTTGTTTTATAAATAGTTAACTATTATCCCATTAATGGGACGAATATGGCTATTTGGGACGAGCTATGTTGTGTTTCTGGAGCAGGCGGTAGAAGTGCGTGCGACTGTACCCGATGAGTTCTGCAGCCACGGTGGCTCTGCCCTGTGCCCGGTTGAGCGCTTCGACCAGCATCGCCTTTTCGGCTTCGGCCGTCACTTTGCGCCGGTCGTCGCGCGTGGCCGGAGCCGGTGGGGCAGCCGGCGCCGGCGCGGTCTGTCTTACTTCAGGGGGCAGGTCGACAATCCGGAGCGTGTCGCCGTCGGCGAGGATTACAGCCCTCTCGATTACGTGATGTAGCTGCCGGATGTTCCCGGGCCAGTGGAATTCGGCAAGCAGAACGAGAACGTCCGGGCTTGCCTGGCGCACGTTGCGGCCGTACTTCTGGGCGCTGCGGGCGATGAAGTACTGGGTAAGGGCCGGCACGTCGTCGCGGCGCTGGCGAAGCGGCGGCAGCACGAACTGGACCGTGTTCAGGCGGTAGAGCAGGTCGCGGCGGAACAGGCCCTGGCGCTCACGGAGGTCGAGGTCCATGTTGGTGGCGGCGATGACCCGGACTTCGACCTTCGTCTCCCGCGACCCGCCCACGCGCGTGACCGTTCCTTCTTCGATGGCCCGGAGCAGTTTGGCCTGCAGGGCCGGGCTCATGTCGCCGATCTCGTCGAGGAAGATGGTGCCGCTTTCGGCCAGTTCGAACTTGCCGAGCCGCGCCACAACCCCGGTGGCCGTGCCCGCTTCGACCCCGAAGAACTCGGCCTCGAGCAGGCTTTCGGGCACTGCCGCGCAGTTCACGGTGATGAACGGTCGGTCGGCGCGCGGGCCGGATTCGTGCAGGGCCCGGGCGATGAGTTCCTTGCCCGAGCCGCTCTCGCCGCGCACCAGCACCGGGACGCCGGCCGCCGCCACGCGCGGAACCAGGGCCATGAGTTCGAGCACCTCGCGGTTGCTTCCCACCAGGCCGCGGTAACGCAGCCCGGGTATATCCGGCACCCGCCGGGCCTCGACCGTATCGAGTTCGGCCAGTCTGGCAAGCGACGGCGCGAGCATGTAGGACACGAGTTCGAGCAGTCCGGGCTCCAC
>CAZAKP010000226.1:0-3898 GCA_964485845.1 uncultured bacterium | reverse complement strand
GGTCCTTGGTCGCGAGGGCGATCGGGAACGCATCCACCCCGCCCAGGTACTTGAAGAGGATGGCCTTGCCTTCCATCACCGGCATCGAGGCCTCGGGCCCGATGTCGCCCAGGCCGAGGACGCGGGTGCCGTCGGTGAGCACGCAGATGGTGTTGGCGCGGTTGGTGTGCTCGAAGGACTTTTCCGGGTGGGCCTGGATGTCCTTACAGGGTGCGGCTACGCCGGGCGTGTACCAGATGGCGAAGTCCTGGAAGTCGCGGATGCAGCACTTGGGCGTGACCTGGTATTTGCCTTTGTAGAAGGGGTGAAGCAGCATCGCGTCGGCCGCGGGCTTTTTGGCCTTGGCGAGGAGCTGGTCGATTTCGGGCTGGGATAGTTTCTTCATGCTGAATCTCCTTTATGCTCAGGCCGCCGGTGCGGTCTTCGGAACCGGGGGCTTCACGAAGTTAATAACGATGGCGGCGATGATGCAAAGAACGCCCGCGATGATGAAGGCCAGGTTGTAGTTGCCGGACAGCTCTTTCACCTTCGGCGCAAGGATGTTGCTCAAAAGGCCGCCGACGCCGTAGGCCATGAAGACGAAGCCGTAGTTTACGCCCGAGAACTTCGTGCCGTAGAAGTCGGCGGTCAGCGCCGGGTAGATGGCGAGGTAGCCGCCGAAGGTGGCCCCGACGAGCGCGATGCCGAACCAGAAGTACCAGGGCGCGGCCGGGATGAGGAAGTAGCCGAGCACGGCGAGGCCGTTGACCAGGTAGATAATGAAGAGCGTGCGGGTCCGGCCCAGCGCGTCGGATACACGACCCCAGAGGATGCGGCCGATGGCGTTGAAGATGGCGAGGATGCCGACGCCAAGCGTGGCCGTCGCGAGCGGGTAGTGGGCTACTTCCTGGGCGATGGGCGAGGTCTGGCCGATAATCATCAGGCCGGTGCCGGCGCCCGCGAGGTAGAGCAGCCAGACAACCCAGAACTGCCAGGTCGAGAGCATCTGGCCAGGCGTCGCGGTGAAGGCCGGGGCGCAGCCGGGTTTGGCAGCCGGCGGAGTCCAGTTAGCCGGGCAGTAGCCCGGCGGAGGATTGCGCAGGAACAGGGCGCCGATGATGACGATAATGATGTAGGCGATGCCGAGGACGCGAAAAGTGCCGAACACGCCGATTGAGGGAAGAGGGAAGAGGCTGGCGCCAAGCAGGTTGTAGGGAGTACCGCCGATGAGACCGCTGGCCAGAGGGGCGAAGAAGAAACTGCCCGCGCCGAATCCGGCGACGGCGAGGCCGGTGATGAGCCCGCGCTTGTCCGGGAACCATTTGACGCCGGCGGCAATCGGACAGGAATACGCGAACCCGATGCCGATGCCGGAGATGATTCCATATGCGACAATCATCAGGGTCAGGCTTGCAGTCGCGAAGCTGGCGAGGATCATCCCGAGCCCGAGCAGAATACCGCCGATAATGGCGATGAGCTTGGGGCCGTAGCGGTCCTGCAGACGGCCGCCCAGGATGGTGCCCAGGGCGAAGAAGATGAGGACGAAAGAGAACGGGAGCGATGCCTGGCTGGGAGTGCACCCGAAGCATCCCTCGATGGGCTTGCGGAACACGCTCCAGGCATAGATAGCGCCCAGACAGAGCTGGACCAGTATCGCGCCCAGCACGATGAGCCAGCGGTTGTAGGTACGATTCTCAGACATCTGTGAACCTCCTTCGATTAGCGGCGCGGGCGTTGCCCGCGGATAGCTGGCGGGGGCACGGACGAGCCGCGCCCCCGCAGTTGTTCTATCGGTCGTGAGCTGTCGGCCGTAGCCGTCAGTTCCTCACTCGTCGAGAGTTGAGACGTCGCCGACGTCCTTGCCAAGGGCTTCGGCCTTGAGCAGCCGGCGCATGATCTTGCCCGAACGCGTCTTGGGGAGCTTGTCGCGGAACTCAATGGAATCGGGCCGGGCAATCGGTCCGATTTCGGTTGAGACCCACTTCTTCAGCTCGTCTTTGAGGGCGTCCGATTTCTCGAAGCCGACCTTCAGGGATACATAGGCCTTGGGCACGTCGCCCTTGATCGGATCGGGTACGCCGATGACCGCCGCTTCGGCGACCGCGGCGTGCGCCACGAGCGCGGACTCGATTTCGGCAGTACCGAGGCGGTGGCCGGCTACGTTCAGCACCTCATCGGCACGGCCGCGGAACCAGAAGTAGCCGTCGGCGTCTTTGGTGCAGGAATCGCCGGTCAGGTACTTTCCCGGGAAACGCGACCAGTAAGCCTGCTTGTATCGCTCGGGGTCCTTGTACAGCGTGCTCAGCATCGCCGGCCAGGGCTTGAGCAGCACGGCGAAGCCGTTCTCGCCCGGCTTGATCGGGTTACCTTCGCCGGTGACAACATCGGCGAGGATGCCGGGCAGGGGGCGGGTGGCGGTGCCGGCCTTCAGTGGTGTTATTGGCAGCGGCGATATCATGAAGTTGCCGGTTTCGGTCTGCCACCACGTGTCCATGATCGGCAGCTTGTCCGCGCCGATGTTGGCTCGATACCAGCGCCACGCCTCGGGGTTGATGGGCTCGCCGACCGAGCCGAGCAGGCGAAGCGAGGTCAGGTCGTGCTTCTTCGGGAATTCCTCACCGAACCGCATGAACATCCGGATGGCGGTGGGCGAAGTGTAGAGAATCGTCACCTTCTCGCGGGCGATGATGTTCCACCAGCGGTCAGGAGCCGGGAAGTCGGGCGCGCCTTCGTACAGGATCGAGGTGGCGCCGAGCATCAGGGGAGCGTAGACAATGTAGGAGTGGCCGGTAACCCAGCCGACGTCGGCCGCGCACCACCAGATGTCGTTGGGCTTGATGTCGAACACGAACTTGAGGGTTGAGGAGGTGCCGACCGCGTAGCCGCCGTGGACGTGGACGATGCCCTTGGGTTTCCCGGTCGTGCCCGAGGTATAAAGCATGTACAACGGGTCATCGGCGTTGAGCTGCTCGGTCGGGCATTCGTCGGACTCGTTGGCCGTGATCTCGTGCCACCAGAGGTCGCGTCCCGGCTTCATTGTGACCGGATTGCCGGCGCGCTTGTAGACGATGACGTTCTTGATCGACGGGCACTCGGCCAGGCCCGGGTCGGCGTTGTTCTTGAGCGCCACGACCTTGCCGCGGCGGTAGCCGCCGTCGGTCGTGATGAGAATCTTGGCCTCGGCGTCGTTGACACGGTCGCGCAGCGACGCGGAGGAGAAGCCGGAGAAGACGACCGAGTGGATCGCCCCGAGCTTCGCGCAGGCCAGCATCGCGATGGGGCACTGCGGCACCATCGGCATGAAGATCATCACCCGGTCGCCCTTCTTGACGCCGAGCTTCTTCATCGCGTTCGCCAGCTTGTTGACTTCCTTATACAGCATGGCGTAGGTCCAGCGTTCGACCTTCTGGTCGGTGGGTTCCGGTTCGTAGATGTACGCGACCCGGTCCTTTACCGCCGTCTTCATGTGCCGGTCGAGGCAGTTGTGGACGATGTTGAACCTGGCACCCGCGAACCACTTGAAGAACGGAGCGTTCGAATCATCGAGCACCTTGTCGAAGGGCTTGAACCACTCCAGGTCCTTGGCGACTTCGCCCCAGTACCAGTTGATATCCTCGGCTCGCTTCAAGAGACCGTCGAGGTCCTTGATGCCGTGCTTCTTCATGAACGCCATGATGTTGGAGTTCTCAACCAGCTCCTTCGGTGGCTGGAATAGCTGTTCTTCGGCCATTGCTGACTCCTCCTTTGGAGAATCGCTGTTAAAGACTAGATTATGTCCTGCGAAACCGGCCGGCCGAAACCATGACAAACGCGGGCTTCTGCCGGAGTGGTCAGTATATTAGAGATGGTACGGGTGTCAAGCAAGCGGTGCGGGTCGTGGGCAGCGTAAGTGGTTTGACACGGGCAGACATCGGCCTAG
>CAZAKP010000225.1:0-3904 GCA_964485845.1 uncultured bacterium | reverse complement strand
TTCCTCGACCCGTTCATCATCATGTTCACGGTCCCGCTCGGCATGGTCGGCGTGCTCTGGGCCCTGTTCCTCACGAACACCACCCTCTCGGTCACCTCGTTCCAGGGCATCATCGTCATGGTCGGGGTCGTGGTCTCAAACGGCGTCCTCTTAATCGACTACACCAACCGGCTCCGCCGCAACGGCCTCGAACTGCGCGAAGCGATAATCACGGCCGGCCGCACCCGGCTCAAGCCCATCCTGATGACAACGCTCACCACCGTGCTCGGTATGGTACCGATGGCGCTCGGCCTCGGCGGCGAATCCACCCAGGCCCCGCTCGCAATCGCGGTAATCGGCGGCCTCTCGGTTTCCACCGCCTTCACCCTGTTCTTCGTCCCGAACCTCTACACGGTGTTCGAAGAACGCTTCAAACGCAAACTCCAGGCCCGGAACCAACGTAGGCTTTAAAAAACTCCCGCCCGCAGGCGCGGGCGGGAAGACGACAAAAGCGACTGTACTAGCGGCCGACGACGATGCGCGCGGTCGCAGCCTGTCCGGAACCGGCGAGCCTGAGGACATAGACGCCGACGCTCACTCTCCTGCCTGCGTCGTCGCTGCCATCCCACGCCTGCTCGCCATCGCCGCGGACAACGCCCAGGTGCCGCACCACTCGACCGAGATTATCGCAAATAACGAGCTCGGCCCCGCCCGCCGCACCAAAGGCTATCAACGCGCGTCCGGCAAAAGGATTCGGCCGGGCACGTAGCGCGAGGCGCCCGGGCGCCGGCTTTCCCTCCTCCACGCCCACCGGGAACGTCCCGCGGAAGAGCTCCACGGTCCCGTCATACGCGCTCAAAAGAATGTCCGGCACCGTATCGCCGTCCCAGAACCCGAACCAACAGCGCGACCCATAAACCGTCCCGCCCGACGTCACCGGCTCGCCCCCGGCAGTCCGAAGCGTCTCGCCCGCGGTCAGCACCGGGTTCGAATCGCCGGCCAGATTGCGGTAGAAAAGCACGTAGCCATTCCCGTCGCCGCAGGCCAGGTCGCGAACGCCGTCGCAATCCAGGTCAACGACAAACGGATTCACCCGGTACTGATACAGGGGAACCCTGCCCGCAGCGAGCGTCTCGGCCGACTCAAACATCGGCCACGTATCCTCGCCCACGTTCCGCCACAAAAGCACCTGCCCGTTCTCGCACCCCAGCAACAGGTCCTTCTTCCCATCGCCGTTCCAATCCAGCACCGCCGGGAACGAATTATAGCCTACATTGATTGGTGTCGAGTCGGTCGCGAGATACTGAGTGTGCGCCTCGAAAGCACTCTCGCGCCACACCCACACATTAAAGTACCCATTCCGGTCCCCGGAAACCAGGTCGGCGTCGCCGTCCGAGTTCCAATCCACAACCTGTGGAGTTGCCCCCTGACATCAGCCGTAAGGCAGACTTATGTCCACCCCGCCGGATTTAAAGAACGAGTAACCATTAAAGTCCGGAGCGGTATCCGGCCCCAGATTCAGATACAGCCGAATCTTCCCCAGGTCGTACTGCCCCAGCACCAGGTCCTTCGCCCCGTCCCGGTTCCAATCGGTCACCGTCGGCGCGCCGTAGTAGCCGACGTCAATCGGTACGCCCGCGTCGCGAATGAACTCCGGGCCGTTAAACACCGGTGTCATCCCCAGCGCCAACGGCGCCAGGAACGCCAAAGCAACGAGCACAGCCAGCTTCTGCATACTCACTCCTTTGCCCCCCGCCTGCGGGGGCATGCGCGGCAATTCTACAGCCGGTTCCGGCCGCCTGTCAAGCCCACCCGTGACCCTCTGTAACCACCGATGCACACCGATGCCAAACGGCCAGGGGCCGGACAATCTTCAATCTACAACCTGCAATCTGAAATGCCTCCGAGGACGCCCCCAAGCTCCCGGAATCGGATGCCTGTCCCAGATTCCGTTAGTACACAGGCCATGGATGGAAATCGCACTTTGCGGGCCGGTTCGGTTTAACCGATACCCTCCTACTGAGCTCGCCGCGTCTGTCCAAGCAGGAGACGACATAGTCCCCCGGTCTCATACTGAGAAAGGCGTAGTCGCCTGTGGCATTGGTTCTCGTCGTGAGTTCAGTACCGCGAATCGTGACGAGGGCATTGACGATGGCTCCCCCGGTCCAACTGTCATATACATGACCAGCGATCTCGCCTCGAGCTGCAGAATCATATAGCGCTACGCGTACCACGACCGAGTCGTGCCCTGACAACCGGACCTCGCGAGTACAGCAGGGCAACCCTGGACAGAGAGCCTGCACGTCGAGCGGGCTGACGTGGGGCTGCCTGAGCGCGAACCGACCCATTGAATCTGTCACAACAGTGTCGTCCGCAATACAGACCCGCGCGCCGGGCAGCGGCATGCCCTCGCCGTCCACTGCAATCCCTGTGACGACTCTCGGCGATGTCGGTACGAGTTCCAGACGCGCCGTAGCGGTATCGGCGGACTGCAACCAGGGATAGTCGTCTCCGTCCTTGTACCCGGCGAGACCGGCAGTTACCGACTGTGACAAGGTTACTTTGCCGGGGAGACGAACTCTGCCAAGCGAGTCGGTCAACACGGACTTCCTTATTCCTGCAACGCGGACAAGTGCGCCCTGCAGAGGACAGTCGGTTCCAGCCTCTCGTACTTCCACGAGGAGCGTCCGTCTCTTGTTGTCAGGTTCTGGCCCGGTGATGTAAATATTCGCGAATGCGGGCCAAAGAACCAGCAGCGGGCCCAGGGCAAGCAGTAGGCACTTCATCGCGGACATGTTAGACCGGGCAAAGTAAGAGTCAAGTCCCCGCCATCCGGCTGAGTCCCTGCCCCTCGGGCCATTTTGCATTTTGACATTTGCATTCTGCAATCTGCACTGCGCTCCCGCCGTTCACCAGGAGGGGCCGGTCAACCTGCAATCTACAACCTGCAATCTGCAATCTGAAATACCCGCGTGGCGGATTGAGACTAGTGGGTGCCCTTGAGACTGTCTGGCGCGAACTGGGCGAACCGGGCCATGCTCCAGATCAGGTCGTACACCCGCCCGAACTCGGGTGGGCACGCTCCAGGAACGGAAAAGTTCACCTTCTTGCTGACTCTCTCCCCGTCGAACCGCACGAAGCTGACTGACACATTGCCTCTCAGCTCGACAAGCATCCTGGCCTTGCCCGAGTACTGGTCCTTCAGGTGCCAGAAGCCGAGTTGATCCAGTGAGTCCCAGAACACCAGGAACTCGGCGACGGGCATGACGCCCTCCCTCGTACGGGGCCCGCCCCATATCGGCTCACGAAATCTGTTACCCAGGCGCGGACCGATGGACCGGATGAGGACGCTGTCGCCAGTCTGCGTGATCGCCAGCATCCTCTCGAAGTCGGCCAGATCACCCCCGTGTTCGTACAGCCGGATCTCGCCTCCAATCGGGGCGAGTCTTGGAACAGCCTCAAGACTCGGAGTGGTCCGTGGAATAGGCCGCGGCGGTGCGACCCATAGGTCCACACGCACGTCCTTCCCCGTCTGGATCTCGATGTCTCGGCCCGCAACGCGTCCGCCACTTGCCCCGGCAATCACGAGGTAGTGCCCGGCCGGCGCCACCGCCCGGTAGTGGCCGAAAGAGTCGGTGCGAAGAGACACGCAGGAGTCGTTTCTCCACAGATTGACTGCGGCCCCGGCAACAGCCTGGCTGTCGGCAGCGTCGGCTATTGTGCCGAAGATCGTTCCGCTTCCGGACTGCGCCAGCAGGCAGGCCAGAAACAGGACGGTCATAACTGGATTCTAGAACTGGTGAACCAGGGTGTCAAATCCGCGAATGGCTCTGGCTTCGGACTCAGACTGCGTTCATCCGCGGCTGTCTGTCCGCTCCGTGTCCGCCACTCTGCATTCTGGTCTCTGAATTCTGAACTCTGAACT
>CAZAKP010000224.1:0-3943 GCA_964485845.1 uncultured bacterium | reverse complement strand
ACGAACAGGACGCTCTTTTTCATCGTACCTCCTCGCGTTTTGATGGTAGCATATCGTGACTATCCATTCGGACAGACAGGCCAACCGGACAAAGCCGATTCATTTGCCGGCCCAGATTCCCCGTACATCTCTGGCCAGCGCGACCAGTCCATACGCATCGCCGCGGTATTCGAGACAGGCGCAGCCGCCTCCCGGTCGCTGGACTGCCGCGTCGAACCCGACTTGTCTGGGGTCGACGCACCGGGGATGAGATGCAAGCACGGACGAGGCCAGGCCCAGCGCGACGGCCAGGCACCATGCCGGCCCATCGAGCAGGCTGAGTCCAAAGAATACTGCCAGGGGGACCTTCGCGCTTTCGGTGTTCGCTGCGGGCAGCAGGTCGAGCACGCTGACTGGGCAGTGGATTCCGCTTGGGACGCGACCCACGATTCCGGATGAATTCCGGCCATGTGCCGCGCTTGATGCTATGCCGCGTACTTCCGGACCTTCGTCTTCGAGTCCGACACTCCACCAGGCTGAGCGCACATAAGGAGTTGCCGCATGATAGCAGAACGCACCGGCATCGGTCGCCGCGGAGAAGTTGCCGGGGAGGAGAGCTATCCTAACCGGAACCCGGCAACCCAGCTCCCGAGCCCTAGCGCCTACGTCGACAAAGTCTTTGACTTGCGCCAGCATACAATACAATTCTAGGCATTCGCCGTGCCAGACACCTTTGTTTGGGATAAAACTCAGATTATCAGATAGTTAGATGAAACAGCCAATCCAGTGATTATTACCTCAGTCTCATCAACGAGACTGAATGGCTGCATCTAACTTGTTGTATTGCTGTTAGTTGTCTAATTGAACGGATTGGTATCTCAGACGAGACTCAGTCTCATGCATGAGACTGAAAACGATAAAAGACCGGGCGTATCAGTACTGCCGATTCGGTGACAACCCTAGCTGTTGATGTGGTGTTTCTTTAGTAGGCGATAGAACTGCGCCCGGCTGTACCCGACGAGCCTTGCGGCCTCGCGTACATCGCCGTTCGCTCGACCCAGGGCATCGAGCAGCATTGCCCGTTCCCCTTCCGCCGCTGCCTGGTGCTGTTCGGCCCGCGTCCGAACCGGGGCCGGCGAAACGGCAGTTGAACGCGTCTGCCTCAGTTCAAGCGGAAGGTCTGCGACTTGGATGGTGTCACTGGATGCCACTATGACTGCTCGCTCGACCACATGCTGGAGCTGGCGGATGTTGCCAGGCCACGAGAGCGCGGCAAACAGGGCCAGCACGTCGTTACCTGCCTTTCGTACCAGGTGATCGTATTCGTGGGCCGAACGAGTGATGAAGTACTGTGTCAGCAGCGGCACGTCTCCCTGCCGCCGGCGCAGGGGCGGCAGGAGAAGTTGAACCGTATTGAGCCGGTAGAGGAGGTCGCGCCGGAACAGGCCCTGGCGTTCGCGCAGGTCAAGGTCCATGTTCGTCGCCGCAACAACGCGGGCTTCTATTGGTGTTTCGTTCGTGCCGCCGACGCGCGTGACTGTCTTTTCTTCAATCGCCCGCAGCAGTTTGGCCTGGAGGGCAGGACTCATGTCCCCGATTTCGTCAAGGAAGATGGTTCCTTTGCCGGCCTGCTCGAACTTTCCCGGCCGCGCTGCAACTCCGGTGGCCGCGCCCGCCTCGACGCCGAAGAACTCGGCTTCGAGCAGGCTTTCCGGAACCGCGGCGCAGTTGACCGTGACGAAGTGATGGTCGGCCCGCGGGCTCGATTCGTGCAGAGCGCGGGCAATGAGCTCTTTGCCCGAGCCGCTCTCGCCGCGAATCAGAACCGGGACCGGGGCAGCGGCCATGCGCGCAACCAGGCCGAGCAGGTCGCGCACCTCGCGGTTGCGGCCAACGACGCCCCGGAACCGCAGGCCCGGAATCGGCGGGGTGCTTTCGGCCTCGATCGCCCTGAGCTCCCCCAGTTTCGCCAGCGCAGGCGCCAGCGTGCGGGATACGACTTCCAGTACCTCCGAGTCGGCGCGAGCCTCGATCGGCAGCCGCCGCTGCAGCCGGACAAGGCCGACCAAATGTTCAACCTGCCTGACCGCCAGCAGCAGCTCAAGGTCGGTTTGTGACGGGGTGGCAGGGATTTCGGGTGGAATTGATACATCCGCGTTGCCAAGGGTCGCGACCGGCCTGCCGTCGACAAGTACAGCGCCTCGTTCGAACCGCATGTTGTCGCACAGCACCGCGAGAACCTGTTCGATGAACTGCTCCGGCGCCAGGCCAAGTGCGGTGATACTCAGCAGCGCCTGGAGCAGGGCGGCATTGCGGTCGGTGCGCATCTCAAGCCGGTAAAGCAGCCGGTTCGCCTCGTCGGCCTCGGCCACAACTGCGAGTCGCCGGAACGTCCGGGCCGCGTCCTGCAGCAGCTGGCGGGCTTCCTCCCACCGACGTGCCTCCACCAGTTGACGACCGCGCTGGAGCCGGGTGAGGGCGAGTTCGAACGTGTCGCCGAGCGGCTCCAGCGTAGCCGCCGACCGGCCGAAGAGCTCCAGCGACTGGACCGAGTCACCCCGCGCCGCTGCCAGCAATGCCTGGATGCGCAGGGCTTCGCCTTGTTTGGCGGTCAGCTTCAGGTCACTGGCGCAGAGTTCGGCCTGAGCTGCCAGTGCGCCCGCGGTATCGAGCCATCCCCGGGCCAGCGCGAGTTCGGCCCGCCGGCAGCAGACGGTGGCAAGCACGCTGCGGTCTCCTGCCGCCTCGCACAGCCGGGCGGCCTCGTTCAGGACCTCCTCGGCCCGGGCCAGGTCGCCGTTGCGGAAATAGGTCCAACCCAGACTGGAGAGCACATCCCGGTACATACGTCCCGAATGCCGCTTTCCCCGTTCATCTTCGACCACCGTACCGAACATGAGCGTGGCTGCTTCGTAGTCCGACCGCTTAAGCGAGAGCTCACCCAGCGCCATCCGGGCCGCGGCCAGCGGGTCGGGGAACCCATGCTCTTCACAGAGCGCTATCGCCCGGTGCAGATTCTCGGTCGCCTCGGTCCAGCGGCCCATGTTGGCGAGGGTCCAGCCGATGTTGTACAGGCTGACGGCCCGGCCGCGCATGTGTCCGGCCCGGGTGTTTGCTTCCAGGCTGAGATGATAGTAGGCGAGCGCCCCGTCAAATTCGCCCTGCAGACCGTAGACGCCGCCGAGCCCGTTCAGGGCGATCCGTTCGCCCTGCTCGAAACCGATTTGGCGGGAGATCTCCAGTATTTCCTTGAAGCAGTCGAGCGCGGCTTGAAACTCGCTGCGCTCACGGTGGATGATGCCCAGGAGATTGAGCCCGTTGGCACGGGCGCGGCGGTCGGCGGTTGCATCTGCTACTCTGAATACCGTTTCGGCGCAGCGCGCCGCGCCATCGAGGTCGCCGGCCCGGCGCAGCAGCTCGCCCAGTAGATACGCCGCCCTTCCGCCATCCTGGCTTCGGCCGGCGGCATCGGCCTCGGCCAGGACCTGTTCAAGCAAAGGCCGGGCAGTGACCGGGTCGTCGAGCCAGAGTTCTTCGGCAAGGAGCAGAGTGGCCTCGACCCGTTCGGCCCGGGTCGCGGCCGAGTTCACGCGGGCGCGAAGCTGCTGCAGCTTGTTGGATGGTTCAGTCGCGCCGCTCATCGGGACCGAGTTGAGCATAATGCCGACCCCTGCCAAGTCAAGCGCTTCACGTCTCATAACTTGAAGGGAGAGCCGGGATATTGACAATGGCGCGCAGTTGCCTAGACTAAGCGCCCGCAACACGCGGGCCGGCATGAGACGATACCACCAGCCGGTCAGGATTTCGCTGTACCTCAAAAAGGAGCCTTGATGAGCATCAGTCCGATATTCTGGATAGCGCCGGGCGGAGCAGTAATCGCACTGCTCTTCGCCCTTTACATGGCGCTGTCGAATCTGAAGAAGAGCGAGGGTACTGAGCCGATGAAGGAAGTGGCCAAGGCCGT
>CAZAKP010000223.1:0-3959 GCA_964485845.1 uncultured bacterium | reverse complement strand
AACCAGAAGAAGAATTCTAAGGAGGTTCGAGATGGAAAAACGAACAGACTCTAGGCCCGAAGGCCTCGATCGCGTTCGATATGAAGTACCGAAGGCTGAGCGGCTGAGCGACACGACCCGAGCAAGCGGTGGACAGTGCTATGCCGACGGCAACACTGCCAGCTTAGACTGCCATCCAAGTGGCAGCGGAGCGTCTTCCTGCTTGGGTGACGGCGGCGCCGCGTCCTTGGCCTGCTCTGCAGAAGGCATGAGTGCACACGAGTGCGCCTCGTCAGGAAACCAAGCGCCGCCGGCGTAGGATTCGAACGCAGAAACAGAACTGGGCTGCCGGTAGCAGGCTCAGCTTCTTGCGCCTATCGCGGGAGGCCAGATTTGGGTGCGCACCCTGACCATGGTTGACATGCAACGGGTGCCGAGCGTGCCTGCCTGAAGGACGCGAGAGGTCGGACTGGGCTGAAGACACGTGTTCGGGCCCGGATAGTGTTAATGTCACGCAGGGGTCGGCACAAGGTTCGGATTACCTAGTTGCACGACCCTCACGTGAGACGGTGTCGTTGATGCACTTAGGCGGGCGGCCCGTGCCACCTCCAGTCCGGGCGAGTGAAGAGCAGATCGAACGTACGCTCTGGAAACCCGCCTTGAGCCACGATAGCAGACGTAGCAAGTTCGAAAGCCGGACATCGCATGGCCAATGACAAGACCCAGAGTCCGCGCTGTCGGACCAGGGCCGCCGAGCCTGACCGGCGATTCTCCTCCTTGCTTGTTTCAACCGGGTCTGGGCTTCGGACTCCATCATTCACTTCCCTTCGCCTGCATTTGGGACGTAAGTCTGATTTCGTGTCTCGTCATTCGCGCTCAACCTCTGCTTAGGCTCCGGGACTCCATCTCTGGCGCGTGCCTGCGCTGCTTCAATGCCGCTTTTCGGAGAGGCCCTGATTCCGAGCTGGATGGCATGAAGCCCCGAAAACGGAGTGAAACGGACATCCGCCATCCCGCACGCATTCGTTTCTCGACCTTGGCCTCGGCTTTCCCTATCCGACAGCGCGTGCCTGGGTGGCTTCCATGCCGGACTCAGGGGTACTGAGAGGACTTGCCCGATGCATCTGCATTGATAGACTGCTAGCGGCTGATGACCGTTCAACCAGAAGACAACACTAGACCGGGGCTGGTCGAGACCGTGAAGCAGGGTCTCCACTTGGGCCGCGCGCTTCGTCTCGTCTGGACCATCGCTCCGGGCTGGGCGGCCATGAATCTCGGCCTTGTCATCGTGCAGGGATTCATACCGCTGCTTTCGCCCTATTTCATGAAGCGCACGATTGATGCCCTGCAGGCCGCAGTAACGCTGCAGACCGGTCTCGCCGCCTTTCGTCCGGTTCTCTTCTGGGTTATTCTCGCCGCCGCGGCCGCGTTGGTCTCAGCGCTGCTCGGTTCGATCTCCGGCCTGGCCGGACAGTACCAGTCCATGGTCTTTTCCGACAAAGTGACCGACATCGTACACAGCCAGTCGGTCGCGGTCGACCTCGAGTACTACGAGAATCCCAGTTATTACAACACCATGCAACGCGCCCAGGTCGAGGCCAGTTCCCGCCCTATCGGCGTTGTCAACCGGCTGGTCAGCATTGGCCGAAGCTCGGTTTCGCTGATCGGGGTCGCGGGCCTGCTCCTTGCCTTCAACCCCCTGGTCGCGGTAGCTCTCTTCTGTGTGGCCCTGCCGGGAGCGTTGGTGCAATCGTTCTATGCTCGCCGCCAGTATCGTCTCGAGCTGGAGCAAACCGAGAAGGAGCGGCAAGCATCGTACTACCACTTCATGCTGACCGGCTCGTGGTTCGCGAAGGAACTGCGCCTGTTCAGCCTCGGGTCTTTGTTCCGGAACCGATTCCAGGCTTTGCGTCAGCAACTGCGAGCGACAAGACTGACGTTGTCCCGGCGGCGCACAGTCGCCGGTCTGCTGGCAGGTTCCTTGACCTCGGCCGCCATCTTCGGCTCCCTCGCCTTCGTTGCCTATCAGGCCTACAAGGGCAAAACGACACTCGGCAGTCTTGTGATGTACTACTCGATCTTTCAACTTGCGGTCAGCTCATTCTCGACTGTCCTCAGTGGTCTGGCCGGGCTCTATGAAGACAATCTCTTCCTTACGAACTTCTATAAGTTCATGGACCTGAAACCCAGGGTCCAAATCCCGACAAATCCGGCCCCAGCCCCGTCCCGAATCAACCGGGGCGTCGAATTCCACGACGTGAACTTCGCCTACCCGAGCGATTCCCGCACGGTGCTCGAGGCGGTCAACCTGAGCATCGCTCCCGGTCAGGTTATTGCCCTGGTTGGTGCGAACGGCTCAGGCAAGACCACGCTGGTAAAACTCCTCTGCCGCCTGTACGACCCGGACTCCGGCAGCATCACCGTCGACGGCACCGACCTCCGGCGCCTAAACCCGATTGAGTGGCGCCGAAAAGTCAGCGTCATTCTCCAGGACTATGTCCAGTATGGCATGACCGCGTGGGAGAACATTTGGGTGGGCGACGTGGAGCGAGAGCCCGACCGCAGTCGGATCACTCGCGCTGCCGAGCTTTCCGGCGCCGATGCGGCCATCAGCAGACTCCCGCAGGGCTACGACACGCCGCTGGGCTTTCAGTTCAAGCGGGGCCGAGAACTGAGCATTGGCGAGTGGCAGAAAGTGGCTCTGGCGCGCGCCTTCCTGCGTGATTCGGAACTCGTTGTGCTGGACGAACCAACCAGTTCGCTCGACCCTTTGGCCGAGGCCGAGGTGTTCGAACACTTTCGGCGCGCAATCCGGGGCAGAAGCGCAGTGCTCATCAGCCATCGCTTCTCCACCGTGAAGATGGCCGACTACATCTATGTCCTTGACGGCGGTCGGGTCGCGGAGTCCGGCACCCACCAGGAGCTCTTCGACCGGGGCGGCCTCTATGCCAAGCTCTACTCCGTGCAGGCGGCGCGGTATCAGGCCGAGACTCAGAAGCCGGTACCACGCAAATCCGAATGACGAAACCCGAAATCCGAATCAAGCTCGAATGTAGGAAATGGCGTACTAGAGAAGAAGACTCGAATCTCGGAAGATGCAGGGTCGAGTGAGTAGGACCAAGGACAGCGCGACGACGCAGGCGCAAGACGTTGGATGTGACTTGCCCAATGCGCATACTTCAACCAGTCCTGGTTGGTCGGGCGAATCTCTCTCAATCGAATCAGCGATAATCGATGGGCGGCGGCGCATTGTCTACACTGGGCCGAGCATGAACCCAACCCTGCGCGAGCCGGACCTGCTGTGGGTCGAACCGTACGGCAATCGACCGATACGAGCCGGTGATGTTGTCTGTTTTGAGTCCCCCGAGCATGACACCAACATCGTACACCGCGTCATCTCCATTTCGAGACGGAGGATGGGAGATGGAGGACTGAGGGACGAGATCCGGACGCGTGGGGACAACAACCAAATGCTCGACACCGCAGTCCTTGCTGCGGATAACCTGCTGGGACGGGTTGTGGCTGCACAGCGCGGCTCGCGGCTCCGTTCAATCCCTGGTGGTCGCACCGGGCTCTTAGTCGCCTGGGTCCTCAGGCGGTGGAAGTCAATCTGGCGGGTTGTTGCCGGCCTCGTGAGCCGTGTGTATCAACTCCTCGTCCGCGGCGGGCCGTTGGGTTTCTTGCTGCCTGGCAGCTTGCGACCCAGGCTGGTCTGCTTCAACGGACGTGACGGGGCCATCTTCAAGCTGCTGATGCGTGGCAGGACGGTGGGGGACTACGACTATCGCTTCATGGAGTGGCACATTCGGCGACCATTCCGCTTGTTCATAGACACACGTTCACTCCCCATCCCGAAGGCAAGGGACTAGTTCATGGTTGCAGGTGTCTCGCTTCTAGTTTTTGGTTTCTGGTTTTTGGTTTCAGGTTTGGAGCAGAATGAGTAGCACGGTCGAGACGCTCCTCGGGCTGCTGCGCGAACA
>CAZAKP010000222.1:0-3993 GCA_964485845.1 uncultured bacterium | reverse complement strand
TACCTTCTCGTCCCAGTACGCGCGGCTGATTGAACGTGGCCGGCAGACGAAGCTCATGCGCGACGTTATCCTTTCCGGCAATGTGTTCGAGACACTGAAGAACATCAAGATGATTGGCGATGACCTGGTGATGTTCGGCGGGCTCGGCGGCTGCGGCAAGAACGGGCAGTCGCCGCTGCCGGTCGGGCTCGGATCGCCGCACATCCTGATCCGGAACGTCGTAATCGGAGGAAGATAGGAAAGGATGAAACAGGAAAGGATGAAAGAGGAAACGGACACCGGCTCTTCATCCTTCCTCCTTCATCCTTCATCCCTTCTGCGTTAGTCGATGGAAGACCGGATTCTGTCTCTAGCTGAGGCGCGGGGCGCGAAGGCAGAGGTCTATTCGTCCGACGAGAACCGGATAACGGTCGAGTTCCGGGCGAACGAGTTCCATTCGCAGGAGAGCCGGCTTGAACGCGGGTACGGCCTGCGGGTCGTGAAGGACGGCCGGGTGGGTTTCAGTTCGAGCAGCGACCCGGACAAGGTCGGAGAGCTGGTCCAGGCCGCGTTCGATACGGCCGAGTTCGGGAAGCGATGCGGCTTCGAGTTCCCCGGGCCGACGCGGCTTGGGATACGATCCGAAACTCTAGGAGATTTTCGGTCATGTCCCGCGCCAGCAGTCAAGACATTTGAGAACCGGGTCATCGCGCTGCCGGCTTTGAAGATGATCGAGTGGGCGAGAGAGCTGGTGGACGCGGTACGCGCACGGGTTCCGGCCATCAAAGTGGACGTGAGCCTGGTTCGCAAGTATGGCGAGCGGGCCGTGGCAAACAGCGCCGGGCTGAGGCGCCGTTTCTCGCGCGCGACGCTTGAGCTTTCGGTTACCGGCCTTCTGGTCAGCGACGGGCTGGTCTGGATTTCGGAGTACGAGAACCTGTCGTCGGGCGCGGCGCCGTCCATCGGCCTTCTGGCCGACCGGATCGAGCAGAAGGCGGTGCTGGCGCGGACGCGCGCGCGGCTGGCAACCGGAACGTACCCGGTGGTCTTCATGCCGACCGCGGTGCCGGACCTGCTCTACCCGCTGGTCACCGGTGTGAACGGCAAGCAACTGGAGAAGGGCGCATCGCCGCTGATCGGCAAGGTCGGCGAGAAGTTGCTGGATGAGAAGATTGTCCTCGCCGACAACGCATTGCGGGACTTCGGTATCGCCTCGGCTCCGTCGGACGGCGAGGGCGTGCCCCGGCGCCGGAACGTCCTGTTCGACCGTGGTGTCTTCACCGGGTTCCTGTTCGACCTGGCAACCGCGGCCGCCTGCGGTGCCCGGACCACCGGCTCGGCCGCTCGGGACTACTCCTCTCCGCCTCGGCCCGGCATGAGCAATCTCGAACTCGCGCCCGGTGATGCGCGGCTCGAGGACGTGCTCACCGGCATCAAGCAGGGGCTCCTGGTCCACGACTGTATCGGCGGCGGCCAGTCGAACGTGCTGGCCGGGGACGTCGCCGTCAACGTCTCGTCCGGTTTCCACGTTGGGAACGGAAAGCTCACCGGCAGAGTCAAAGACACGATGATTGCGGGCAACGTGTACAAGATGCTCGCGAACGTTGCGGCCGTGGGCGATGTGGTCCGTGACCTCGGCCGGTTCCACGTGCCTTTCCTGATGTTTGAGTGTCTGAAGGTAGCAACCCGCGAATAGCCACGGCTTGAGGAGGCTACGAGCATGAAGAGCAAGAAGTCAGAGTCAGGGAAACGCAGCAAGACAGCCGCAGCTCCGGCAAAGGTCAGCCCGCTCAAGCCCGAAGCGCTTGAAGTCGCGCCGGACAAACTCGTCTGGACCTGCCGGCTTGAACACCTGAAGTTCGAGACGACCGACGACCTGCCGGAGACGACGGGGATCATCGGCCAGCCGCGCGCGGTCGACGCGCTGAATATGGCGCTCGAAATCGAGTCGGTCGGCTACAACGTCTTCGTGTCCGGCCCGGTCGGCACCGGCCGGACCACGACGGTCAAGAACCTGCTCGAATCGACCCGGGGCCGGCCCCGGGAACTCGACGACAAGTGCTACGTGAACAACTTCCGCGACCCGGACCAGCCGCGGCTGCTCCGGCTCCGCGCCGGGCACGGGCACCAGTTCCGCCGCGACATGGACGAGTTCATCGACTTCCTGGTGAAGAACATCCCGATGCTCTTCGAGAGCGACACCTACTCGCAGCGGCGGGCAGCGCTGGTCGACGGGTTCAAGGAGCGGGGCGGGGCGCGCGTGCGCGACTTCGAGAAGCGCATCATCGCCGAGGGTTTTGCCCTGGTCCAGACCGGGCCGCTGTCGCGGCCCGAACTGGCACCGATTGTCGAGAAGCAGCCGGTGAGCATTGACGCCCTGCCGGCCATGGTCGAAGACGGGAAGCTCACCGCCGAACGCGCCGACGAAGTGAAGAAGCGGTACCAGGAACTCTCCGCCGAGCTCGCGACCATCTACAAGGAAGTGCGCGACCTGGAGAAGCAGGCCCGCGACGGCCTGGCCCAGCTCGACGACAGCATCGTCCGGCCGGTGGTCGAGGAGCGGCTCGCCGACATCGAGGAGCGCTGCGGCCGGCCCAAGGCCAACCACACTGCGAAAGAGAGCAAGGCCAACCCGTGCCCCGACGCAGCGGCGCTTCACGACTACCTGACCGATGTCAAGGAGGCGATCCTCACCCGGCCCGACTTCTTCCGCCAGAAGCCGCCGGCCGAAGGCGAGACGCCGCTGCCGATCGACCCTTTCCTTGAATTCCGCGTGAACGTGCTGGTGGACAACTCCGACACGAAGACAGCGCCGGTCATCTTCGAGACGAACCCGAACTACAAGAACCTGTTCGGCTCGATCGAGCGGGTCTGGGACCGGACCGGGATGTGGCGGACCGACTTCTCGAAGATCAAGGCCGGCTCGGTGCTGCGCGCCGACCACGGCTTCCTCGTTATCAACGCGCTCGACGCCCTGCTCGAAGTCGGCGTCTGGCCCACGCTCAAGCGCACTCTGCGCAACCGCCGGCTCGAGATCACCTCGGGCGACCCTTACTCGGCTCTGTTCGGCGCCTCGGGCATGAAGCCCGAGCCGGTGGCCATCGACCTGAAGGTGATCATGATCGGCGATCCGCAGATCTACTCGCTGCTCGCCGGGGCCGACGAGGATTTCAAGAAGGTCTTCAAGGTGCGGGCGGACTTCGACTGGGTGATGGACTTGAGCCAGGACGCGGTCGGCGATTACACGCAGGTCATCAGGGCTTTGTGTCAGAAGGAGAAGCTCCGGCCATTCGACCGCTCGGGTGTGCGGGCAGTCATCGAGTACGGCGCCCGGCTCGCCGGCCGCCAGAACAAGCTCTCGACCCGGTTCAACGTCGTGAGCGAGCTTTTGACCGAGGCGAATCACTGGGCGGGCAAGGCCCGGGCGAAAACGGTCGGCTACGAGCACGTGCAGCAGGCAATCGACCGCCGCCGCGACCGGGTCCGGCTGTCCGAGGTGAAGCTGCAGGAGGCAATCCGGCAGGGAACGATTTTCATCGACGTGCGCGGCAGCAAGCCCGGGCAGGTGAACGGCCTCGCGGTCTACGATACCGGGGAGTACGCGTTCGGCCTGCCGACCCGGATTACGGCCAAGACCGGCGTCGGCTCGGCCGGCATTATCAACATCGAGCGCGAGGCCCAGCTTTCCGGCCCGACCCACGACAAGGGCGTTTACATTCTTTCCGGCTACCTGCGCCAGAAGTTCGCGCGCCGGCAGCCGCTCGTCCTCTCCGCCTCAATCTGCTTCGAGCAGTCCTACGGCGGCGTCGACGGCGACTCGGCTTCCTCGACCGAAGTCTACGCGCTGCTTTCGGACCTTTCGGGCCTTCCCATCCGGCAGGACCTGGCCGTGACCGGCTCGGTCAACCAGCAGGGGGAGGTCCAGCCGATCGGCGGCGTCAACTGGAAGATCGAAGGCTTCTTTGAAGCCTGCCGGGCGCGGGGCCTGACCGGCACCCAGGGCGTGATTATCCC
>CAZAKP010000221.1:0-4014 GCA_964485845.1 uncultured bacterium | reverse complement strand
CTGGTCTCTGGATTCTGAACTCTGACCTATCCGAGTCCGCCCCTCTGTGTCCATCGGTGTCCATCCGTGGTTTCCCACTCCGCTTCGACCCGAATCTGCGTAATCTGCGTAATCTGTGGATCTTCGCTCCGGTTCCGCAACTCTGAACTCTGGTCTCTGGATTCTGAACTCTGACCTATCCGAGTCCGCTCATCTGCGTCCATCGGCGTTCATCGGCGGCTGACCTCCGGTCCGCATTTCTGAACTCTGGTCTCTGGATTCTGAACTCTGACCTATCCGAGTCCGCCCCTCTGTGTCCATCCGTGGTTTCCCTTGCGGTCCGCAACTCTGCACTCTGGTCTCTGGATTCTGAACTCTGACCTATCCGGGTCCGCCCGCCCCATCCCCCGTCGCTGAAATTGGCGGTGTCAAGAGACTGACAGGCTCCGCCGGTTGTCTCGAAATCGGTTCTCAGGCAGAAGCGGATACAAGAGCGCCGGGCGCCGAAACTGCCGCCGGGCCGGGTTGACGCCCCCGGTCGTAGCGACTCTTGATTTCCGGGGACGCGGTAGTACCTTACAGTCTCAATTGACAATGGAGGACATTTGAACTTTCAGGTTTTTGCCCGTGAGAACTGCGAGCTGTGCAAAAAGGCACAGGCGGTTCTGAGCCGCGCGGGCGTTTCGCCCGAGGTCCGGTACGTCGAGGGCGCCGGAGCCACGCCCGAGAACCTGGCCGACTTCGCCTGGTATGACTGGACCGACACCCCGCCGCTCGTCGTTGCCACCGACGGGGATACGATTCTCGGCCGCTGGGTCGCCGCCGACATCAAGGCCGCCTGGCTGCCCGAGGTCCGCCGCTGGCTGGCCGAACACCGGCCGGCGTGAACCTGGCGCGTCCGGACGGGGTCGAATAGTCCGGAGGTGCCCATGAAGCACACTGAAGAAGAGAAAGCCGGTAATCTGGACCCGGTATGCGGGATGGTCGTCACCAAGGAAAACGCCGCCTGCAGCTATGACTATAAGGGAAAGACTTACTACTTCTGCGCTGAGAGCTGCAGGGACGACTTCGCCGCCAGTCCGGATAAGTACTTGAAAGCCTAGCTTTTGTCGAAAACGGGCGGCGCTCCGGCGCCGCCTTCTTCATACCCGGCCCGCTACGGCGCTCCCGCGAGCGGCGGAAAGTGGACCGGGTCCTTCTTTAAGACCAACCCGTCCGACACGATCGCCCGCAGGCTGTCGGTAACTAGTAGCGCCTCGAAACGCTCGGTGCTGTCGCCGAGCTTCAGCGCCTCCGGCCCCAGAATGAAGAGCACCTTGGAGAGTCCCTGCGCGAGCACGGGGTCGCGCATCAATACCGTCGTGCTGCAGAAGCCGCGCGCGGGCCAGCCGGTGTGCGGGTCAAGGATGTGACAGTAGCGGACGCTGTCCGGGGAGTGCGAGGGCCGCGCTCCGAAGTCCGACCCTCGGCGTTCGGCGTTCGCCGATTCTGGAGGCGGTCCCCAGAAGAACCGCTCATAGTCCCCGGACGTGACCGCGGCCAGATTGCGCAGCGCAACGACGCCGAGCACGCCGTCCCCGCGCGGATTCCTGATTCCGACCTTCCAGTCCTGGTTCCCCTTCCGGCCGATGGCGTAGACATCGCCGCCCAAGTCGATGAGGGCGGAGTCCACTCCGGCCCGGCGCAGCACTCGCGCGGCCTCGGCCAGCCCGAAGCCCTTGGCGATGCCACCGAGGTCGATGCGGGTCGCGGGGTTCCTTTTGGTCACGCGGCCGCCGGCGATGGCGAGGTTCTCGTACCCGACGAACCTCAGGCACGAGTCAATCTGCCGCTGCGCCGGCACCGCCGGGCAGCCGCCGTAGAAGCCCCAAAGCCGAACCAGCGGTTCCACCGTCACGTCGAAGGCGCCGCCGGAGAGCGCGCTAATGCGCTGCGCCAGGGCGAGCACGGCGATGATTTCCGGGTCGGTAATCGGCACGTTCCGCTCGTTGAACGCGTAGAGCGGGCTCGTGCTGTCCAGGTGATTGAACTTGTGGTCAATCTGCTCGAGCCGGGCAAACGCGGAGACGAGCCCCGCCGCGGCCGCCGGGCCCGGCGCGAAGACGGAGATGGTCACATACGTGTCCATCATCAGCCGGGTTTCCTTCCGCAGAGCGGAACTTCCCTGGCGGCAGGTCAAAAGGAAAAAGCCTGCCGCCAGGGACAAAAACAGAGCGCTCCACGCCTTTGGGAGCGACCCACGAGGCGCAGTGGGACGCGGGCGTTGAGCGCTCAAACCAGCCATCCGGGCGAAGGAATGAAACGGACCGGGATACATGCAGAGTGGCGGGAGCGGAAAACCGGCTTCAGTTCGCTCGCAGCATTCCCGCTCTTCGTACGCCTCCCGTTCACCCTTTACCCACGATCTTTCGACCCTGGTGTTCGACGCGCCGCATGTCGCAACCGCGGCCATCAATTCTCACCAGTCGATTCTATTTCCCTGCCGGTAACGGTCAAGCAAGTAACGGTCCGCAGGTAACCCGTGCTTGCACTCCAGCCATCGGACCCAAGATATTTGACGAGCATCCCGACCTCGGAGGTGCAAAGCTGCGCGTCGATATCGGCCGGGGCCGGAAACCAAAGCGAACCGGCGCGAACCCGGTTCGCTACTCGGTCTCGAGCTCGGTCACCGTGTCGTCCATGCCCAACATCGCATCGCTCATCATGGCGCCGCTCTCGTCGCCCATCATCCCGCCGCCCATCCCGCCCATCATCGGGCAGCCCTGCATCATCATGCCCGGCATCATCCGCCGCTGCATCATACCGTGCATACCCCAGCGCATGGACTTACGCTGGTCCGGGGTCAGGATGTTGAACATGGCGACCATCCGGTCGGCCTTGGCCGCGTCGAGCTTTGCCTTGGTCGCGCTGATGTCGCTCACCTTGGCCATGATCTTCTTCGAGTCGATATTGTCGGCCCGCCAGAGCGCGGCGAGCTCGAGCTTCTTCACCGCGAGGTCGGTCTCGAGCGGTCCGGCCGTGCGCAGGAAACTCGTCTTGGCCGCATCCATCTTCGCCCATTGCTCGGCCGTCATCTCCGGCATCTTCGGCGCATCCGACATCATGCCGGGCGTGCCCATCATCCTGCCCTGGCCGGGCATCGCCGCCGGCTGCGCCACGGCCAAAGCCGCGACCAGCGCCAGCGTTGCCGCTATCAGTGCTCTTTTCATGCTGCTGCTCCTTCTTTCGGTTGCTTCGCTTGCGGGTACTCTTGGCTACTCCTGCTGGAGTTGACCGCGTATCTCCCCGGCAGGATGAGCCTTCGTATGAACGTTTACGTACACATGACCGGCGTCGATCGATTCGGCGAGCGCCGCGAGCGTCTTCCCGGCCATCGGGCCGGTAAGGTCGGCGTTGGTGAGGGTGGCGCTTCGGAGCGTCCCGGTGTAACCCATCCCCTGCTCGCCGGTCCAGAGCGGCACGACCACGTCGCCATTCACGCCGGGCGCACCCAGATGAATGTGCGACGCGAACGCGCTGTCGATCGGCTCGGTTATCGTGAGCACAAAGCTCATGCTGGTCTCATCGCTACTCAGCGTGAACGACACGTTGCCGGCCGCATTCGTCGTCACCGGCGGCACCTCGTTAGTGCCGAAAAGGTCGTTGCCATAATTGCGCGCGGACTTACTCGAACACGACATCGCGACGGCCGCCAGCGCCAGAACCGTCGCCAAAAAGGCCCGTCCTATCATCGCTTCCTCCCGGTATGCCTCTACCGAAAAACCCGGCGCCAAACGCCGGTACACCTGTTTAGACCCCCGCAGTCGCCCCCGGATTCCCGCCCTGCGCGCCGTTCGCGTTGCCTGGTTCGCAGGCAAATATTGGCGAACGTATCGTCAGTCGAGTCTCAGACTATGTCGCATGCTGCTTCGCCAGATGGAGCGTACACTCAACCTCAACCTGGTCTCTGACTTTACGTCCGCTCCTAATCATTCATTCCACGCGGCGCTGCGTGTCGCGAAGTATCCCGCGAAGTACGTCGAGAAGTATCGCCGA
>CAZAKP010000220.1:0-4029 GCA_964485845.1 uncultured bacterium | reverse complement strand
GGCCGAGCCGCTCCATCCGTGCGGCCTGATTCGCGAAGACCCGCGCACGATTCCGTGGATGGTTCAGGATAAGCTCGTCCCGGGCGGTTCCGGCCGACTGGGCGTGTCGGCCGACCTGTCCAACCAGATGCCGCCGGTCGGCGACCAGGGCCAGCAGGGTTCCTGCACCGCCTGGGCCATCGCGTATTATCAGAAGACCCAGTACGAGAAGCGCGAGCACAACTGGAGCGACTCCACGACCAATCACCAGTTCAGCGCGGCGTTTGCCTATAACCAGCTCAACGGCGGCGTCGACCAGGGCGCCGGGTTTTCGGAGGCTCTGGCGCTGATATCAGACCAGGGTTGCGCGACTGTGGCCGACTGCCCCTACAACGAGAACGACTACACGACGTGGCCTTCCGAATCTGCCTATGCCCGCGCCATCCCGTACCGCGGCGGCGCCACCCACTGGTTCTGGATGCAGGACTCGGCCGGCATCGAGAAGGCGAAGGCCCGGATCGACAGCGGCTACACCACGGTTATCGGCATTTCGGTCTACTCAAACTTTGACAACATCCAGAACTACGGCTACAAGTATTGCGTGGCCGACACCTACGGCGGCAACCGCGGCGGCCACGCGGTGACGATTGTCGGTTACAACGATACTATCTCCACCCACGACGGTCCGGGCGCCTTCCGGATGGTCAACTCATGGGGCCTGGGCTGGGGCCAGGCCGGATACTGGTGGATGTCCTACGCCGCGGCGACAAATGCGGTTCTCTCGAACCAGGCCGGTTTCTACCTCGACGACCTTATCGGCTACTCGCCGACCATGCTCGGTCGCGTTAAGATTACCCACGCGGCGCGTGATAAGATCGGCATCCGCCTCGGCGTCGGCACCGTCTCATCCCAGCTCTGGGTAAAGGACTTCCGGAGCTGGCGCTCCGCGAAGACCGACCGGGCGTTCCCCAACCACAACATCGTCTTCGACATGACCGAAGGCGAACCGCTCATCACCGGCGGCCAGACCGATTCGGTCTTCGTACGGTGTACTGACGATGTCTCCGACTCCAAGACCGGTACCATCAACTACTTCTCGACCCAGGAGCTGACGTGGAATACTACCGGCGTCTCCTCGGATACGCCGGTCAGCATCCCGGACTACAACTCGGCGGTTTATGCCCGGGCCAGAATCCCCAAGCTCCATGATGTCGGCGCCTACTGGCTGACCGCGCCCACCGGCCTGGTCGATTCGGGCTCGGCCACTGCGCCGAAGGCCCGAGTCAGGAATTATGGCATCAACACCGAATCCTTCTCGGCGGTCTTCCGCATCGGCGCGTATGCGGACACTCAGACTGTAACCAGCCTGGCGCCCGGGGATTCGGCGACGGTGACTTTCGCCCCGTGGACCGCGACCGTGCGCGGAGTGAACGCTACCCGCTGCTCCACTTTCCTCAGCGGCGACTACTGCCCGGGCAACGACAAGAAGACCGGCTCCGTGATTGTGCGGGTGCGCGACATCGCCTGCACCCAACTGCTTGCGCCGCCGGACACGGTCGACTCCGGCGCCACGATTGCGCCGCGGGCCGTTATCAAGAACATCGGCAACCGCACCGAGACCCTCGCCGTGCGGTTCGCCGTCGGCGCCGACTACGCGGATACGGTGTCGGTCATACTCGGGGCCGGCAAGAGCGACACGCTTGACTTCGCGGGCTGGACCGCGCTCGCGCTCGGCACCTTCCCGACGGTCGGCGCAACGCTGCTTGCCACCGACATGAACCCGGCCAACGACACCATCGCGGACTCGGTTGTCGTCGGGATCTTCACCGGCATCGCCGACGAATCCGGTCAACCGCGCGTCCTCGCGCTCGAACGGCCGGTGCCGGACCCGATGCGAGGACAGGCCACAATCCGCTTCAGCCTCCCGCGCCGCACTCGGCTAACTCTCACGGTCCGCTCCGTCACCGGCTCCCTGGTCCGGACTCTCGCTGGTCGCCAATCGCTAGTCGCTGGCCTCTACTCCCTATCCTGGGATGGCCGCGACGACGCGGGGCGCAGCGTCGCGCCCGGCGTTTACTTCTGGCGGTTCGAGAGCGATGATGTCACGCTCACCCGCAAGACGGTGAAGTTGAACTAGTCCGAAGATTACTCTTGAGGGGCGGGACGTCGTCGTCCCGCCCCTTTCGCGCGTGAGCCCCGTGTTTCAGAACGTCCGGGCGACGATTCTCGGCCGGCACACTGATAACCGTGCTTTTATGTCAGCCGGTTCTGCCCGCTTGACGTCACCGCCCGCCTCGGTAAAATCAAATGATGACGTGTCCCTGGGCTCGGACCGCCGCCGGCCGGTTGAGTTCGTCTCCCCGCTGAAATCCATGCTGCCACCCTCGGTGTTGACCATCTGCTCTCCCCGGTTGGGAGTGCCGGCATGAGATTCAAGCGCGTCGCCCGTTCTCTCGTCCTTGTCGCCGCGACGCTCTTGATTGCCGCCGCCCGGGCGCAGCCGATTTCCGACCGCAATCATTCGTCACTCGACACTCGACATTCGACTTTGTCCGGGTTGCATCCTTGCGGCCTGATTCGCGAGGACCCGCGCACGGTTCCATGGATGGTGCAGGACACACTCCTTCCCGAGCCTCCCCGCCACCTGAGCGTGTCCGCCGACCTGTCCAACCAGATGCCGCCGGTCGGAGACCAGGGCCAGCAGGGCTCGTGTTCCGCGTGGGCAGTCGGGTACTACCAGAAGACCCATTACGAGAAACGCGAGCACAACTGGAGCGACTCCACCACCAATCACCAGTTCAGCCCGGCGTTCATTTATAACCAGATCAACGGCGGCGCCGACCAGGGGTCGAGTACTACAACCGCCTTCGCCCTCATCACCGACCAGGGCTGCGCGACCGTGGCCGACTGCCCCTACAACCAGAACGACTGCACGACCTGGCCTTCCGAATCGGCCTACGCCCGGGCCATTCCGTACCGTGGCGACTCCGCCCACTGGTTCTGGATGCAGGACACCCTCGGCATCAACAAGGCAAAAGCCCGGATCGACAGCGGCTACACGACGGTCATCGGCATCGAGGTCTACCACAACTTCGACCGGGTCGATAGCTTCGGTTACAAGTACTGCGTGGCCGATACCTGCGGCAGCGACCGCGGCAGCCACGCCATAACCATCGTCGGCTACAATGATACCCTCTCGACCCACGACGGCCCGGGCGCCTTCAAGATTATCAACTCCTGGGGCATCTACTGGGGCCAGTCCGGCTACTGCTGGATGTCGTACGTCGCGGCCCGGAACGCCGTGCTCTCACATCAAACCGGGTACTACCTCGACGACCTCATCGGCTACTCGCCGACCATGCTGGGCCGCGTGAAGATAACGCACTCGGCCCGGGACAAAATCGGCATTCGCCTCGGCGTCGGCCGACCCTCGTCGCCGAACTGGCAGAAGAACTTCCGGACGTGGCGATTCCCGATAACCGACCAGGCTTTCCCGAATCACAACATCGTCTTCGACATGACCGAAGGCGAACCCTACATCACCAACAACACGACCGATACGGTCTTTGTCCGCGCAATCGACGACGTGTCGGACTCCAAGACCGGCACTATCAACTACTTCTCGGCCACCCACCTGGCGTGGAACGCTACCGGCGTATCAAGCGACACGCCGGTAGCCATCCCGGACTACAACGTCGGCGTCTACGCCCGCGCCCGCATCATCCACGCGGACGTCGGCGTCACCCAGATTACCGCTCCGACCGGCACCGTTGACTCCGGCACGACCATCACCCCGAAAGCCCGGGTCAAGAACTTCGGGTCGTCGAATGCCTCGTTCCCGGTCACGTTCAAGATCGGCTCCTTCTACACCAATACCCAGAATGTCTCAAACCTCGCGGGCGGCGACTCCGTACTGGTGTCATTCACCAACTGGACCGCGACGCAACGCGGCACCCATGCCACGCGCTGCTCCACCGCCCTTTCCGGTGACCAGAACCACGCCAACGATACGCTGCCCGGCTCCGTAACGGTCAGGGTCACCAACGTCGG
>CAZAKP010000219.1:0-4036 GCA_964485845.1 uncultured bacterium | reverse complement strand
TCGGTCAGCCGCTTGTGAGCGAGGTCGCGGCCGGTGTAGATGGTCCCCGATATCAGGACCGAGTCTCCGGCGTGCAGGTCCTTTACGGTCTCGGCAGTCAAAGGAGCGGTAATCTTCTTTGCCATGTCGCCTCCTACAGCGTGAACGACTGGTGCCGCGCCGCGTGGCAGTTGATATTCACGGCGCAGGGCATCGTCGCGATGTGGCACGGAAACGCCTCGATGAAGACCGCGAGCGCCGTCACCCGGCCGCCGAGCCCCTGCGGCCCGATGCCCAGCCGGTTGATGCGCTCGAGCAGCTCTCTCTCCATGTTGGCGTAGAACGGGTCGGGGTGAGTCGACCCGATCTTCCTCAAGAGGGAGTGCTTGGCGAGCATCGCGCACTTCTCGAAGGTGCCGCCGATGCCAACGCCGACAATCACCGGCGGGCACGGATTAGCCTGCGACTTCCAGACCCGGTCGAGGACGAACCGCGCTATGCCCTCCGCACCGTCCGCGGCGGAGAGCATCTTAACTTCGGACATGTTTTCGCTGCCGCCGCCCTTGGGCTGCACCACAATCTTCAGCTTGTCGCCGGGCACGATGTCGGTGTAGATGATGGCCGGCGTGTTGGTGCCGGTGTTCTTTCTTCGTAGCGGGTCCTCAACGATGGACTTACGCAGGTATCCGTCCTTGTAGCCCTTGGCCACGCCCTGCTGGATGGCGTCGTAGAGCTCTCCGCCAACCACCCGCACTCCCGACCCCAGTTCCACCCAGACAACTGCCCAGCCCGTATCCTGGCAGATGGGCATCATCTCCTTCCGGGCAATCTGCTCGTTATCGAGCAACTGGTTCAGGATATCCTTGCCCGCGGGCGACTCCTCCACCTTGAGGCCGTCCTTGAAGGACTGCACCACATCGTCACCGAGCAGACAGTTCGCTTCGATGCAAGTATGCGCAACCTTATCCCTGATGGTGTCGAACTGAATCTCTCTCATGCTTGACCTCCGTTCTTCACCGCCGATCTGCAACCTTCAATCTTCAATCTGCAATCTGCAATCTTCAATGTCTAGAGTGCATATTTCAGCACCCATATCTCCGGCCCTGTCGGCAGGCCGTCGGCGCTAACTTCCACCTCGGTCCCGAATCGCTTCACGTTCGCCCGCCCGTGCGTAAACTCCTCCACTCCGACAATCGGCAGGCTGCACTTCGCAGTCTTGTAGTGCATGGGAACGACGACCCGCGCCTGCAGCAGTTCGGCCGTCCGCTGCGCTCCCGCCGGGTCGATGGTGAAATACCCGCCGATGGGAATCAGCGCGACGTCCACCCTGCCGATGGCCCCAGCCTGTTCGGTCGGCACATGCCCGAGGTCGCCGAGGTGGGCGACGCGCAGACCCCCGTCCTCGAACACGAAGATGATGTTCTTCCCGCGTCGAATCCCGGCTACATCGTCGTGAAAGCTATCGAAGCCGGAGATGCTCACTCCCCCCGCCTTGTGGCTTCCCGACGAACGGATGACCCTGGGGCTTCCCGGCACTCCGGCGACGTCATTATGGTCGAAGTGATTGTGGCTCACGGTCACAAAGTCGGCGCGTTCCGTGATGCGGCCGTAGGCAATCTCGCCGTCCGGCCGGTAAGGGTCGGTGACTATCCTCGTTCCGTCCGAGGCCGTGAGCAAAAACGCGGAATGCCCGAGCCACTTTATGCGCATGATGAGGAGTCGGACAAACCAGAATTCAGAATGCAGATACCAGCACTGTCAGACAGGGGCCGTTGAGGCCAATGAAGAATGTCCGGTCTTTCTGACTTCTGGTTTCTGGTATCTGAATTCTGCACTATCCGGACCGCCTTACGCTTTCGGCACCACCGCCACGCGCCGCTTGTCCCGGCTCGCGCGCTCGAACCTCACCTCACCGTCGACCAGGGCGAACAAAGTATCGTCCTTGGCCCGGCCCACGTTTGCGCCCGGCAGGATGCGCGTGCCGCGCTGCCGGACGATGATACTGCCGGTCGTAACGCGCTCGGACCCGAACGCCTTAATCCCCAGCCGCTGGCCGGGGCTGTTCCGACCGTTCTTACCTGAACCGCCGCTCTTCTTATGTGCCATATGATGTTCTCCTCAAGCAGGTTGCGCGGGACGTCACCGCTCTCGTCCAACGAAAACGGTCACTGTCCCCGATCCTCCGAATTATAGCCCACAGAGGCTAAAGAGTCAAACCGGCAGCGTCAGAGGTGGGGGCCCTGGTTTCTGGTTTACAGTTTCTGGTTTCTGGGCCCGAATCTGCGTAATCTGCGTAATCTGTGGATGTCCTCTCCGGTTCCGCGAACTCTGAACTCTGGTCTCTGCATTCTGAACTCTGACCTATCCGACCCCGCCCTCATCTGCGTTCATCGGCGGCTGACCTCCGTTCCGCAACTCTGCATTCTGGTTGCTGGTTTCTAGTTTCTAGTTTCTGGTTTCTGGTTTCTGGACCCAATCTGCGCAATCTGTGTAATCTGTGGATGTCCTCTCCGCTTCCGCGAACTCTGAACTCTGGTCTCTGCATTCTGAACTCTGAACTATCCTAATCCTCTCATGCTCTTGACTTTCCGGCGCCAACCTCTACGTTATAGGGACCGACAAAGGAGACAAAATGGAAGCCAGTTCAGTTCTTCTAACCTCACCCGACGCCCAGGCCCGCAAAAACGCCAAAGGCATGGCCGGCTGGGCCAAGTTCATGGGCATCATCACCATCATCACCGGCTGCCTCCAGGTTCTCACCATCTTCGGAATCGTCGTCGCCTGGCTGCCCATCTGGATGGGCGTGGTCCTCACCAAAGCCGGCTCAAAGGCGGGCGAGTACGCCGACAAAGGCGACATGGCATCGCTCGAAGCCTTCACCGGCCAGCTCAAGACCTATTTCATCATCTCCGGAGTCCTCATCATCGTCTCATTCGCGCTCGTCATCATCGTCGCAATCGCCTGGCTCATCCTCCTAAGCCTCGGCATCCTGAACCTCCCGAGCCTCTCCGAGATGCTGAAAAACTACAGCTAGACCGCCGGGCCAACCAACCCCCTCTCCAATCGAGACCCGCCGCTCCCGCGGCTGCCAGCAGGCCGGGCAACCCTCAATAAAGGGGTTCGATGTACGCGTCCGGGTCCAACGGAAGCTCCTTCGTCTTGTCCGGCTGCTCTTGAGCCGGCTCTGCCGTGGTCATCTCTATGACCACGGCTCCCCTCTGACGATATCAGACGCCCACCACCGGCTCAGCGCCGGTGTCCGGCGGCCTTGGTTAGGACTGGGGACGAGGAACCGGGAACTGCGAACCTGGAACTACGAACTACACTTCGCGGATACTAATCCGCCGGCAAGGCTATTCTCAGCGTGTCGGTCGTGTGCGGGCCAGTGTAGTAAAAGAAAGGCGCGATAACGGAAACGGTATCGGCGTAGTACGTCCCGTTGTACTCAACCGTCGCCACCACCCTGACGCCCTCCAGGAATTGGGATTTCTCATCATTGTACTCCAGCTCGTAGCCGAACGAGAAATCGGCGACGCCGAGAAAGTCGGTGAACCGGTCGCCGGCCAGGCGCGAGTTGCCGGGGCTTGCCGTCTTCACGGCAGTGAACGAAACCAGCCGCCCGGGGTCATAGAGCCCGCCCTTCGTAACCACGGCGTACGAGTACAGGTCCACGTGTCGCTTCGGGTACGGCTCACGCAGAAGACTACAGGCACCGCAGAGTACGAGGCCGGTCAGCGCGGCGGCAGACAAAACGCTTCGTGTCACATTTGCTCCTTTCGGCAGCCGACAGCCTACCGAACCCCGCCTAAGTGTCAAATCCGCGGGATTGGTGGCAAACTCCCGTTCCCGGAGACGCCATCAGCGGTGAGCCGTAGGCCGTATTCGGCGCGCTTCGGGAATCAGCCGAGCAGTACGGCCCAGCGACTCAGCCGACTTCCCTACCGTTGCCTGGATACCCGAATGTGTGCAGGCGGCGCGGCTACGCCGCGCTAGTCTTGTAGGTCAGGGCGAAGATGGCGTCGGTCAGCCAGCGCCGGAACGAGTCGTTGTCAGAGAA
>CAZAKP010000218.1:0-4102 GCA_964485845.1 uncultured bacterium | reverse complement strand
CGGCTCTAACCCGGCTCTAACCCGGTTCTTGACATCCGGCAACTGCGAGGCGAACATTAAGCATGAGAATCATGTTTATTGCCTTCAGCCTGTTGCCGGCGTTGGCGCTGGCGCAGAATTGCCCGGCATGCTCCCAAGCTCCCGGGAACGTGGTTGTGTCCCAGTCCGAGCCTTGTCACTGGCTTGAGGTCACCGGTTTGGTGCCGGATGGTCCCGCGGCCAAGGCTGGAATCCGGGTTGGCGACGCTGTCGCAAGCTATGACGGTAAGCCGATGGGCTGTCGCGCGGCGTTGGAGACAGCGCAGGCGGCAGTGCAGACGGATTCGGTCGTAGCGACGTTCCGGCGGGGGAACAAAGAGCTGAGCTTCGTGTTGCCCAAGGGGAAGCTCGGCGTCTACATCAAGGAATGGGCGAGCGACGTGCCACCCGATTCGGACGCGAAGTTGATTGAGGGCGTGCCACTCCTGAGCTGGAACGCGATGAACAGCTTCATGGGCGCGCTCGAGGCGATCGGGCACAAGCTCGGCGACCGTTCGGGTTACACGTTGTTGTGCGGGGTTTCGGGCGCGGCGTTCCGCACGCACTTCTTCGATACGTGGTGCCCGAGCTCGCCGGACCCGACCTGCGGCTACGACGCCGGCACGGCAGCCCTGAAGGCGCGCGGGCTTTCGGCGACGTGGCTGCACGTCTCGAGCGACGGCAAGAACAAACCGCAGATAGTCGCGGCCATCCGGAAGAGCATCGACGCCGGCATGCCGGTGCTGGCAATTGACTTGATTGAGATGCCGGAATGGGGCGTTATCCTCGGGTACCAGAAGAACGGCGAGGAGCTGCTCTGCCGCACCTACTTCGACAAGCGGAAGGGATTTGAAGTCGCGCAGAAGTTCCCGTTCGCGGTTGCCATTCTGAAGCGGGAAGGCCGGGTGCCGGACGAGGAAGCGAGCATCAAGCAGGGCTTCGCCATCGTACCCGAGAACCTGACCGCCGAGAAGTACGGCGAGTACTTCTCCGGTCTGGCCGCGTTCGACAAGTGGATAGCGCGGCTGCGGGGCGATGACTTCGCCAGGCTCGACAGCGCCGGGCTGTCGAACGTGATACAGGCGAACTACTGGACATACCAGCGGCTGATTGCCGACCGGCAGACCGGCATCGAGTACCTCGACACCGTGGCCCAGAAGATGTCCGGGCTCAAGCCGAAGACTGCCGGCTTGGCGGCGCTGTACCAGCAGGAGGTCGAGACGCTCGAACCGCTGCTTGAGCAACTGCCGTGCCCGGGAAACGTTGTGCCGGGCTGGCAGTGGTCCAAGGCGAACCGCGAGAAGGAAATTGCCGCGCTCGTCACGGCGCGGGCACTTGAGGAGCAGACGTTGCCAGTATGGAAGGAACTGGCCGGCGCGAAGTGAGACTCGGTCGAGACTGCGCGACCCGAATCCGGCTGTGAATAATGCTTGAGAAGTACCGGCCCGGGTTCTTCCCTGATGTCGCCCGATTCGCCCGCAAGTGCGAGAACTTCTTCTACGTCAAGCTGATCATCAAGGTCCACACGAAGCGGGGCTTTCCCGGTGAGTGCCACGTCTGGCGTGAAGGCGGCCGGATTGTTGCCTTCTCCGCGGTCGCGTTCCTGGACCCGGACGATGCATGGCTCTGGGGGATGAGAGTCGACCCGGAGTACCGCAACAAAGGCGCGGCCGCCAGGTTCACGCGCGCCCAACTGCGCGTGGCAAAGGCGGCAGGGCGGACCTGGGCCGGGCTGAATACGCTCGACCACCGGAAGCCGGCGCCGACCTTCCGGGTGATGGAGAAGCTCGGTTTCCGAGTCGAGGACATCTATGCCGACGACGTCTATTGGCGAAGGCCCAGGGGAGTGGCGTGTCCGCGACTGAAGCCATACCGTGATATCTTCGGCCACTTTGTCTCGCTCGGACGCAAGACATACTTCCACCAGCATCCGGGCTGGTTCTCTTCGCGGCTGATTCCGTCCCACCGGAGGGAAGTCGACAAGTCCGGATTCACGCTCGACGGCGTGCCGGTGATGGTCCGGCGCCGGAGGTACGTCGAGAAACGTCGGCGGCACACGGGCGTGACGGTCAACCTGTTCGACCGGCCGCCGGACTTCGGAGCTTTCGTGCCGCGGTTGCTCGCTCTAGTCCCAAGGCGGGGACACGTGGTCGTCAACTACCCGGCCGAATGGCAATACCAGTTCCGCGCCGCTGCGCGGGCCGCGATTCCGAAGCTGAGAAGGAATTGCGGCTACTGGCCCAGTACCTGGCGCATCTACGGGAAGAGCCTCTAGTAGGCAGTAGGTAGTAGGCAGTAGACGGGGATAGGACACGCAGCCTGTGCCTTCAGCCATCCTGTATGCTGTCCACTGTCTGCTGTATACTCGTTCGTGCCTGACATCCCTGACTGGCTCAGCCATCTCAACCCGCAGCAGCGAGCCGCGGTCGTCCACGACATCGGGCCGTTGCTCATCATCGCCGGCGCGGGTACGGGCAAGACCAACACCTTGGCCTATCGTGTGGCCTGGCTCATCAGCCGGGGCGTGCCCGGCGGCAGGATTCTGCTGCTGACGTTCACGCGCCGGGCCGCGCAGGAGATGCTCAACCGGGCACGGGCGGTCGGACATCCGGAGGCGTCCAAGGTCTGGGGCGGTACGTTTCACTCGATGGCCAACCGGTTGCTTCGCACCTACGGACGCGCCGTCGGCCTGCAGCCCGACTTCACGGTGATGGATGAGTCGGATTCGGCCGACATGCTGGGACTGATTCGCGCTCAACTGGGCTTCGCGTCGAAGGAGAGGCGGTTCCCGCGCAAGGCGACCATCCGCGCCATCTACTCGCGGGTCGTGAACGCGCGCGAGCCGCTCCCAGCAGTACTCAAGAAGGAGTACCCGTGGTGCGAGCAGGCAGAAGAGGGGCTGCGCGCCATCTTCAACACCTACGCGAAGCGGAAGGCAGCCCGCCAGGTACTTGACTACGACGACCTGCTGTTGTTCTGGAACCATGCCCTGGAGGACGCGGCGGTCGCCGACGCGATGAGCGCGCGGTTTGACCACGTCCTCGTCGACGAGTACCAGGACACGAACATCATCCAGGCGGAGATTCTCCGGCGCCTGCGACAGAAGAACCACAACATCACGGTCGTGGGCGACGATGCCCAAGCCATTTACTCGTTCCGGGCCGCGACCATCCAGAACATCCTCGATTTCCCGAAGCAGTTCCCGGGCGCGACGGTCATCACGCTGGAGCAGAACTACCGTTCGATTCAGCCCATCCTCGACGTGGGCAACGCGGTGATGAAGCCGGCGCGATACCGTTACACCAAGAACCTTGTCGCGACGCGCAAAGGCGCGCAGAAGCCGGTGCTCGTTACCTGCCGGGACGAGGACGAACAGGTGAAGGTCGTCTGCGACCAGATACTTGAACACCTGGAGCAGGGCATCAAGCTCCAGCACCAGGCGGTGCTGTTCCGGGCCGGGCACCATTCGGACCAGCTCGAAATCGAGCTGACCCGGCGCAATATCCCGTTCCACAAGTACGGCGGGCTGAAGTTCCTCGAGGCCGCGCACGTGAAAGACCTGCTGGCGTTCCTGCGCATCCTCGAGAATCCGCGCGACGACATGAGCTGGTTCCGGGTGCTGGAGATGTTCGAAGGCGTGGGGCCGCGCACGGTCGAACGGTTCGTCTCGGATTTGGCCGAGCGGAGCTACGACTTGGCCGAACTCGAGGACATCCCGATGCCGGTCGCGGCGCGGGAGCAGTACTCCGGCCTTGCCCAGATGCTTCTGGACCTGCGCAAGGAGGAGCTACCGGTTGCGGCGCAGGTAGGAAGGCTGCGCCGGTTCTATGACCCGCTGGTCAGGGTGCTCTACGACAATCCGAAGCCGCGGCTGCGCGACCTGGAGCAACTGGAAGCGGTGGCCCAGCGGTACAAGTCCCGTTCCAACTTCATCTCGGACCTGACGCTCGACCCGCCGAACTCGACCGCGGACCTTGCCGGCCCGCCGCACAAGGACGAAGACTGGCTGGTGCTTTCCACGATGCACTCGGCCAAGGGTTGCGAATGGAAGGTCGTCTACATCATCCACGCGGCGGACGGGATG
>CAZAKP010000217.1:0-4111 GCA_964485845.1 uncultured bacterium | reverse complement strand
TCGAGGTTGAGGCATAGACCGAGGTTAAGGTTGAGAATGGTTCACTGGTTCGTCTGAGTAATCTCCGGTTGTACAAGGGCTTACGGGTCATTCCCAGACCTGCGGGTCGATTTCCACTGGCCCGGTCGGGCATGGCAGCTTCCTTCCCAGTTCCTTGACTTTGCTGCGGATATTAGTATACTTGCGGCGCTGCGGATGGAGCCAAGTCCCCGAGCCTTGACCGTGGCCCGCGGGACGGGCCTTGGCCCTCGCGGGCCGCTGCAGCCATCGTTTTCGCGCCATAACCCTATTTCGAGGAGGAGTCACGACTAAGATTCTCAAGAAGCAGGTGCTTTCTGCGGGCATCAAGCGGTTCGAGCTGGATGCCGCAGAGATAGCGCGCAAGGCCCAGCCCGGGCAGTTTGTTGTCCTGCGGGTCAACGAAGAGGGCGAGCGGATTCCATTGACCGTGGCGGATACTATGCCGGATAAGGGCATCCTCGTGATCGTGTTCCAGGAGGCAGGAAAGTCGACGAAGCTCCTCGGCACGCTCAATGAGGGCGATTCCATTCTGGACCTGATCGGCCCGCTGGGCCGGCCTTCGCACATCGAGAAGTTCGGGACCGTGGTCTGCGTCGGCGGCGGCGTCGGCACGCCCGAAATCCTGCCGGTCGCCCGGGCTCTGCGTCAGGCCGGGAACAAGGTCATTTCCATCATCGGATTCCGCAACAAGGACCTGATCCTGATGGCCGATGAGATGCGGGCGGTTTCGGATGAGCTTATCGTGGCCACCGACGACGGCTCCAACGGCAACAAGGGATTCGTGACCGACATGTTGAACCAGGTGATTGCCCGCGGTGAGAAGATTGCCCACGTGTTTGCGGTCGGGCCGGTCATCATGATGAAGATGGTGTCGAAGGTGACCGAGCCGCACAAGATACCGACAGTGGTTTCGCTCAATCCTATCATGCTGGATGCGACCGGGATGTGCGGTGTGTGTCGAGTCGAGGTCGGTGGCGAGACGAAGCTTGCGTGCGTGGACGGGCCGGAGTTCGATGGCCACAAGGTGGACTTTGACCTGCTGATGGCGCGACTGCGGACCTATCTGCCCGAGGAGAAGCAATCGCTGGAGATGTTCGAGTCGGCGCATGCCAAGGGCGGGTGCTGCGGGGGAAAAGGAGCCTGCCGATGATGACCAAGTCAAAGTGCAGAATGCAGAGTGCAAACTGCAAGATGACGGACCGGACCACGGACAGGAGGCAGGATGCCTAAGCCGAGCCCGAAGAAGACGCCGATGCGCGAGCAGGACCCGAAGGTTAGGGCGCATAACTTCGAGGAAGTCCCGTACGGGTACACGCCCGAGGAGGCAGTCGAAGAGGCGAAGCGCTGCCTTGCGTGCAAGAAGCCGGGCTGCGTTCAAGGGTGCCCGGTCAACATCAACATTCCGGGCTTCATCGGCCAGATTGCCCTGGGCAATTTCTGGGAAGCGATGAAGATAATGAAGCAGACCAACACTCTGCCGGCAATCTGCGGCCGGGTCTGCCCCCAGGAGAGTCAGTGCGAGGGTCAGTGCGTGCTGGGCAAGAAGAACGAGCCGGTCGCAGTCGGCAACCTGGAACGGTTCATCGCCGACTGGGAGGCCAAGCAGAGCGAGTGCGTGATGTGTGAGATGAAGCCGGCTACCGGCAAGAAGGTTGCAGTCGTGGGCGCAGGCCCGGCCGGTCTGACCGTGGCGAGCGACTGCGCCAAGATGGGCCATTCGGTGACCATGTTCGAGGCGCTGCACAAGCCGGGCGGCGTGCTGGTGTACGGCATCCCCGAGTTCCGGCTGCCCAAGACGATTGTCGAGCGGGAAGTGAGCTTCGTGACGTCGATGGGCGTGAAACTGGAGCTCAACCACGTGGTCGGGAAGCTCAAGAGCGTGGATGAGCTTCTGAACGAGTTCGATGCTGTGTTTGTGGGCACCGGGGCTGGCCAGCCGTCGTTCATGGGTATTCCTGGTGAGAACTCGCTCGGCATCTACTCGGCCAACGAGTATCTGACGCGGTCGAACCTGATGAAGGCCTACCTGTTCCCGAAGTACGATACGCCGATTGTGCGGGGCAAGCGGGTGGTGACGGTCGGCGGCGGCAACGTGGCGATGGATTCGGCGCGGACCGCACTCCGGCTCGGCGCTGACAAGTCCATCCTCGTCTACCGGCGTTCGCGCGAGGAGATGCCGGCGCGGTCGGCCGAGGTGCATCATGCCGAGCAGGAAGGCATCGAATTCAACCTGCTCACGAACCCGATACGGTACATCGCCGATGACAAGGGCTGGGTGAAGGCAGTCGAGTGTCTGCGGATGGAGCTGGGTGAGTCCGATGCCAGCGGCAGAAGGCGGCCGGTCCCGGTCAAGGGCAGCGAGTTCCAGATACCGGTGGATACGGTCGTCGTTGCCATCGGGAACAGCCCGAATCCCCTGATTCCGCAGACGACGCCTGGGCTGGAAACGGCGAAGCACGGGAACGTGGTGGCCGACCCGAAGACGGGCCGCACGTCAAAGAAGGGCGTGTTTGCGGGCGGCGACATCGTGACCGGGGCGGCGACCGTGATACTCGCGATGGGTGCGGGCCGGCTGGCGGCGAACTCGATCGACGAGTATCTCAAGACCGGTCAGTGGTGAAGACTCTGACGAGTGACGATTGTAGGACAGAAATCGAGGCACGTGGCTTGGAATAAGCCGAAAGCGAGGAGTTGAGAATGAGCAGAAGTGACATCGTCCGGCGTTTGCGTAAACGGAAGATCGGCGTGCTGATGGGCGGCTGGTCGAGCGAGCGTGAGATATCACTCCTGTCCGGGCAGCGAGTCCTGAACTCGCTGAAGGGTCAGGGCTTCCAGGCGGTTGGTGTGGACATCAGCCGCAACTTCACCGACCAGATCAAGCGTGCGAAGATCGACCTGGCGTTCGTTATCCTGCACGGGCGGCCCGGCGAAGATGGGACGATCCAGGGCTACCTGGACCTGCTCGGCGTACCGTACACCGGTTCGGGCGTGACGGCGTCGGCAATCTGCATCGACAAGGTAGTGTCCAAGATGCTGTTTGAGCGGGTCGGCATACCGACGCCTCCGTACTTCGTCATCGAGACGGGCGCGGACGTGGCCGCGATCGTGGCCGAAGCGGAGAAGCAGTTCGGCTACCCGATGATCGCCAAGCCCCGGGCCGAGGGTTCAAGCGTGGGTATCGAGTTGCTGGAAGGCCGGCGCGGAGCGGTTGAGCGGTGTGAGCGCGTGCGCCGGGGATTCGGCGACATCCTGCTCGAGCAGTTCGTTCCGGGCATGATTGCCACCGTCGGCATCCTGGTGGAGGAGCCGCTGCCGATCCTGGAGCTCGTGCCGAGGCAGCAGGCGTTCTACGACTACGATGCCAAGTACACGCGCGGTGAGACGGAGTTCGTGCTGCCGGCGCGGCTTGACCCGAAGGTCGCCGACAAGATCAAGGAGCTGGCGCTGAAGGCGCACAAGCTGATGGGCTGCTCCGGGTTCTCGCGGGTCGACCTGGTCGTGAAGCAGGGCAAGTTGCCGTATTTCCTTGAGATAAACACGCTGCCCGGTCTGACCGACATCTCGGATTTCCCGGCCGAAGCTGAGCACGCCGGCATATCGTACGATGAGATGATATTCCGGATTCTGGCCGACGCGCTGGCGTAGAGCGAGCGGACAACAGTCTTGACTTCCGAGAGTTTCTCACTAGTATTCACGGAATGATTCGCCATACGCGCCAGCGCAGACACATGAGCATCCGGCGGCGGATTGCCGGGACACCCGAACGTCCCCGGCTCTGCATCAAGCGCAGCAACCTCTATATCTACGCCATGCTGATTGATGACAGCCGGAACCGCGTCCTGACCGGGATTTCGTCACAGGTAGCCGCGGTCCGGGAGAAGAAGCTGAAGCGGACCGAGGCGGCCAAGGAAGTCGGCAAGCTGATCGCCGGCAAATCGAAGGAACTCGGTATCAAGCAGGTAGTTTTCGACCGGGCGGGCTATCGCTATCACGGCCGCGTTAAGGCAGTGGCCGACGACGACCGATGCGGAAAGCCTCATGCGCTTGCCGCCCTTCATCACCTTCGACACGCGCTTGATACTGATAACTC
>CAZAKP010000216.1:0-4142 GCA_964485845.1 uncultured bacterium | reverse complement strand
AGCTCTCCTGCCCGGTTGCCGGCGAGCAGTAGACATCGCAACTGGCGTAGTACTTTGGCCGCTCCTCGTTCTTCACCAGCCCGGCCCAGCGCACGTGCTGCTGGACCTCCGGCGGCAGATATGACCGGTACGAATATCCGAGGAGACCGGTGCCGACCACGACCAGCTCGACATTCGGTATGGACTTGACGATTTCCGGCATCGCCGAGAGCAGGTGCTTAAGACCCTTGCGGGGCTCGAACCGGCCGACGAACAGAATCCGCGGCCGGCCGTCGTCGATGCCCGACACGCGGCCGGCGTCGGGCCGAAAGAAGGTCAGGTCGATCCCGTTCGGGATGATCTCGTAGGGCCCGGGGAAATACTTGGCGCAGGACGCGCGCGCCGTCGCCGACACGGCGATCAAGCCCTGTACCGCGTTGAAGTAGGGCCGGAGCTCGGACCGGAACAGCGCGTAGCCGAGGCTCTGGTCATGGCCGGCGTGAAAAGTCACCACGTTGAGCGTACGCGATGCCTGGATCGCCGCCATCGGCAACGTCGGAGCTAGCGAGCCGTGAACGTGAATAACGTCGAACCGCTCCGCGTTGAAGTACCTTCGTAGCTGGAACACCGGTCGCCAGGCGACTGAGACCCGGGCGAAAGACCGGTTCGACCGCACGACCCAGCCGGTGCCGATCCGCTTCACCTGGTCCTCGTCCGGCGTCGAATCCATGCACTCCATCATCCGCCCGCCGACGTGGGCCGTCAGCACCTTGACCACGTGGCCGCGCTTGCGGAGCTCAGTCGCGAGGAAGTGGACGTGCTCGGCAATGCCCCCGACGTAGGGATAGTAGTTGTCGGAGACCATACAGATCTTCATGGAGCAGGCTCCATGAGGAACGTCGAGTGTCGAATGTCGAGTGTCGAATGAAGAACCGGCGGCTCCTGTCCGCTCATTCGCCATTCGCCATTCGTCATTTGCCGCGGTTGTACGCTTCGACCCCGGCCGCGAGCAGCTTCATCGCCCGGTCGAGGTCGAGGCAGTTCAGCACGTAGGCAATCCTGACTTCGTCTTTGCCCTTACCCGGCGTCGCGTAGAACCCGTCGGCCGGCGCGACCATCACCGTTTCGCCGTCGAGCTGGAAATCGTTCAGCATGAAGGTGGCGAACTTCTCGCCGTCGTCGATCGGCAGCCTGGCGACGACGTAGAACGCGCCGCGCGGTTTGACGCAGAGCGCGCCGGGTATCTTCCCTATCGCCGCGCAGACCACGTCCCGGCGGCACATGTACTCGTGGCGCATCTCCTCGAAGTAGCGCGCCGGCACGTTCACCGCCGCCATCGCCGCGAGCTGGTCAACCGTCGGCGGGCAGAGCCGCGCCTGGCCGAACTTGAGCACGGCCGCAATCAGGTCCTTGTTCCGGCTGACGAGGCAGCCGACCCGCGCCCCGCAGGCGCTGTAGCGCTTCGAAACGCTGTCCACGAGAATCGCCTGGTTTTCGATTCCCGGCAGGTTCATCACGCTCACGTGCCGGGTATCCTTGTCGTAGATGAACTCGCGGTAGGCCTCGTCGCCGATGAGATACAGGCCGTGGTCCCGGCAGAATCCCGCGAGCATCTCGAGTTCGCTTCGGGTGTAGACCGCGCCGGTCGGGTTGCCCGGGCTCGAATAGATTACCGCCCGCGTCTTCTTTGTGAGTGCCTTCTCGAACTCGTCCCGGCCGGGAAGAGCGAAGCCGGTCTCGGCGAGACACGTCACCGGCGCGAGTTTGAGCGATGCGGTCGCGGCGAACCCGGCATAGTTGGTGTAGAATGGCTCGGGCACGATGACTTCGTCGCCAGGGTCGGCGACCGCGTCGAATGCGAACGAGATCGCCTCGCTGCCGCCGGTCGCAACGATAACGTCGCCCGGCACGACTCTGATGCCGACGCTCTCGTAGTAGCGGACGAGGGCCTCGATGTACTCCTTGAGGCCCTGCGATGGCCCGTAGGAGAGCACCTTGATGTCGACCCGGTGATAGCCGTCCATCATCTCGGACGGCGTTTCAATATCCGGCTGGCCGATGTTCAGGTGAAAGACCTTGATTCCGCGTGCCTTGGCCCGGTCGGCCAGCGGCACCAGCCTCCGAATCGGCGACGCCGGCATCTCAACCGCGCGCCTGGAAAGCCTGACTTCGCTCATCACGACTCCTCTCGTGTACGCCTCGCGCCCGACGCTCTGCTCGGGAATCCCGGCTTCGTCAGGCGGCAAGCGTCTTGCGTACTGCTTCTTCCGAAAGCGGCCCGGCCGCGCCGCAGTACTCGAAATCACCGGCGAGCAGCTCGTCCAGCAGGGTCTCTACGTCGGAGCGAGTCAGCCGGTTATATGCCTCCACGGTCTCGTCAACGGTCACGACCCGGCCGAGCAGTTGCCAGGCCCGGGCCAAGCGCATCATCCGAGTGCTCGGGCTCTCCAAGGCCAAGAGCACCGAGCTCTTGGTCATGTTCCGGGCCCGCTCGAACTCCTCGTCGCTGAGCCGGTCCCGACGCAGTCGCGCGAGTTCCTCGTGCAACAAAGCTACGCACCGTGCGAGCTTCCGGTGGTCGGTGACGAGGTATACGCCAAGCAGCCCCGAATCCGAGTACTGCTCGGCAAAACTGCCCACCGAATATACCAGAGCCTCCTGCTCGCGCAAGCGCTGAAACAACCGTGACGAGACGCCGCCGCCGAGCGCCATGTTCAACACGTTCAGCGCGTGCCGTCTCGGGTCGGCGTAGACCAGCGCCGGCCTGGCCACACAGAGGTAGACCTGCGATAGCTCCTTCCTCGTCTCAGCCAGCACCCACGGCGGCTGGCTCGGGGCGGCCGCGCGCGCTGGCGGGCGGCAGGCCTCGCGGCCGCTGAGCAGTTTCTGCATCGCCGCGACCAGTTGCTCGTGCTCGACGTCGCCGACCCCGACCGCCACGCCGCAGCCCGGTCCGTAGGAGTTTGAGTAGAACCCGCGTAGGTCGGCGTCGGAAAGCCCGGCGACCGACTCGAGCGAGCCGACTATCTGCCGACCCATGCCGTGGTCGCCGTAGAGAGCGCGGAACAGCAGGTTCATCGCCAGCGTGTCCGGGTCTTCCTGGTTGGTCCGAATCTCCTCGGAGACCACTTCTTTCTCCTTCACCAACTCTTCGGGGCGGAACGCCGGGCCGCTCACCGTCTCGGCGAGCAGCGCGGTCACTGGCCCGAACTGGTCACTGGGGAACCGGCCGTAGAAACAGGTCGACTCCTTGTCGGTGAAAGCGTTCAGCTCGGCGCCGTGCGTCTCGGCCGCGATGTTGATGGCGATCACATCCTTGTCCCTGGTACCGCGGAAGACCATGTGCTCCAGCATGTGGGCAATGCCGCCTCTGCCCGGCGGGTCGTCGCGGCCGCCGGTGAGAAAGCTGACGCCGAGCGCGACCGACCGGACGAACGGCAGCCGCTCGGAGATCACGACGAGGCCGGACGGCAGCGTCGTCGTCTGAATGCCGCCGCTTACATCGTTGGGCTGAGTCATGGAGAAGTAACAAGGACAAAGTGCAAAGGACAAAGCAAGGCCAAAGTGAAAAGGCCGACCCGGTTCTGCCCTTTCCTCGTTGTTTTGTCCTTAGTCCCTATCACTTTGTCCTTTTCTAGAAGAACAGGGGTCGAAGCGCCGGCCACGGCTCGACCCCTGCCCCTTCTCAGCTTGTCCGGCTCAGCGCCTCGGTCCGCGCCGGTCGCGCCGGTCACCATGGCCCCGGTGCGGCGGTCCGCCGCGCCGCGGCGGACGCGAGGCGATGCCGGTGTCGTCGGACATCGGGATCTCGCCGCGCTCCTCCATCGCCTTGCGCCGCGACAGGTTCACGCGACCCATATCGTCAATCTCGACGACCTTGACCCACACCTTGTCGCCCTCGCGCACCGCGTCCTCGACCCGGTTGTACCGCTCCGGCCCGAGCTGGGAAATGTGGACCAGCCCTTCCTTGCCGGGCAGCACCTCGACGAACGCGCCGAAGTTCATCAGCCGGGTCACGGTGCCCTCGTAGAGCTTCCCGACCTCGACCTCGGCCACGAGCGACTCCACCCACTCCCTGGCCGCGTTCAGCGAATCGGCCTTGTTGGAAGCGATGGTCACCGTGCCGTCGTCCTCGATGTCGATGGTCGCGCCGGTCTCCTCGG
>CAZAKP010000215.1:0-4164 GCA_964485845.1 uncultured bacterium | reverse complement strand
CTCTGCCCCGGCCACTTCGACCTCAAACCGTCCGATATCGCCGCCGCCAACAACGCGAAGCTGATTCTCAACCACGGCTGGGAAGCCTGGTACCCGGCCCTGGAGAAAGCCCTCCTTACGCCCGGCCCCAGGAAAGTGACACTCACAACACCGGGAAACTGGATGATTCCGGAACTGCAGAAACAGGCCGCCGCCGAGATCGCGGCGCTTTTGTCAGGACTCGACACTGCGCGCAGCGACAGCTATCGGCTCGCGGCCGCGCGTTACCAGTCCGAGGTCGACTCCGCCGCCGCTGCGGCCCGGGCAATGCTGGCGTTCAAGGATCTACCGGCAACCATCGCGAGCGAGCAGCAGGCTCCGTTCCTCCGGTGGCTGGGGTTCCGGGTCGTCGCAACCTATGGCCGCACCGAGGACTTCACCGCGCAGGGACTCACCCGCCTGGCCCGGGTCGCGCTCGACTCAAACGTGACCCTTGTCGTGGACAATCTTCAATCCGGGCCCGACGTCGGCACGCACCTGGCCGACGCGCTGAGGGCAAGGCACGTCACACTGACCAACTTCCCGCTGCATGGGTCGTACCGACAGGCGCTGCTGGAGAACGCGGCTGCGCTGGCGCAGGCGCTTGGGACAGGCGCGGTTAGGGATTAGGGGTCAGGGGACATGGATAGTTCAGAGGTCAGAGTCCAGAAACCAGGATTCAGAGTTGCTTGGGACCGCTCATTCGTGGACCTACCTTGACCTCAACCTCCGCCGTCTCGCTCCGCTCGATAACGGTTGGTTACCGCGAGCACGTCGCCCTGCGCGACGTTTCCCTCGACATCGGACGAGGTGACTTCTGCGGCATCATTGGCCCGAACGGCGCCGGCAAGACGACTCTCCTCACCGTTGTCAACGGCATCGGCCGCGTCCGCGCCGGCACGGTCAACGTTCTCGGCGAGTTGGCGACTGGCGCGAGCTTCACCAGGCTGCGCCGAAGGATCGGTTACGTGGCGCAGCAGGAACGCGTCGATCCGCGCGCACCCATCACGTGCCTAGACGCCGTGCTGGTTGGCCGTTGCGGTCGCGCCGGTCTCCTGCGCCGGCTGACTTCAGCCGACCGAGAACGAGCTCTGGCAATGATGGAGCTCACGCATACAGCTCACCTGACCGAGCGCCCGGTCGGTCGAGTATCAGGCGGCGAGGCGCGCAAGATCTCGCTCGCCCGTGCCCTGACGCAGGAACCGGAGATACTGTTGCTCGACGAGCCGACGTCAAACCTCGACCCGCGCGCGGTGCGGGAGTTTGGCGACCTCGTGGTCGATGCCTTCAATCGCTTCAGACTGACGATACTGATGGTCACTCACCAGCTCGACCACCTGCCGTCGGCCGCGAATCGAATCGTCACGGTAAAGGACGGCCGCGTCACCTACTCCGGCGGTCGCGCCGCGCTCGACGACCCGCGCCTGACCGCCGAGCTCTTTGCCGATGCCGCCTGAGCTGGCCGTTCTCCTTAAGCCAATCGTGGCCGCGGTGCTGGGCGGGCTGGTATGCGGCGTCGTCGGAGTCTGGGTCGTAATGATGAACATACCGTTTGTCGGTGTGGCGATGTCGCATGCGGCCTTCGCCGGCGCCGTCACCGGGCTGCTGCTCGGGGTCAGCCCGCTGGCTGCCGCGGCGCTCTTCTGTCTGGCCGCATCGCTCCTCATCGGCCCGATGGCGGAACGTGCCGACATCGAACCCAACGTTTCGCTCGGCATCATCTTCTCGACCGTGCTCGGATTCGCCTTCCTCGCCATCGGCCTGATGCGCGGCTCTCGCGCCGGTGCCCTCAGCCTCATCTGGGGAAGCATCCTGCTCGTATCCGCGCGCGACCTCGCCCTGATGGCTGGCGCCGCCGTCGCCGTGTTCCTCTTCCTCGCATTGTTCTACAAAGAAATCCAGGCCGTGCTTTACAGCCGGGAGATCGCCCGGTCGGTCGGGATACCGGAGCGTGCGCTCTTCTTCGCGATGCTCGTCCTCTGCGGACTGTCGATCACTGCCAACCTGAACACGATCGGGGGCTTGCTCATCTTCAGCCTCATCGTCAATCCGCCGTCGGCCGCGTACCAACTGACCTACCGACTGAAGACGATGTACCTGCTCTCGGCATTCTTCGGAGTGCTGTCGTGCCTTGTGGGTCTCGCGGTTTCGTGGCTGACCGATGCGCCTGCCGGTGCGGTCATCATCGTAACGTCGAGCGTGGTGTTTGGGATTACCCTGCTCTTCTCGCCGAAGAGGTATACCGGCAAGGGGCTAGGGACTAGGAACCAGCGACTGGGGACTGGCGACTAGCGATTGGAGCAGACACGAGTCGGAACAGCCTGACTCACGAATCGGAGTCGCGCGAGCGCAGGCTGCGGATCAAGGCATTCAGCATACGCGCAACCTCATTCGTGTTGGGCCTTGACGTCGCCGAGGAGCTTTTCCGGACACAGGCCGAGGCGGGCTATCAACGCCAGGTAGGTCCCCAACTCCATCAGTGAACCACGGCTGATCAGCAGATAGCGTACGAACACCCTGCCTTGGCCGGAACCATGTCCTTCGGCGATGTTGGCTGGAACCGACACCGCGGCCCGCTGCATCTGGGAAACCAGCCCGAACTTCTCGCTGTCCGGTAACCTCTTCGTAAGAGCATATACTGCACTAGCCAGATCCATGGCGTGCTGCCATACCGTTAGATCCTGATAGCTCTTGACCTCGCCCACCGTTGGGTTCCTTCCAGTCGCAAGTCGCTAGTCGCCAGTCGCCATCCTACTTCCCCGGGCACTCGCGCGCGACTTCGGCTTCGATTCCCTTGATACCGTAGGCCTTGTCGAAGTGAGCGCAGAACTGGGCCGCCAGTTTCTTCGCGCGGTCGTCGTAGGCGGCTTTGTCCGCCCAGGTGTTGCGCGGGTTGAGCACGGTCGGGTCGGACACGCCCGGACAGCTCTTGGGAATGTCAAGGTGAAGGACCGGATCGTACACGCACTCGACCCGGGCAAGTGACCCGTTGAGAGCTGATTCCACAATCTCCCGGGTCAAACTGATGTCCATCCGCTTGCCGACACCATAGGGCCCGCCGCTCCAGCCGGTGTTCACGAGATAGACTTTGGTTCCGTGCTTGTCCAGCTTTTCGCCGAGCATCCGCGCGTACACGCCGGGGTTGAGCGGCATGAACGGCGCTCCGAAGAAGCGCGAGAAGGTGCTCTTCGGGTCAATGATGCCGGTCTCGGTACCCGCAAGCTTCGAGGTGTAGCCCATCAGGAACCAGAGCATCGCCTGGTTGCGGCTGAGCCGCGCGACCGGCGGCAGCACACCATTGGCGTCCGCGGTCAGGAAGAGGATCGTCTTCGGATGTCCCGCAACCGGCGGAGTCTTGATATTCGACAGGAAAGTCAGCGGGTAGGAGCCGCGGGAGTTGGAAGTGTAGCGGTCGTCATCCAGGTCGAACCGGCCGTCCGGGTACACCATTGCGTTCTCAACAATCGCCCCGTGATCGAGGTAAGGCGCTTCATGGAAGCATGCCTTGTAGATGTCCGGCTCTTTGACCGGGCTCAGGTTGATGAGCTTGGCGTAGCAGCCGTTCTCAAAGTTGGCGACGCCCGAGTCGCCCCAGGAATGCTCATCGTCGCCGAGCAGAGCGCGGCGCGGGTCGGCTGAGAGTGTCGTCTTGCCGGTGCCGGACAGCCCGAGCAGCAAGGCTACGTCGTCGTTCTTCCCCTCGTTGGCCGAGCAGTGGAGTGATAGTATACCGTCGAGCGGCAACAGGTAGTTCATCACCGTGAACATGTGCTTCTTCACGCTGCCGCAATAGGCCGAGCCGTAGACGACGCCGATGCGGCGGTCCATATCCATCGCGATGACCATGTCCGACGTCTTGCCGGTTTTCGGGAACGTGCGGAGCCGGCCGGCATAGCGGGCGGGGTCCAGCTTGTCGTAGGGAAGCACGATGAGAGTGTAGGGCCGCGCGGCGAAGCAGGACCTGCCGATGTCGGGCGGAACCGGCCGGAACATGTTGTCGGCGAAAAGCACGGTGAGCGCCCGGTCCGTGACCACCCGCACTGGCAGAGCGTGGCCCGGGTCAGCCCCAAGTACCCGGTCCGCGACGTAGAGCCGCTGCTTCTTTCCGAGCGTCGCCAGCGCGTCGTCCATCACCATGTCGAACGT
>CAZAKP010000214.1:0-4233 GCA_964485845.1 uncultured bacterium | reverse complement strand
TCCCTCTCCGCCATCTGCGTTCATCGGCGTTCATCGTCGGCTGTCTGTCCGCTCCGTGTCCCCCACTCTGCATTCTGGTCTCTGAACTCTGACCTCTAACCTATCCCTCTCCGCCACCTTCGTTCGCCGCCTTGACCCTGCCCGCTGCAGCCGGTACCATTAGTAGTTGGCAGTCCAAGGCTCCCCGATGAAATATCCAGCGATGCGAAGCAGAACATTCCGAACCGTGGCGATTGTTGTCCTCATCCTCGCGGCGGTCGCCGTCCTGCGCATCGCCACGCGCAAGTCGGGCGCCCGCCCGCGACGGCCGGGTTCGATCGTGCGCGTCGAGGTCACGTCCCGCGATACCGTTACCTACGCCCTGCAGACGACCGGCGACGTGCTGGCGATTCAGTCGGCGAGCATCGCGGCCAGGGTCGCCGGCGCCCTTGACCGCGTCCGGGCCAATATCGGCGACAAGGTGCAGGCGGGCCAGTCGCTGGCGCTCATCGACACCACCGAACTCGCGCTCACGGCGGCGCAGGCCGCCGCCACGTTCGCGACCGCCCGGGCCGCGTACGAGCGGGCCCGGCAGCTCGCGCCGGACAGCCTCGTATCGTCGCAGGACTTCGACGACGCCGAGGCGGCGATGAAAGTGGCGGAGGCGAACTACCGGGCCGCCCAGGCCCGGCTCGGCTATGCCAACGTCACCGCTCCGTTCCCGGGCACGGTCACGGCGCGCCTGCTCGACGCGGGAGCGCTGGTTTCAAACGGAACCGCGCTCTTCACCCTGGCCGACTTCGACTCAGTCAAGGTCGTGGTCAACGTGATGGAACGCGACGTTCCCCAGGTCTCGGTCGGCACCGCCGCGCAGGTCGTAGCCGATGCCTTGCCGAGCGACACGTTTGCGGGCCGCGTCGGCCGGGCCAGCGGCGCGATTGACCCCGCCACCCGAACCATGCCGGTCGAGGTATTCGTCCCAAACCCGGAGCACCGGCTCAAACCCGGCATGTTCGCGACCGTCAACCTGTCCCTGTACCAGCATCCCGACGTCATCACGGCGCCGATCGCCGCGGTGCTTAAAGCCGCCGGCGGCAGCTTCGTCTACCTGGTGCAGCACGACACCGCGCGGCGAAAGGAAGTCAACACCGGTATCGAGCAGGGCTCGCGGGTCGAGATCGTCTCCGGCCTCAGCGATGGCGAAACCCTGATCACTACTGGTCAGCAGTACGTCCGCGACGCCTCCCCGGTCACAATCGAGGATGAAGGGCAAAGGGGAAAGTGATAAGGACAAAGCAAGGCGAAGGGAACAAAGGAACCCGTTTCTCCGGTTTTGCCTCCTTCGTGCTTGCTTAGTCATCAGGACTTCGTCATTGGTAACTAACTCCTAGGTCATGTGGCTCACCCGCATCGCGCTCCGCTACCCGATAACGACCTTCCTGGTCGCCCTCACCGTCGTGATCCTCGGCGTCGTTTCCCTGACCCAGTTGCCGATTGACCTGCTGCCCGACATCACCATTCCCACGGTCAGCGTCTCGACCACGTTTCCCGGGGCCAGCCCGCTCGACATGGAACAGACCGTAACCGTGCCCATCGAGCGCGCGGTCAGCTCGGTCAACAACGCGCAGTACATCCAATCCTCCACCCGTGAGGGGCTGTCGCGGGTGCAGGTCTACTTCGACTGGGGCACCAACACCGACGTGGCGATGGTCGATATCATCCAGCGCGTCAACCGGGCGACCCGCAACATGCCGGACGGCGTCAACCAGCCCATCGTCCAGCGATTCGACATCACCAGCCGCCCGGTTGCAAACATCGTCGTCTTCGGCGAAATGGACCAGCGCGACCTCTACGACCTCGCCACCAACGTCATCGAGCCCCAGATCGAACACCTGCCGGGCGTGGCCCAGGCGCCGGTGTCGGGCGGCCGCGTCCGCGAAATCCACGTCACGATGGACCGCAACCGCCTGCTCGCGCTCAACGTATCGGTACAGGAAGTGCTCAGCGCGGTGGCCAACTCCAACCTCACGCTGCCCTCGGGCGACTTAAAGTCCGGCCCCTTTGACTACGCGCTCAAAACCCAGAGCCGGTTCAACGTCGTCCAGCCGATGGAAAACATCGTCGTCAAGATTGTGAACGGAGTCCCAATCCGCGTCAGCGCCATCGGCAGAGTCGAAGACAGCTACCAGGAACAGACCGAAATCGTCCGCATCAACGGCAAGCCCGGCGTCACCCTGCCGGTGCAGAAGCTTGCGAACGCGAACACGGTCGCGGTGGTCGACCGCGTCCGGGCCGCGCTGCCCGACCTTGCCGGCGTGCCGCCGACGGTGCAGCTCTCGATATCGGCCGACCAATCGCGCTACATCCGCCAGACCACCTCCGGCCTGATCCGCGAAGCCCTCATCGGCGCGCTGCTCGCGATGCTCGTCATCGTCGTATTCATCCGCAGCATCCGCGGCACCTCCATCGTCGCGGTCGCGATACCGCTCTCGATACTGGTCACCTTCATCTACTTCCGGTTCGGCAACTCGACCCTGAACATCATGACCTTCGGCGGCCTGGCCCTTGCGGTCGGCCGGCTCGTCGACGACTCCATCGTCGCGCTCGAAGTCAGCTCCCGCCACTACGCGGGAAAACGGGGACTGTACCGCGCGTCTCCGCGCTCCGGGGGACTGTCCCCGTTTTCCCCAAAGATTCCCAACGTCGCCGCGTCGCCGGGTCCCCGCGTCGCCGATGATCTTTCGGTCCCCGGCCCCGCCAAGATGCAGGCGACGCTCGACGCGGCCCAGGAAGTGGCCTCGCCGATCCTCGTCTCCACCCTTGCCACGGTCATCGTCTTCCTCCCGGTCGTGTTCCTCACCGGCGTCGCCAAGCTGATGTTCGTCCCGCTCACCATCACCATCGCGATTGCGCTCTTCGGCTCCTACTTCGTATCGCGGACCGTAACCCCGCTCATGTGCTACCAGTGGCTCGAGCCCGAAAGAGAAGTCGAGCGGGACGTAACCCGATTATCCGCAATGGGATTCCTGCCCCGCACCGGCGAACGCCTCCGCACCTTCCTCCACGACGCGGTCGAGCGGCTCGACTCCGCCTACGAGCGGGCCCTGCGCTGGACGCTCGCGCGCCGGCGGCTCGTCATTCTCTCCATCACCGCCATCGCGCTCCTCTCCGCCGTTCTCTTCCGGTTCATCGGCACCGAGTTCTTCCCCGACCAGGACGAAAGCCAGTTCTCGGTCTCCATCCGCCTGCCGGTCGGCACCCGGGTCGAAGAAACCAGCCGCTTCGCCGCCCAGGTCGAGTCGCTCCTCACGCGGAACGTACCCGAAATCCAGACGATGATTGCCGACGTCGGCAGCGGCGGCGGCGGGTTCCGCGCCGCGGGCAGCCATGCCGGCTCCATCCAGGTTACGCTCGTGCCCGCGAGCCGTCGGCACCGCTCGGTCTTCCAGATTGCGAACTCCATCCGTCCGCTGGTGCAGCGCCTGCCCGGCGCCAGCGCCACCGTCAACGCCGGCGGGTTCCTCCGCTTCCTCCTCAACTTCGGCTCGGGCGCGCCGGTCGACGTCCAGATTCAAGGCTACGACCTTGCCACCGGCTCGAACCTCGCGGCCCAGGTGGCGGCCATCGTCCGTTCTACGCCCGGCGCCACCGACGTCCAGGTCAGCCGCGAAGACAACCTGCCCGAACTGCGGGTGAACATCGACCGCGAAAAGGCGGGCGTACTCGGCATCGACGCCTCCGACGTCGCCAACGCGGTCAGCGCCTGCATCAGCGGCACCACTGTCTCCACCTTCAGCGACACCGCCACCGGAAACGCGTACAACATCGTCGTCCGGCTCGACCCCAGATATCGCTCAAGCCCCGAAGACCTAAAGAACATCGTCCTCGCCGCGAACGGCGGCCATGTCGTATTGCTCGGCAATGTCGCCACCATCACCCGCTCGACCAGCCCGGTCGAAATCGACCGCAAGAACCAGGAACGGCTCGTCGACGTCACCGCCAACGTCACCGGCCGGGACCTCGGCAGCGTGGCCGACGAAATCAGCCGCAAGACGAACCAGCTCGTCGTGCCGGCCGGGTTCAGCATCACCCAGAGCGGCAACGTCGAACAACAGGCCAACACCTTCCGCGGCCTCCTGCTCGCCTTCGGCCTCGCCATCCTCCTCGTTTACGTCGTCATGGCCTCCCAGTTCCAGTCCTTCCTCGACCCGTTCATCATCATGTTCACGGTCCCGCTCGGCATGGTCGGCGTGC
>CAZAKP010000213.1:0-4268 GCA_964485845.1 uncultured bacterium | reverse complement strand
CTGCTCCATGGCAGGGGCAGCGTCGCGGATAGTCCGAACCTGCGCGAGTGCCTGCCGGCAGACCGGACACTCGGCAAGGTGCTCGGCGGTGGTCCCCGCCGCTTCCGACCCGAGGTCGCCATCCAGGTAGGCACTCAGAATCTCTGGAGAACAGTGTTGATCCAATTACTCTCCCCTCACCCAGTGTCTGTCTTCAAGATAGGGCGCCAGCTCCCGCCGCAAAAAGGCGCGCGCGCGGTGAAGCTGGGATTTGCTCGCGCCATCCGTGATACCGAGGATCCTGGCGATTTCCTCGTGCTTCAGCCCCTGGATGTCGTGGAGCACAAAGACCTGACGATAACCGGCGGCCATCCGCGGCAGGGTGCTCTCAATCAATCGGCCAACACTAAGGGGCGTCGAGCCAACCTCGATGCCGTCATCCAGCGACACGGCCTGACGCAGCCGGCGCCGACGCCGGAAATCGAGGCACGCGTTTACGGCAATCCGGTAGATCCAGGTCGAAACCGCCGATTCGCCTCGGAATGACCCCAGTTTCTTGAAGACCTTCACGAAAACGTCCTGGGTGACGTCCTCGGCATCCGCCCGGTTCGATAGCATCCGGTAGGCCGTACTGAAGACGCGGCCGCGGTACATCTCATACAGCCGCTCAAAGCTGAGATCTGCCCCGGTTGGTCGCTCGGCAACTACTGCTTCAATCGTGTCGTTCACTTTGGTTTCTAGTTTAGACGGACGTAATGACTCGAGGTTGCCTCTCCGCTTATAGTCTCTGACGAATGCGGCCTGGCGGCCAGCCTTGCCCCTAATGTACCATCAATCAGCCACTTACAAAGGCGAACTCCCTCGCCGCGATGTCGTCAGGGCTCGTACAACTCCTCTTCAAATTCATCGACGGGTTGGAATCTCCTCCCGAACCTGACGCCAATCTGCAGATAGAATCCGCGAAGGCTGAAGTCCGGCGGTGGCTGGTCTCCGAACCAGTGCGACCCGGCAAAAGGCCAGACATAGCTGGCTTTCATGAACAAGCCGGCATATGACCCCGGGAAGGTCGGTAACATGCCCATTACCTCGACTCCAGGGGCAGCACTGACGGTCCAGGATGAATACCACCGCTTCACACGGCCGCTGAAGTTACCGAGCACCACGCCGTTCTCGACCGAATGAGCGTAGATCGCCAGACTGGCTCCCCCAAGCTCGAGGCAGCCCCTGAGCCAGAACCACTCAACCGGCACATAGGGGTATCCGACCTCGAAACCGGCCCGGAGCGCTGCCAGTTCACTTCCCAGCGAGTCGGCGTGGTTGGCGCGCGCTGCGACTGCGCCGAACCCGCCGAGCGTGACGGGCCCGACCTGCGAACCGCCATGACCTCCATACCACCACAGCGGCATCCGGTAGCTGAACGTGCCGCTGCCCCCCGCGAATGTGTCTTCAGGAATCGGCGTCTGATTGAGGGTATCAAGCTTCCGATTCAACCGTCCGAAGTCAACGAACCCACCGGTTACCTCAAAACCGCCGTAGCCGAAGCACACTGCCGCGAGAGAGAGCAGGCCGGCCACGACTGACCAAACAGCGCATCTCATGACTACCTCCTTACCGACTGGTTCGACAGAAGAGGGTTGGTGAAATCGTACTCAACCGGCCCGGCCCACACCGCGTCGCCGCCGGAATGCGCCGGCTGAAGGGATTCGGGCAGCTTCGAATCGGCCCATATCGCCATCGCTCGCCACTGCGAGAGCGGCAGGGCGGAATCATCGACCGCATAGGCCCAGATGACCCGCACCCGGTGTTTGCGCCGCCCGTTGTATTCGTCAAGGGTCGAAAACAGCGCCCAATTGAGCACCGCCCGCAGTGTATCGTTCGGCATCCCCGGCCGGACTAGAACCGCGATGCTGAGACGCTCCACGCGGCTCGTCGACTGGTCCGTCACGTCGACCACGCGGAAGTCGGGCCGCGGCAACGCCGGCTGAGCCAGCCCGGGCCGTAATTGCTGCGCCGGCCACAGCATCACGACGGCTGCCCCGATCGCCGCCATCACCAGCACGCTCAGCCAGTACGTGCGGGAGCGCGAACCGCGTATCCGGCGCCCGATGCGGTCGGCGATTGTCCTCTCCGGCATCTGCACGTTAGCATTGTAGCGGCCCGATTGCGGGGTGCAAGCAAGCATGAGAACACGCCGGCCGGGTTACCCGTTTTCCGCCGCGCCCACACGACTCGCTTGACTCGCCACGAACGCCTGCTACAATCGCACCGGCGCCGGCGTGGCTCAGTCGGTAGAGCAGCGGTTTCGTAAACCGCAGGTCGTCAGTTCGATTCTGACCGCCGGCTTGTCTAGTCACCCGGTATCCGGCCAAGACCGACCTTGACTCTTGTCCCTTTATCAAATATCTTGAGCACCACTCCAGCATGACGGTTCGCACATCTCCGATTGGCAGAATGCTACCCATCCTGTATCTGGCCGCGCTGGTGGCGATCGGCGTCGCGGCGCGCGGCCGCGGTCGCGACGCCGGCCGGTTGGCGCTGATGCCGCTCGGCTTTGCAGCCATGCTGACGCGTGGCCGCGATCCGCGGCGCGATGTCGAAGAGCAGGCATCATTCGAAGGTGCCGAACGAAACCGGGCCGAACGCCGCGCCGGCGCGTCATTCGACAGCTTTACCGATTCCAGTCCGGTCAGCATCGAGCTGTTCTCGCCTGACGGAACGCCACTGCGCAGCAACAAGGCGGCCGAGCGTCTGCTCGGAAAGGTCCCGCCGCCCGGAATCCCGCTCTTTGATGAACGCGGGCTCAAGCGGGCCGGACTGCTCGAACCGCAGTTGCGGCGCGTCCTGGCCGGCACTCGCGTCGAAACGCCACCGACCTGGTATGACCCGACCGAAATCGGGCTGCCGGGCATTCCCGGGCGCAAGGTCTGTTTCCGCGCCACCGTCTTCCCGCTGCTGGATAGTGAAGGCAACGTCACGCGGATCGCCGTGATGCACGAAGACCTGACCGAACTCAAGAAACTGGAGCAGGAGCTTAAAGACAACGCCGGGCGTTTCGCTGCCGCCCCGGCCACGTACGCGGAAGAACCCCCGCCGGGCGCCGATGCCCGCGATATCGAGTTCCAGCGCCGCAAACTGGAGACGGCCCTGCGCGAGAGCGAAGAACGCTACCGCTCACTGGTTGAGTCGGCGCGCGGCTACGCCATCGCCCGGTTCTCGGAGGACGGACACATACTTGCCATCAGCCCGGAGATAGAGGAATTCTGGGGTATCAAGCGCGACACGATCGTCGTGGACAACCTGGCTTTCTTCAGCCGCATTCACCCCGAGGATATCGAGCTGGTGAAGTCGACCGAGGCTTCAGCCCGGAAGACCGGCTCGTACCCCGACGTCTATCAATTCCGCGTGGTCCATATGACGACGAATGCCGTGCACTGGCTGGCCGTCCGTGGCTCGGTCAGCACGTATGGCGGCAAGCGGGTCTTCGACCTGCTGCTTGTCAACATAACTGAATCACGCCGGACCGAAGACGAACTGCACGACCGGCAGAGAAATGCCAATGCAATGGTCGCCAGCACCGGTGACGGCGTGTTCACGATGGACAAGGAGTGGGTAATCGGTAACTGGAGCCCGGGAGCTGAACACGAAACCCGGGTGGCCGCGTCGGAGGCGGTCGGCAAGCGACTCTGGGAGGTGTACCCTGATCTCGAAAAGAGCGGCTTTGGCCCCGTCTTCCGGAAAGCACTGCTTGATCGAACTCCCCAGTACCACGAAGGCTTTTACCAGGACGGTCGGGAGAAGTACGCCGGCTGGTTTGCGGTCTCCATCTACCCTCACGAAACCGGCGTCCTGACGATCATCCGCAACGTGTCGCAGCGGAAGCGCGCCGAACTGGCCTGGCGCGATGCCGAAGCGAAACTGAAGGCGCTGCTCGATACTCCGGGCACCGCGGTCACGATCAAGGACCACAGCCTGCGCTACACGCTGGCTAATCCCGCCGCGATGCGGATGATGGGACCGAATGCCGGCGACTCGGTCATCGGGAAGACTGACCTCGAACTCTACAACTCCAAGATCTCCGCGCTGATCACGTCCCACGACCGGCAGGTCATGGAACGCGGCCAGCCGGCGGAACTCGAAATCGCCCTGCCTGACGGCACGAGCCCCAACGCCGCCTGGTACCACATCAACAAACAGCCACTTCTCGGTCCGGCCGGGACCGTTATCGGCGTGCTCGACGTTGCCTACGAAATCACCAGCCGCGTGCGTGCCCAGCAGGAACTGCTCCGCCG
>CAZAKP010000212.1:0-4314 GCA_964485845.1 uncultured bacterium | reverse complement strand
CTAGGCCGGCTGTTCGTTGGTGCGGGCGCCTGCAGAGGGCAAGCCCGCAGAGTCCGCAAGTGTCCGAAGTCAAGGAGGTCTGTATGAAACGTCTGTCAGTGCTGGCGTTGGTGCTGCTCGTGCCGGTGGCGATGCAAGCCAGCCAGCGGGTAATGGTGATCGAAGACGTCACCGCCACCTGGTGCACGTACTGCCCGGGTGGAGCACGGGGAATGGAGGAACTCGATTTCCGCTCGTACGATTCGGTGGTCCCGATTGCCTACCACGCGTCGGCGAGCGACCCCTACTACACGGCTGACGCGGCGGCCCGGATGAGCTACTACTCGATCACCGGGTATCCAACCGTCGTGCTGGATGGTTCGTACAAGATCGTCGGCGGTCTGCACACCGGAACGATGTACGTCCCCTACCTGAACTACTTCCGTACCCGCATGGCTGTCGTCAGTCCGTTGGCGATTGTGCTCTCGGTAGCCTATGATACGACCGGACGTACCGGCACCCTGACCATCAACATCCACAACACCAGCAGCAGCTCGGTCAGCGGTCAACTCCACGCGGTGCTTACCGAGAGCCACATCTACTACCCGTGGCAGGGAATGGACAGCCTGCAATACGTGGAACGAGCCATGCTGCCCAACTCGGCGGGTGAGGCGGTCACGATAGCGGCCGGCGATTCGCTGACCAAGACCCGCGCCTTCACGGTCAACGCGGCGTGGGTTGCGAGCCACTGCGACCTCGTGGTATTCGTCCAGGATAACTCCTCCAAGGAGATGTACCAGGGCGCGCGCATCGCCGTCATCGACGTTCCCGCGCTTATGTACCACGGCTATCAGTCGGCGAACCCGGTCCCGAACAGCGACATCGATCTTACCGTCGGCCTGCGGAACATGGGTAGCGGCGAAGGCCTGGGTGTGAGCGCCACGCTGTCCACGTCGGATCCATACATCACGGTCACAACTGCCAACGCGAGCTACCCTGTGGTGCCGGCCGCTGGTATCGCCTATTCGACGACTCCGTTTCAAATCCACGTGGACGGAAGCTGCCCGAGCCCGCATTTGGCCACGATGAACCTGCAGGTCACGGCGACCGGCGCGCCCACGGCCGACCTCAGCTTTCCGCTGAACGTAACCACAGCCTACGGGTTCGCGGACAACATGGAGCATGGCATCGGTCAGTGGACGCACGGCGGGATACGAGACAACTGGCACCAGACGGGCTACACCTTTCAGTCGGATACCACAAGCTGGTACTGCGGCGTGGAAGCCAGCCGCCAGTACACCAACGAGAATGACTCTCGCCTCACCTCGCCGTTCTTCACCGTCAACAGCGACACCATGCTGAGCTACTGGGTGTACTATGAGATGGGCAGCGAAATCGGCCTCGTCGAGATATCCAACGGCTCGCAGTTCTGGTGGCCGCTGATCAGCGATTTCGGGTCGAGCGGAGGCTGGTACCAGGAAAGCATGAGCCTGGGAGCGTACCGCGGCCAGACCGTGCAACTGCGCTTTCGTTTCATCAGCGACTACAGCGGCACCGCCGAAGGCTGGTACATTGACGACGTCGAGGCGGGAGCCAAGCTCGGTGTAAGTGAAGACCGGGCCCTCGCCGGCTGGCGCGTGGCGCCTTCGGCCAGCCCGGTCAGCGGATTGGCTCACGTGAACTACCAGGTACCGGCCGGTACTACCGGGAACCTCTCCGTGTACGATGCGAACGGACGTCTGATTCAAAGGCTGGGCCGCAACCTGGCAGGTGGCGGGCGCGTGTCGTGGAACCTGACCGGCGTCGACGGCTGCGCGGTTCGTGCCGGCGCGTACTTCGTCCGCCTGGTATCAGGCGACGGCGGCGCCGTCAGCAAGCTCGTTGTAACGCGGTAGGTGAGTACACCTCAGCCAGACTCCATGTCCCGGGCCGCAGGCTTCGCGCTTGCGGCCTGGGGCTTGTTGTTCGCAGCTGCGGGCTGTTCTGACGCGCCGGTGCTGGAGGTCAGGCCGACCAACAGGGTTGTGCTCGCTGAGCTCTTCACGTGGATGCGCTGCGGCTACTGCCCCTATGCGGCACGGGCTCTGGACAGCGTGGCCGACGACTTCAGAGACAGCCTGGTCGTCGTTGCCTACCACCGGCGGGTGGCCGGCGATACGCTCAGCCCGGTCTACGCCGAGACTCGTCGGGATCTCTACTACACCTCCGGCGGCGAGCCGGCGACCACCTTCGATGGGGGTGCGGTAGTCTGGACATCGGCGCCGGAGTACAATTACCCGACATTCCATGCAAAGACTGCGGCTGCCCGAACCGTCGAGCCTGGAGCCCAATTGGGTATCGACGCGGTACTGACAGACAGCACCGGTACAGTGACAGTCTGGGCAACCGGAGTCAGCTCAACGCCGGCAGATACTCTCTGTTTGTTCGTCGTGCTGGTGGAAGACAGCGTGCGTGCCTATCTGCCGGGCGCGACCGACTCGGTGTTCCGGCACGTGATGCGGCAGATGCTGCCGGCTGTCGACGGCGAACCGGTGAATCTCACGGTCGGGGACACCGTCGTCAAGGAATACGGATTTCGGCTGAACCCGACTTGGAGCCATCCCATGCTCGGGGTTGTTGCCTTTGTCCAGGACGACGGTACGCGCCGGGTACTGCAGGCAGCCGCCTTGAGCAGGATCGAGTCAGAAAGGAGACACTGATGGGTATGAGGCCGGTGCGCAGTCGTCGTGCCGTGGGGCTGACCGTGGCGGTTGTTCTCTCGGTTGTAGCGGGTCGTGCCGCTGGATACGGACTGGAGTTCACCCCGCGCGACGACACTGTGCGGCAGGTCGCCCCCAATGACGTGGCGGAGTTCCATCTCACGCTCACCAACACCGGAACGACATCCGACGTCTTTGAGTTTGACTGCCGTGTGGTCTCGGTTGTGCCTGGCTGGGCAGCCGTCTACTGCGTGAACGGTGTGTGCGTGGAGCCCGGAGTCTTGCGGTACGATACGATTCCGGCTGATGGTAGCGACACTACCCCGAAAGTCACGGTGTACACCGACACGGCCCAAGGTGAGGAAGTCGTGTCGCTGCGCGTCCGTTCATTGGGCGACACGACCCTGGCCGAGTCAGTGGGAGTGCATACAATAGTGGGTTCCGGTGTCGAGGAGCTGAGTGGATTTGGACCACCCGGGGTTGCTTTCGTGATCTCGCCCGATCCCGTACGGCGGAACAGGACGACTACGCTCAGTTTCTCGTCCGAAGAGCCGCGGAGCTTCAGCTTGGAGCTGTTCGACGCGGCCGGCTGCCGGGTAAGCCTGATCGCCGCAGGCACCGCACCGAGCGGCAGGCACGTCATTAGCTGGCATCCCGAAAGGCCACCGGCCCGCGGGGTCTACCTGGTCAGATTGACAGCCGGGGACGAGTCGGCGGTGCGCAAGCTGGTTGTAGAGTAACCGGTCAGGCGAGGCGAGACTCGCAGGTGGCGAACTCGCCTCGCCGGGCGGCATTTGCCCTGGCCGCAAAGCGCTGTATCATAGGCGGGTGAATCCCCCCGAAGAGCTGTTTGTTCAGTTGGCCGAGGCGGTTACCGCAATGAAGCCCGAGCGCGTGGCCGAACTGGCCAGGCAGGTGCTCGCTCGAGGGCTTTCCGCCCAGGACGCCATCACGCAAGGCTTGGCAGCGGGAATGCGCCGGATGGGAGAGAAGTTCGCGGCCAAGGAGTGTTTCGTCCCGGAAGTGCTACTCGCGTCCAAGGCGATGTACGCGGGGTTTGAGATACTCAAGGCGAGAGTGGAGAGTGGTGAGTCGGCGGTGGCGAGCCGGGGGAAGGTAGCCCTCGGCGTCGTGCAGGGCGACATTCACGATATCGGCAAGAACATCGTGAAGGTTATGGTACAGGCCGCCGGGTTCGAGGTGGTGGACCTCGGCCGGAACGTACCCTTGCCCGAGTTCGTGAAGGCGGCGGAGAATGGCGTTTCGGTTCTCGCGGTCTCAACGTTGATGACCACGACTATGCCGAGAATGGGCAAGGTCGTCGAGGCGATGGACAAAGCCGGGCTGCGTCCGGGCGTCAAGGTGCTTGTCGGCGGCGCGCCCGTCACGCCGCAGTTCGCCCGCAACATCGGGGCCGATGGGTTCGCGCCCGATGCCCACTCGGCGGTGCTGGAGATAGAGCGTTTCACTCAGACGAAGTCAGAAGCTAGAAGCTAGATGCTAGAAGTCAGAAGTACCGAACGGAACATCGGGACCGGAGGCGCCGAGCTTCGAGCATCCGGACACTCGGCTCCTTGAATCCTCATTCCAGTGACCGGAGCAGAAGGTTTGCCGCGCTGATGCGCGGGGAGAAGCC
>CAZAKP010000211.1:0-4335 GCA_964485845.1 uncultured bacterium | reverse complement strand
TCGACCGGAAGCAGATGGAGGAAATCGTCGAAATCCAGCTCCGCGACCTGTCCGAGCGTCTGAAGGAGCAGCGGCTCACGGTAGAGCTGACCACGAACGCCAAGGAACTGCTCGTGCAGGAAGGGTTCGACCCGCAATTCGGCGCCCGGCCGATTAAGCGGGCCCTGCGCCGGCTGCTGGAAGATCCCCTGGCCGAGGAGCTGCTCAAGGGCCGATTCAAGGAGAGCACCGTCGTCCTGGTTGACCGCGACGGCGACCGGCTGGTCTTTGCCGAGAAGATGGCCGAGCCGGCGCCGGCGCTGAAGCAGTGACAGCGCTGCTCGCCACCCTGTTGCTGGCCCAGGTGGGCCAGCTCGACACCAACAAAGTCATCATACTCGGCGTTTCAGCCCGGTCGCAGACCGCCGATACGGTGCTGATCGTTCGGACCGCCGGTCTCAACCGCGGCCAGGCGTTGACTCCGAACGGCCTGCGAACCGGCATTGAGGACGCAGTCCGCCGGGTCTACGGGCTCGGCCTGTTCTCCCAGGTCGAAGCCGAGACGTCGCGGATTGCCGACGGAATCCGGGTCACCTTCGTTGTCACCGAGTTCCCGAAGCTCAAGTCCGTCGAGTTCGAAGGATACCGCCGAGTGCGCAAGAAAGACCTCGACGCGAAGGTCAAGGCCAAGGAAGGCGAGATTCTGACCGACAAGAAGGCATTCGACTGGGAACAGGAAATCCTCAAGCTCTACAAAGAAAGGGGATTCCTGCTGGTAAAGGTCGACCACGAGACCACCAGACCTGACTCGCTCAATCAGGTCACGTTGACCTACCGGATCGACGAGGGCGACCCGGTCCGCATCCGCAACATCGAAATCCTCGGCAACGACCACTTCACCGACCCTCAGATCGAAATCAAGCTCGTCAACCGACAGAAAGCCTGGTACCGCAAGGGCAACCTCAAGGAAGACGAGTTCGTCAAGGACCTGGACCGCATCGTCGACTTCTACAAACAGCGCGGGTTCATCGACGCCAAAGTGCTCGACTACAACATGACGTTCGACAAGGGCTGGGCCAACATCACCATCAGCGTCTCCGAGGGGACCCGTTACTACTTCGGCGACGTCAACATCGAAGGTGACTCGGTGATGAAGGAGGCCGACCTCCGGAAGCTCGTCCGCTATCATTCCGGTGAACCCTACAACACCAAGCTTGCTCAGACGACCCTCCAGGACCTGTTTTCGGCCTATTCCGAGGAAGGCTACATCTATGCCCAGGTGTCGCCGGTCGAGAAAGTCCGCTCGGACACCGTTGACATCAGCTACGAAATCAACGAAGGCAGGCCCGCAACCATCCGACTGGTCAGCATCGAAGGCAACGAGCAGACCCGCGACAACGTCATCCGACGTGAAATAAGCTCGCTGCCCGGCTACACCTTCCGCCGCTCCGAGGTAATGCGCTCGCAACGCGACATCTTCAACCTCGGATTCTTCGACGACGTCACTCTCGACTACCAGCGCGCCGATACGACCGGCGACATCGACCTCATCTACAAGGTCAAGGAGAAGTCATTCTTCGGCACGATCGGCGCGGGAGTCACGTATTCCGCCGCCGACGGCCTCACCGGCTACGTAGAACTCCAGCAGCCGAACCTCTTCGGCCGGGCTCAGAGCGCAAACGTCAAGCTTGAGCGGGGAAGTAAGAAGACGAATGTTCAGCTTGGTTTCACCGAGCCCTGGCTCTTCGACCGGCCGCTGTCGGCCGGCGCCGATATCTCCTACTACACCTACACCTACGACTACTACGACAAGCAGCAGATCGGCGGCGGCCTCTCATTCTCTCGACCTCTGCCCCTCGACTACACCCGCGCCTATCTCGCCCTGCGTGTCATCGACGCCTATGTCCCGCCGACGTCCATCAGCACCAGCTACAAGCAGAGCGACACGCTGTTCAGCGTCTACGCAGACACGACCCACAAGACCGCGTTCCGGCCGAGCATTACCTTCGCCCGGGATTCGCGCGACTACATTTACAACGCTTTGACCGGGTCTTCCACCACCTACGAGTTCGACTTGTCGGTGGGCGACATCAACTTCCATCGCCACATCTTCGACATGAGCCAGTACTTCCCGTTGTTCTGGAAGTTCGGCCTGATGGGGCGGACGCGGCTCGGCTACATCACCGGTTTCACCACCAAGAACCGGATCCCGGTCTACGAACGCTTCACTCCCGGCGGCACCGGCGTGGACGGGATTCGCGGCTACGGAGAAAACTCCATCGGTCCTAAGTCCTCCGGCTACGTCATCGGCGGGCAGGCCGAGGCCATCTTCACGCTCGAGTACCGGCTCCGGCTTTCGCACCAGCTCTCATTTCTCGCCTTCGGCGACGCCGGCAACGCCTGGAACTCAATCGACCAGTTCAGCTTCTCCGACTTAAAGCGCGGCGCCGGGGTCGGCGTCAGGCTGGAAATCCCGATGCTCGGGCTCATCGGCTTTGACCTCGGCTACGGGTTTGACAGAGACAACCCAGGCTGGGAGCCCCACTTCCAGGTCGGCCGCACCTTCTAGCCCGCTCGGCAACCCATCGTTGCGACCTCCGCTGCTTGACAGCGTGGTCTGTTCGGGCCACAATCAGCCATGGTCAGGCTGTTTACCCTCGCGGTCATACCCATTCTGGCGCTATGTGGCGATCTGCAGTTCGAGACGCCGACATGGTCCGGCAGCCTGCCTGGAGACTGGGGGCGTCTTACCGTACTCGACACCTCGCATACTCCCCTGTTCCTTGTTGATAGAGGCGACAGAGTGGCCGCTTGTACGCTGCATTCCGGCAAATACGTAACCAAGTACGACCTCCCTCGGCTTGGCACTTCCCTGCGTTACTGGGGCGACTCCGCACAGCCGTGCGGGTTCAATCTCATCGGCGACGTCGATGATGATGGAATCGAAGAATTCGCAGTGGCAGTCAACCGTACCATCAGCAAATACAAGCTAATCAACGGCACGCTGGCGCTGACGTCAGTTGCCAGCATCCGGCTGCACCCGGACTCAGGCCGGATGTGGATAACCGATGGCTGTATAGGTGATATCAACAACGACAGACGCAATGAAATCCTCGTCGCCGCAGCCGGCTCAAAACCTCCGTCGGCAGGAGGAGACTCATGGAGCATCGTCACTTTGTTCGTCTGTCGGTGGGATGGAGACAGCCTGGTCCAGATGTGGAACGACCAGGGAAAGCTGAATCTGGAACTGCCGCCGATCGACCTGCCGACTGAGGAAATGTGTACGATCGCCGATATTCGTAACATCGGAATCAACAAGCTGATCCTCCTTGAGGGCACGGGCGACGATGTCCATCCAGCAGTTTACCGAGAGTTGGTATGGAAGGACGGAGGACTCAGGGAGGCAGGATTCTTCCAGCTCAGGGACGACGCTCTGCAGCCTGAGCAATGGCCTGGAGAATTGCTCCATGCCGCGACGGGCTGCGGCTTCGGACAAGTCAACGGAAAGACGGCGATACTCGCTGACATCGAGACCCGAGGCTGTATCCTGCAAGGCGAGCTCTTTGTCTTCTCTGGAGACTCCACGATCCAGCATCGGGTGCTGTGGTCGGACGCGGACCTCGATTTGCAGAACCCGAGCATGGGCACTCTGATTGACCCTGACGGAAAGGGAGTCGGGGCGCTACGCATCATGAACCCGTGGACAGGCGGGCCGAGGTTTGAGTTCTACCGGCTGTAGCCGGCGTGCTGGTCAGCGGTACAACTCAGCGCGCGGGTGCTGGTAGCTTCCCTTGGCGAACGGGAACACTATCTGGTTGTAGAAGTTGTCGAACAACTGTTCGCCGTTCAGGCCGGACCGCTCCGGGTGAAATTGCACGCCGTATAGCGGCCGGGTCGGGTGGTGCATCGCCTCCACCGGACACGATTCCGATTGCGCAATCACATGCCATCCGGCCCGCTCAATCGCCGCGGCGTCGACGAATTCGCGGTGGCTCTCCAGGAATTCCATCTCCGGTTCCATCCCGTGAAAGAGCATTCCCGGCTCGGAGATAATAATCGTCTCGTTCCGCTCGATCAGCTCACCCGGCAGGACCTGTGCTCCGTACGCCCGGGCGAAGAGCTGGTGTCCGAAGCAGATGCCGAGCGCCGGCACCTTCAACTCGCGCACGAACTCCACGAGCGGTGCCGGCGGAGTTTCCCGGGACAGCAGCCATTGCGAACCGGAGATGATCGCGGCGCAGTAGGTCTCCATGTCGTAGGCGCGCTCGAGCACGCCCCACGACACTTCGCTGACATCGGAAAAGCGCTCGGCCTGCGCGACGTAGCCCTTGATCTTCTCCTCCGCCTGCTCGCGGT
>CAZAKP010000210.1:0-4348 GCA_964485845.1 uncultured bacterium | reverse complement strand
AGAGACAGGACCAGGCGTGTTGTTGGTTGACTGGGATGGAACCAACGATGCCGGCCGGCCGGTCGCGTCGGGCAGCTATCGCTATTGTCTTGACTACTCGCGAAACGGGACGAACAGCACGATTGTCAAGAAGCTGGTGCTGGTGAGGAAGTAGCCGGTGAAGGGAATCGGACCGATTGGACGGATCGGACGGATAGGACTCATCGCCGCGGCGCTGGTTTTCGCCGAGGCACAGGGGTCAAGCCTGGTCGGCACTTCATGTCTGCCGTTCCTCAAGCTGGGCCAGGGGCCGCGCAGCGCGGCGCTGGGTGAAGCGTACACGAGCCTGGCCGAGGACGCGAGCGCGATATACTGGAACCCGGCCGGACTCGCGCGCGTGCCGGGCCGCCAGTTTGCCGTCTCACATCAGCAGTGGTTCACCGGTATCACCGACGAGGTCGGGCACGCGGCCATCCCGCTCGGCCCGGGCGCGCTGGGAATCGGCCTGGTCTACAGCGGCGACCGCGGTTTTGAGGGATGGACCGAGGAGAACGAGCCGGACGGGACGTTCAGCACGTGGAGCGCGGCGTTTTCCGCCGGTTACGGGATGACGATTCTTGACAAGTACCAGGTCGGCGCTACGGTCAAGGGGCTCGTGGAAGACCTCGCGTCAGCGCATGGCACCGGCGGGGCAGTGGACCTCGGGTTTATCGGCCACCCACTGGCGGACCTCGGCATCGGATTCGCGGCCCGGCACCTGGGCGCGGTTTCGTACGGATCGGGTACCGACAAGCTGCCGACCGAGCTCGCGGCCGGGACCAACTACTCGGTGGCCGGTTTCACCGGCACGATTGACGTCGCGGTGCCGCTCGCCGGCGACCCCAACGTCCGGGTGGGAATCGAGTACGCGCCCATCAAAGAAGCGGCCCTGCGCATCGGGTACCGCACCGGCCCGACCGACCTCGTCGGCCTGGGATTCACCGGCGGCCTGACCGGAGGGCTGGGCGTAACAGTCGGCAACTTGGGGCTCGACTACGCGTTTGTGCCGTACGGCAGGCTCGGGCTGACTCATCGCGTGGGCTTCCGGTTCACGCCCGCCCCGGCGGAGAAGCCGAAGCTGGGCGCGGTCGCGCTGACGGTCATTGATGCGGAGACGAGACTTCCGGTCTCGGCCCTCCTTTCCTTGACCGGCGCGCGCGACACGTCGGCAACGGCCGATGGGTTCCGTCTCTTCAGTCTGGAACCGGGCGTGCTGAACGTGAGAGCGGTTGCCGGCGGCTATCTTCCGAAGGAAGACACGGTCCAGGTAATCGCCGGGCGGGAACTGCCGTTCGTCGTGGCGCTGGAACGGGTCAAGTACGGTACGGTCAGGGGCGGGTTGTTCGACGCCGGGACCCGGCAGCACATCGGCGGCCGGATCGTGTACCGCGGGCCGGTGCTCGGCGAGGAACCGGTGAAACCGGAACCGGGCACGTACCAGTTGAAGAACCTGCCCGCCGGCGACTATCGCGTCGGGGTTACCGGGCCGAACGAAGAGTACATCCCGCAGTCGTGCACGTTGCTGGTGACGGGCGGCAAGACCACCGAGCGGGACTTCTACCTCGCGCGCAAGCAGCAGACCATCGTGCTGGAAGGCATCAACTTCGAAACCGGCAAGGCCGATATCCTGCCGCAATTCGAGGCCGTGCTCGACCGGGCCGGTGAAATCCTGCGCCAGAGCCCGACCATCAAGGTCGAGCTGGCCGGGCACACCGACCCGCGGGAGATCAACACGCGCGAGTTCCCGGACAACTGGAAGCTGTCACAGGCACGCGCGGACGCGGTCCGGCTGTACCTGATTGAGAAGTGTGGGGTCGGGACCGAGCGGCTGACCGCGCGCGGCTACGCGGACACGCAACCGATCGGACCCAATGACACCGAGGCCGGCATGGCGAAGAACCGACGGACCGAGTTCCGAATCCTGGAGCAGTAGGCGATGACGCCGGACCAGTTGGCCGCACTCCGCGAGCTGTTCCCGGTCACGCAGCGCTACGTCTATCTGAACCATGCGTCCAACGGGCCGCTCGCCATCCCGGTGGTCGAGGCGATGAGCGGCTACATCGAGCGGTGCAGCCGCCACGGCGAGGTGCCCTACGTGGAAGCCGAAGCGGTGGTCGAAGACTGCCGCGAGATGGCGGCGCGGCTGATGGGCGTGATTCCATCCGAGATCGCGTTCGTGAAGAACGCGTCGGCCGGCGCGATTATCGCCATCGGTTCCATCGAATGGCAGCACGGCGACAACATGGTTTTGATGCAGGACGCATTTCCGGTCAACATCTACCCGTTCGACTACCTGCTGCCGCAGGTCGAGAAACGGTACGTGACCAGCACCGAACTGGCCAAGGGGCCGGACTGCGTATTCAGACTGGTGGATCGGCACACCCGGGCGATTGCGCTCGACTGGGTCAATTTCCTTTCCGGTGTCAGGACGGACGTCATCGCGCTCTCGACGTTCTGCCACACGCGCGCCATCCACATCCTGCTCGACGTCATGCAGGGGCTCGGGGCGGTGAACCAGAGCTTCGGAGAAATCGGCGTTGACTTCGCGTATGCCGGCGGCAACAAGTGGCTGCTCGGGCCCCAGGGCAGCGGAATCCTCTACGTCAATTCCGCGATACTGCCGAAGCTCGCGCCGGCCAACCTCGGCTGGCTGTCGGCGAAATGGGACGACTTCAGCGACATCTACTCGCGCAAGCCGTTGAAGCCGGGCGCGAGCCGGTACGAGGAAGGGACCAAGAACTACGTCGGTATCTATGGCCTGCGCGAGTCGCTGCGCATCCTGCTCGACGCGGGCATGACCGAGGTCGGGGCCCGCGTGCGCACGCTTACGCAACTGCTGCGGCAGCAACTGGAGGAGCGAGGTTTTGAGGTCATGACTCCGGTCGACCCGCAGCGCCACGCCGGCATCATCACGGCCAGCCGGCCGGACGTCGACATGGCAACGCTCTTCGCCCGGCTCGAGGAGCAGGGGTTCGTCTGCTCCCTGCGCGAGAACCGGCTGCGGATTGCTCCGCACTTCTACAACACCGAGGAGGAAATCGAGCGGTTCGGCGCGGCCTTACCGAAGCAACAAGACGGGAAGGGGCCCGGCCAGACCCCTGAGCCCTGAAAATCGTGGCGCTGGGAAGGTGAACCGTTCAGAACGCCAAGCTGCACCAAGTCCCCGGCCGGCTGCGGAACGGCCGCCCCATACCGTCGGGCAGAAGATAGCGCTTGCGCTGACCATCGCCGCGCTGGCCGGGCTGGTCGCGCTGCTCGTGCTTGCCGGCAAGTCGGTCTGGGGCTATTTCCGGCACCCGGTGGGACTGCAAATGCTCGTGCGGGGCTGGGGCGCGTGGGCGCCGGCCGGCATCATCCTGTTCCAGGTCATCCAGATCGTCGTCGCGCCGCTGCCCGGCAACGCGATGTCGTTCGCCTGCGGGTACGCGTTCGGCCTCTGGCCGACCATCGTCTGGCTGGTTGTCGGCGCGCTGCTCGGCGCGACGGTTGACTTCCTGCTCGTCAAGCTGTTAGGCCGCCGGCTGCTACGGTACTTCCTGGCGCCGGACCGGCTGGCCCAACTCGACGCGCAGGTCCTGCGCCGCGGCACGTTCTACATCTTTCTGCTGCTGCTCGTGCCGAACCCGGTCGGGGATTGGGTCTACTACCTGGCCGGGCTCACGTCAATGCCACTGCCGGTGTTTCTCGGGCTGGTTTTCATCGCCCGGCTGCCCTCGAATCTGCTCGAGTGCGCAGTCGGGGCAAGCGCGACGCATTTCGGCCGGCGCGAGTGGACGATTGTCGGGCTGGTCGCGGCGATTCTCGGGCTGCTCTACTACCGGTACCGCGACCGGATTGAGGCGTCGCTGGATCGGCTGAGCAGCCGGCACGCGCCTCCGGCTGCCCGTTGCTGACCCGGCCCGGCCGACCTACTTCGCGGCCGGGTCGTCCTGTGTCGCGACCAGCGCGTTCTCTAACGTGGGCCTCAGCCTGAACTCGAATCTCCTTAAGAGATTGTCCACCGACTTGACTCGCGTCATTCGTGGCCGGATACACGGTCCGACAGACCGCGGCAATCATGGCTTCACTTGTGGCCGGACAAGCGGCGGCACAAACGGCCTGACAGATAGTCCGACACATGGCCCGACAGATGGCCCGATACATGGTCCGACAGATGGCGGTCTACGTGGAGGTCTGAACGTGTCGGCAGACGACGTTCTTCATGGTTCCGTACATCGTCCAGCCCATGGTCGTCGAGATTCGGGTCTGCATGGTCGTCGTCATGGAATCGCTCATGTTCCGGCGCATCTCGGCCTAGACCTCGGCCTTCACGGCGTCATTCATGGAATCC
>CAZAKP010000209.1:0-4388 GCA_964485845.1 uncultured bacterium | reverse complement strand
CAAAAGGCAAAGGCCAAAAGGCACAAGCCAAGACGAGGAGACGGATAGACCAGAAATCAGAAACCAGAGAGCAGAATGCAGAATTGCGGACACCGGAGTCTTATCACCAAGAAACCAAGACACGAAGGTCTGCGGGGCGGACTAAGCTAGAAGCTAGAAACGAGATGCTAGATGCTAGAAGTCAGAAGTGCAACTGAAAGGAGACCTAGTGGTCCAGTGGCGCGCTAGAGCAACCGCAGGTTGAACCTGGCATGGTCCCGAATCCTCGGCAGTCAGTTTTCGGTAGAGGCCAAATGCTAGCTGAGTTCAACATGGTTGATTCATCTCGCTCCATATTGAAGTGTTTTGGCCTTTCACTATAATATGGCATGCAGTCAGTCGTCCTTGTTGTGGTGGAGCGATAACATGAATGCCACAACCGCAGCCGGCAGAGCAGGGTCGTATGTCTCCCAGCCCACCGGCTACAAGGCGTTTATTCCCAGAGATTTGCCTCCAGACCCGCCAGTCAGATATGACGAGGCGATGTGGACGGCCTTGTCTCAGGCGGACGTGGCGCTGGGTCGACTCGATGGGTCCGCAGATAATCTGCCGAACCCTGACCTCTTCGTGGCGATGTACGTCCGAAAGGAGGCTGTGCTCTCCAGCCAGATTGAAGGCACGCAGGCTTCATTGACGGACTTGCTCGAATACGAGGTCACCAGGCCGACGTTGAAGTCCTTTCAGGATGTAGGCGAGGTCGTGAACTATGTCGCCGCGATGAACTACGGAATCGGGCGCCTTGAGGAATTGCCGGTTTCTCTACGGCTCATAGGAGAGATACACGCCAGACTGCTCGCCGGCGTACGCGGTAGCGAGCGGACTCCGGGAGAGCCCCGACACACACAGAACTGGATCGGCCCAGCCGGCATAGCTCTGGCGCAAGCGCGCTATGTCCCGCCGCCGCCGGACGACATGAACCGAGCGCTGGGAAACCTTGAGAACTTCATCCACGACCGCGCCCCGATGCCCACTCTGATAAAGGTCGGTCTTGTTCACTCCCAGTTCGAGACAATACGCCGAGGCCGAACACTCGACCCCTCGTAGCGATTCGCCAATCGCTGGTCGCCAGTCGCCAACCGCTCAGGACTCAGCCGCAGAGGCACCAAGTCACCAGGATGAATCCGGAAGCGGTCGGCTACCGATGGCTACGACTTCTTGTGCCCGCTGGCGATGCGCCGGTCAGCTCTCCCGCTACTCGCTCCACGCAATGTCGGTCTTCGGATCGCCGCCATCGTCCTGTTCGTCTTCACCCGGGCTGTAGAGCCGGAAGCCCGTTGCCTCGGACCGGTAGTTCAGCGGCTTGCCGGTGAACGGGTCGACGACATCCCGGGCAGGGACTTCAGCGAGGCTCGCGGGAGAAGCGCCGTGACTCTGCCGGTACTGGAGAATCCGGAAACCAGTCAAGGTCACGGCCTGCGCCGCCTGCAGCCTCGCAAACCGGGTGGCGAACAGCTTGCCGTTCGGGAACATCAGCCCGGCCAGCGGCGAGTGCTGCCGGCTCCGGAGCTGCTGCACCCGGTCCAGGCTGTCCCACCCGTTCTTCGCCTCGTACCACGGCTGCGCCGCGATTTCGAGGCAGCGCTTGTGGATGGTCTGGCTGAAGCTCTGGGCGATGCGATTGGTCAGCGGGAAGAATAGCAGGAAACGGTTGAGCAGGTTGTCGGCATTCGCCATCCCGAGCTGGGCCGTTGTCGGCCGGCTCAGATACTGGTCCATCGTGACGTATTCGGTCTCCCAGACTCGCAGCAGCTCCTTGTCCCGGGTCAGAGCCGCTACCGCGTCGGCGGCCCGGGCCAGCGCCGGCCCGCTGCACTTCGGCGCGACGTCGCGCATCACGCGGAGCGTCCGGTTCAGGTCGGTCGCGCGCACCACCGAGAATATCAGTTCGATCTGGCTCGGCAGCAGGTCGGCCAGGTGCAGGTCGCTGACGAGGACCTCCATTGCCTCGTCCGCCCTGCCCGCCGCAGCCAGGTCGCGCGCCTGCAGGCGGAGCAGCGCCCCGAAGTCGAGCGTGCGCTTGAGGGTCGGCGGCAACGGGGCGGCGAGCCCGGTCGTCGGGTCGAACTCCATACTCCCGGTCGGATATCGGGCTGCGGCCAGCAGCAGTTCGAGCGCCCGGCCGTTGCGGTTGAGCAGGGCCTTCGCCTCGGCCGGGTCGAGCTGCCCGGTATCGGCCTGAGCCAGCAACCCCTTCTCCCTTTCCTCATCCAGGGCGGTGTCGGCCTGAGCCAGCAGGCGCGACAACTCCTTGCTCCCCTGGGCTCGGCCCATTGCCAGTTCATTCATTGTCATTGGGTGCCCGCCGGCCCGGATTGCGTTGCGCGCATCCCGAATCTGCCGGTTCAGCGCGGCCACTGCCACCAGGTAGGCAGCGACCAGCGCAACTGCTACTCCCCCGACTATCAGCAGCTTCTTCATGCCTATCCTCCTAGCTTCTCAGGTTTGAGTATGCCAAACGCGGCAAGGACAAGTTGCCCTCGCACGGCTATTTCCCTTTGTGCCCGACGGCGACGAGCCACGAACGCTCCACGACATATGGCTTGCCAGGCTTCGGGCCGTTGTACTGGACAAGCTGTTCGTATGCTCGCCACGGCAGGTCTTCACTCCAGAACTGGAGGCTCTGCTCCACGCGCCTTTCGCCACTCGGGTAGCGGTTCCAACCTTCGCCGCCCAGTTCGTCCGAGCCTAGGTTGCCTCCGGATTCGTTTCGAACCTGGTAGACTATGCTGGTTGGCCGCATGACCCGGCCAGCTCCATCGCCCATCGTGGACTTGAACAACTCTGCGGTATCGCCGTCGTCGAGAAGGCATCTGACCAGTACCGAGTCGGCGATGCTCGAAACCTCACGCAGGTAGGCAGAGCCTCGGTCCAGGTCCTTCAGACTGAAGGTTGTGTCCACATTCGAGAGCCGCAACGGGAAATGAGGCAATCGCGGCTCGCTTGGTTCGGGACCGGCGAGCCCTGACGGACTGTCTTCAACAATCCTGCGGACGGTTCCCAGTGCGGCACAAGTGTACTCGTGTCGAATCACAAGCCAGCTATCGGCCATGACGTAGAATAGCACGGGGGGGTCATGGGCCGTGCCACCGGGGCCTTGGTACCTGACCTCCAGGACAAGGCAGTCATGACCGCCGACGTTGTCGAGCCGGGCCACGTCGCACCGTGTCCGCTCCCACTCCCAGCGGCTCCAGCCCGTCTCGGACAGCCTTAGTGTCTTGACCACCCACCAGTCTCCGACTTGCCACTTCGGCGAATACAGCGGCCGCGCTTCCGGCGCAACTGGCGCATTGGCCGCTCTCCTGACCGGAGCGTCGGGATGAGCGCACGCTGCGATGGCCAGCGCGGTCAGGATGGCTCTCGTCCACCGCACAACATCAGTGTATAACAACACAGACTGCTGTCAAGGCACTTGTCGAAGACCGCTGCCTGGCCGCCGAAATGGGGACCGGAGGTCAGCCGCCGATGGACGCAGATAAGCGGACTCGGAGAGGTCAGAATTCAGAGACCAGAATGCAGAGAGCCGGGGCGATGGCAGAAGCAAGATGAGAGGTGTAAGATGTGAGGATGGAGCGCGGGCTAGCGGCGGGGAAGAATCCGGCCGCCCAATGCCTCGATATCGGCGAGGTCTTTGGTGCGACCGATTGCGCGCTTGTTCTTGATGAATTCTTTCTTGCCGAGGAAGCGCACCCGCAGGTCGCCGTATTTGCCGGGTCTGCTGCCGGCCGCTGCTTCTTTCCAGGATACGCCCGTCAGCGAAGTCACCAGGTCAATGCGTACGGGAGCCACGCCAAGCTGCACGACTTTGCCCGCCTTCCCAAAGTCCTCCGCAGTCAGTCCGAGCGAGGCGAATCCGAACTCAGCGAGCGCGGCGACGATGCGGCCGCCGTTCCGGACCCCAGGCCGGATCAGGATATCGAGGTCGCCGGTAAACCGCGGGGCACCATGGAAGGCCAGGGCATAGGCCCCGACCACAAGGTACTCGACTCTATGGACGTTGAGTAATGCGAGCAGATCTCTGAAGTCTGGCTGAACGTCCAATGTGCGTCCTTCGCAGGTGCTCAACCGCAGCGACCCTCTCATTTGGACTCCGGGACCGCCAGTACGCGAGGTTCGCCCGGACTTCAGAGTAGCCGCCGAGACTTCTGCGCGTTACCACCTTTTTGATCAACCGCGCCGGTGCGTCTGCGCCGATGGCCATACGATATTCTACCGAGGCCGCCGCGGAAGACAAGAGCGCGCGGCACCGGGGGCACAGTGATGAGTGAGGACACCGGGAGAAGGCAAAGCGAGGATCCAGATAGTTCAGAGTTCAGAATCCAGAGACTAGAATTCAGAAGTGGGACCGGAGG
>CAZAKP010000208.1:0-4415 GCA_964485845.1 uncultured bacterium | reverse complement strand
CGGTAACCGTGGTCTTGACGTAGCGGACGTCGAAATCATAGCTCGTGGTAATCGCGAGCTCGGAAGTCCCGGGGTCATAGACGAACGGATAGACAGCAATGGCGAGCATGGAGCCGCCCGCTGGTCCGGCTGCGACGTTCCAGTCGAAGTCCTTCTCCGGGTAGCGGCCGGGCTTGACGGGTATGCTGCCCTTCTGGACGTCGTCGAGCAGCACCGGCGGCAGTTTCACCCCGGTCTCCTGCTGTTCGGGTGAACGGCTCTTGAGGGTCACTGCCTGAATCCGGTAGCCCTTGGGGTAGTCCTGGGTGTGCATGTAGTAGTATATCTCGGGCCGACCTTCTTCGGTGACGAGTAGTTGTCCGCCGGGCATGTCGATGTGGCTGAACTCGCCGTACTTCACGATCTTGTAGGCGGGTATCTTCACGGTCAGGGTCGTGGGCGGCTCGGCGCCCAGCGCGACGAGCGCGACCAGAAGGAGAACGCCGATTCCTTTCCTCATTCTTCGCTCCTCGTTCTTCATTCCTCGGCTGGTCTGCATGGTTTCACCTCGTTTTCTACCACGGGTCGCCATAGTAGTTGTACTCCCATTGCCAGAGCTTGCTGTACTTGTCCTGGAACGCCCACAGCGCGCCTCTCAGGTACTGCATCCAGTAGAGGCCGGCGCCGCCCGACTGACGCCCGGCGTAGGTGAACCAGGGCCAGAAAGAACCCGCGGTCGCAGCGCTGTTGATGCTGACCGCGGAGACCTGGACTGCGCCCAGGAATCCCCGCGTGCCCTGCTTGGCCAGGCAGGCCCGGGCGATGGAGTTCGCTGCGCCGTAGGAACCGGACAGGCACGTGAAACCGACAAAGAGCGGCAGATGGACGTTGTCGAACGCCAGTCCCGGCACGTTGCCGCCGGAGAAGCAGTCCCAGTTGTTGACGTTGCCGTGGCCGGTGAAGAGTACGACCGAGCGGGCGTTGGCTTTCGTCTGCACGGCCGAGATCCGGGCGGCATCGCTGCCGAGCGAAGAGAACTTCGTCGTGATGGTATTGCAGCTGTGGCTGTTCAGGTATGCCGACCCGGCAACAATCGCATTCTCGAAACTGGCCTGGCAGGCCGCGCTGCCGCCGTCCCGGCCGCTGAACAGGTAGGCCGGGAAAGAGGTGGAGCGCGACTGCGGCAGCAGGCTCGCGCGGATCGGGCGCTCGAGTTCCTGGGCGGTTCGACCGACGATGCGGCCGAGCGCGAACTCCGGTATGTTGTCGCCGTCGCAGTCGGCCCAGGGGTAATCAGTACGTTCCACAATCGTCGTCGGCCCGCTGTTCGACCAGGTGACGGTGAAGCCGGAGATGATCCACGATCCGATGATGTTGTCCTCGCCCAGGATCATCACGTAACTCCCCGGGTCGCCGCCGGTGGGCGTACCCCAGTTGTAGGCCAGCTTGCCGCAGAAATACCCGCCCGGACGCAGCCAGTCACGCAGGTACCACTGGTTGGTGCCCGGGTCGACGTACGCGACCACGCCGTTACGCGCGACCGTCAGTTTGCCGACCCAGTTCAGGAGCGAGTTGACCTGATTGTCGTCGTACCAGGCGTAGAGCAGCTTGGGGTTGGTGAGAACCAGGTAGTGGGAGGCCCGGAACGCGCCGGAATAGACGTCGGTGATGCCTTTCTTGGCGTCGACGAGGTCGGGCACGACGCTGTATTGCGTTCCGCCGATCTTGTACGTCACCACCAGTGAATCACAGATACGCCGCCACATCGAGTGGTTGGCCATAATCGGCACCGCCTGGTAGTGAACGCTGCAATGACCGTTCGGATAGCTGCCGGTGAACTGGACCTTGTAGACCCAGCGCTTGGCGCTGTCGCCCTGGCTGTATACCTCGCCGACGTTGCTGTTGTCGGTACAGCACTGGAATCCCTGGTTCCAAACCTTCACGCCGAGGTCGGTCGCAAACGTCGGGTAGTCGATGTCGATCTTGATGTTGTAATGACTGCCGCTGCGCGTCACGGTCGTCTTCGCCGTAACCTTGCGGTTCAGGACGAATTTCATCACACTCGTGTCGAGCTGCATCTGCACCATCAGCTGCTCGCGGCCGAACCGGGCGACGTTGCTCTTGCCCTCAAAATCGCCGAGCGGGCGGTTGCGCGAATCGAGCGCCTGCACCTGCCAGACATAGTCCTTGCCGACAACGAGAGAGCGGGCATCATTCGGATAGACGTAGGTCGTGCGGTCCGGGACCATGACTTCGTGATGCGCCCGATTGTTGATTGCCTGTTGCCAGGTCTGGCGCGGCCCGACCTCGCACACCCGCAGTCGGTAGTTGACGTGAAAACCCTGGAACGTGGTAACCGGCGTCCACTGGAATGTCGGGAAACTGACGCGCACGGCGCTCGAATCCGCCGGCGAGCGGAGTTCCGGCCGGTGAAAACCCAGGATGTAGAACGGGGCACTCTGCTCTGCCAGCGGCGGCTGGTTTTCGTCGGTCACGATCTGGACCTTGAGTAGGTATGCGCCCTCGGGAAACCGGTTGGTCCGTACAATCTGAGTTCGATAGCGCGCGTTGTACTTGATGTCGTGGTAGTTGAGGTAATCCCGGTTGTCGCGGTGCGCGCCCCCGGGGCCGCCGAACGCAATCGGTTGCGAGAACCCGGAGGCAATGGTATCGCGCGTCATGGCCGACATCACTGCCGACTTGAGCATAACGCTGTGCGGCTCGGGCCCGGTGTAGTTGATCGTGATGGTAACGATGCCGGGCATACGCTCCCAATCCGCAACGCTCGGGCTCGGATAGGTTTCGCACGACAGCCCGAGCGTCCACTGGGCGTACGAGCTCCCGGCCAGTATCAGAAGAATCGCCAGTGCAAGACCCCAGTGGCGATTCGATAGTCGGGCACATATGACCATACTCCCTCTCCTTTTAACGGCCGACCGGTGACTCGGGTTCGTGCCCGGGCCGCCGGCTGATTGCGGTCAGCTTTCCCATCAACTGCTCCTGAAGCATGATGCTCCGGCTCGCGTCAGCGGCGTCGCACTACCTTCACCGGAGAGTCATCACCACTCTGTGTTGTTATACCCGAGCCTGCCAAAGAGTCAAGCACGAGCGAGGACCCGGCTCGTCCGGACGCATAGCGCAGCGGCGGGGAGTTGCCTCCCCGCCGCAATGTGCAAGGCTGTTCTGCTAGTGCGTGACGATGACCTTGGCCACGGGCACCTCGGCACCGGCGACCCGCGCAAAGTAGATGCCGTCCGCCAGCAATCGGCCGTCCAGAACGGCCCGGTCGCGGCTCAACTCCAGCGTTCGCACGATGCTCCCGGTCGCGTCGTAGATCTCCAGGGCTTTCTCCAGCCCGGTCGGATTGAGCAACCGGATGGTGGTCTTGCCGCCGAACGGATTCGGGCTGACGTCAATCCGCGCCGGCACCCGCGCCGGTGTCGGCTGCAGCCACTCGAAGATGCCCACCGGGCCGGTAACCGTCGCATTCGCGCAGAAGTCGCGCGCCATGGCGTCGCGACCCGGCGACCAAACGCCGGCGTTCTCCTCCCAGCTCTGGTTCGAAATCGGCGGCACCGAGTCGAAACCAAATGTCGGCTCGGTAGCCGTGTCCGAAATCGCGCCGACGTAGAATGCACCATCGCTGATGACCACCGGGCTGGGAGGGGTTGCAGTGAACCAATCGGCCATCGAGACGTTGACCGTGGTCATGTAGAGCGTGTCGCCCGGCGTGCCGCCCGGACCGTTGTCGTCGAAAATGCCGATGGTCGGATCCGACGGCACCGCTTGCATGCCCAGGTAGACCCGCGCGCTCGTGACCGAGCACGGATAGACCGGCGGCACAAAACGGTTGGCGGCCCCTCCCGGGGCGCTCCAGTACCGGTTCTGGTTGGGTGCGCCGCCGTCGTAGGTGAGCATCCCGGGCAGGGTGACAACGTGGAGCTCAATAGTCGCCGTATCGTTGACCGGCACCATGTCACCGGTCAACTTGGTGTAGACTTTGATCAGATACTGACCGTTCGTACTTGGAGTCCAGGTACCCGCGAGCGCCAGCGACTCGGTCTCGCCCGGACTCGATGCCGCTGCCCACATCGAGTCGATGAAGAGAACCGCGCCGTTTGTCCGCTGGACCTTGAAGAAAGTCTGGTATCCGGCTTCGGACTGGTTGCCGAAGTTCTTCACCACCGTCCAGAAGGAAAGCGGCTCGTTCCTGATGGCGAACACGCCGCCACTGCGGTCGTTCATCGCATTGCGGACGCCCACGTCATGGACCTGCAGCAGGTTTGAGTCGGGCGGGAAGAACCGGACCGCGAGATCGGCGTGGATCGCGTTGCCCGGCGGCGTCGTCCCCGACAGGTAGTTGAGGCCGATCACGCCCGATATGTTCTCGATGCCGGTCTGGTTCATGCTGTCGCCCCAGCCGTTGTACGGCGCGC
>CAZAKP010000207.1:0-4426 GCA_964485845.1 uncultured bacterium | reverse complement strand
CGCCCGGAAGATAGCTCTGGGAGCAACCTGCCGAGCAACCCGGAAGACAATCTCCTCCGCTATTCGGAGAGCTATCCGGCAGATACCTTGCCCGGCTGTCTGGACGGATGTCACGGCCGCGTCGATGCGGCGCAGGCCGCCGGGGCTGCCCAACGAAGATCGCACCGGGTAGCTGCGGCAAAAGCTGTTCGGCTGAAGGCCGGTCGAGCACACGGCAGGGCCGGACCGAGACCCCGGCTGAGGTGTTCGGTACGGACAACAGGGGCAATCCCGGGAACAGTCCGGGGGTGCACCCCGGGTATACCCTGTTTGAGCGACTCAGGACATAGGTAACACTTTACTATCAGGACATGGGTTACACCTGCGTGACCGCCGGCGGCGCAAGCCAGCGGGGTACTGCACGTTCCACGCAGATCTCTTTTATCGCCATGTCACAAAACCAGACCCGCCAATGGGTCTCATCCAGCCGCTCCAGACCGACCTCGGTCCGGACCAACGCATTGCTCAGGGAGACGGCCTTACCCGCCACCGCTATGTACGCTTTGCTGTCCACCCGCCGCAGCAGATAGCCGTAAGGATACTTGTAGGGCTCGACATCGCTCAATCGACGCGGCGATGACCGATACACCTCACCCGGCGTCTTCTGCCCCAGCGCCTCGTGCGGCCGACTGATGTTATAGTCTACCCGCCACCGCTCAAGTCGTACCGCCTCTTCCGCAAGCGTCGGCGCCGGCTGTCCCTGGATCTCGGCCGCGAGGTCACGGTGCATCCGCTCATGGCTCCCATTCTGCTCCGGATGTCCCGGGTCAATCCGGTCCAGCTTGATGCCCAGCGTCCGCCACCAGACGCTCAGCCGCGTCAGCCCGTAAGGTCCCGTCATCGATGCGAACGGTGCACCGTTATCACTACGGATTGCCACCGGCAGCCCGTACCGCTCAAACATCTCCGCAAACACGCCTCTGACATCTTCAATCCGCCGCCGGCGCATCGGCCGCAGACAAAGGATGTAGCGACTATAGAGATCCCGGATTCCCAAAGGCTCACAACGCTCGCCATCGCCAACCCGCCAGTAGCCCTTGAAGTCCACCGTCCAAACATCATTCGGACCCGTTGCCGCACTCAGCGGCCCTTCCGGCTCCCAGCGTCGGGGTCGACCACGGCCCTTGGCCTCACTCAGGCCGGCCCGCCGCAGCACCCGCCCGACCGTCGCCACACCCGGCACTTCCTCCGGTCGGAAGCCGGTACGCAACAGCAGTCGCCGCAGCTTCTTCGGACCCCAGTGCGGATGCTCCCGCCGCAGCCGTACCAACTCCAGTACCAACGCTCCACTCACGGACAAGGGACTCGACCGCGGACGTCGGCTCCGATCCACCAACCCGCACAGCCCGACTTCTTTGTACCGCCGCAGCCACTTGTGGCCGGTCTTCCGACTCACATTGAACTGCCGGCAGGCCGCGCTCTTGCTGGCATCCGGCTCGCTTGCCACCAGCACAAACTCCGCGCGCAGATGCTCGGCACCACTTACTTTCCAGGGCATAAACAACACCTCCGTTACTCCTCATATGTTACCTATGTCCTGATAATAACCTGTAACCCATGTCATGATATCGGACCTGTTAGCTGTCGACGCTAACACTGAGGCCCACGCATTACGTCTTGTCCTGGCGTGAGTTACGGGGCGAGGACCATCTGGACGTTAGCAGATGTCGCTACACCCTCGGGTCAGAATTCGCGTTTCCGTTTCCCATCCCGAACACCGCCCTGCAAAGACCAAAAGTAGGTGGTGTTTTGCCGAACGTCAGCGCCCTCCGACCTGACGCCGACGAGCAAGGGGCGGACTCGTGCCCGCCCCTGACGTGTATGCTGTATGCTGTCTGCTGTCTACTTCTCCTCGCGCGCTAGCGCGCGACCACAATCTTCCGGATGGCGGCAGCCGGTCTCCCGTCTTCGGTCTCCGGTCTTCTGATGAAGTACACCCCCGGCGCCAGCGCCCGCACATCATTCGCCCCCGGCCTCAGCTCCATGACCCTCCGCCCGCTGATGTCGAGCAGGCTTGCGCGGGACATGACCGGGAAATGGGGACTGTACCGCGCGTCCTCGCGCTCCGAGGGACTGTCCCCATTTCCCCCAAGCACGAGCACGCCTCGGACGACGGTTGGACCGCTGTTCGGCGCTCGGAGTTCGGCGTTCGACGTTCCCTCCGCGATGCCGGCCGGGTTGTTGGTCGCGAACCATATCCGGAAGCACCCGCTGGGCCCCTGCGCCCACACCACGTACGCGTGCCCGTCCGAGTCGGCGCCGATGTCCGCGAAACCGGTACTCACGGTGTCTTCATTGACGAGTTCAGGGTCGGACCAGGATGCACCATGGTCCGACGAGGATGTGTAGTATGCGTTGCAGCGCCCCATAGTGTACATCTGCAACGCCGTGTGCACGCGGCCGTCGCCTGAGAGGGCGAGCCTGGCGTCGTAGTACGACGAGTGAATCGCAACCGGGCCACCCCACGTGTCCGGTCCAGAGTAGTACGTGCGCGACTCGGTGAAGTTTTGGTAGCCGCTGAGACTCTCACCGGTGCCGGTGTAGTCGCAGATGATGTGGTCCTTGTCGGCGATGACGTGAGGCGAGAACGCGGTCCAATCGAACGTATCGAGCTGAACTCCGGGCTGGAAGGTCAAGCCGCGGTCGGTCGAGCGATAGAAGTAGGCACAGTATCTAAAGTGTGGGGTGACCTCGAACCAGCGCGGGACCTCCGCAACCACCAGGTAGTGATTCGTTCCCGGCTGGACAAAGACGTCTGCGTTGCCGCAATCATACCCGGTCGTGTCGTCGTCCACGCGGACCTTCTTGCTCCACGTCGCCCCTCGGTCGGTTGACACGGATGACCAGATGTGGAGACCACTCCCCGAGCCGTAGCCGTTCCACGCGCAGAGAAGGTTGCCGGCCGAGTCCGCAGCAATCCGGACCGAGCCGATCCCTACGCTTGAGCTGTCAATCCTGGCCGGTGTAGTCCACGTGGCCCCGCCGTCGCTCGAGCGCACGCATGTGATGAGGTAGTGGCGCCCCCCGAGAGTGTCAATGTACTCGTCCAAGTACTCGACATAGACGTTGCCTTCCGAGTCGGTCGTGATGTCAGGCTCGAACGCCCAGGGCTCGCCCCGCTGAATCAGCAGATCATCAGGCAGCCAGGTTCTACCGCCGTCGAGGGATTTCTGGAACCAGACGGCCGTGCGGCTGTCCAGCCAACCTTCGCCGTGGAATGCAACGTAGATTGGCGGACTCGACGGCGCGCCCGGCCCGAGGGCAATTGCGCAATAGCCGCAAGCGTATTCGGACTGGTAGTTGCGATCCACGCGTACGTTCGGACCAAACCGGGCAACGACGGCGGTGGCAGACGCAAGGAGCAGCAGAATTGGTTTCATGATCAGCGTCCAATCCCGGAGGGGCGGGACAACCCGCCCCTCCAAGTAACTGACCTATCTCATGATTGCCTTGAGTCGGGTCTGCTCAGTGCCCAGGTCAAGCAACACGAAGTAGGCTCCGGCACTCAGCCTTCGGCCTTCAGCATCTCGCGTCCAGCTCAGCCGGTGCGTGCCGGGCTGCTGGCTACCGGCATCGAGCACGCCGACCAGTCTCCCGACCGCGTCGTGCAAGGTCGCGCGCACGTGAGTGGCGGCAGGCACTTGATACTCGACCGCTATGCCGTCGTAGGTGGCAATGACCCGCGCCGGTATGCTTCCTGTGTGAGCATCACCGGATTGCGAACCTCCACCATGCGGGTGCTTTATGTGCTTGGGCTCTATCGCGTAGAAGTAGTCGGTAGCCTCACCGTCTTGCTCGCCGGTTGTCAGGTACGACCAAGGACGCGGACCGGCGACAAAACAGGCGCCCGCGCCGAGCGGCTGCAGAAACGCTTCGAAATTCTCACTAGGGAATTCAACCCACATGTCGTTCGGCGGGTCGTGGGACTCGTAGGACCATGGGCGGTCGGAGGTCGTCGACCCGCCGAACGCAGCCGCCGGCCACTGCCCATACTCCTCGGTCGGGTCATTCGAAGTCAGTGATGTGCCAGGATACTGGGGCTTAGGTGTATCCTTCAGCCAGCCAGTGGGCGTCCAACCGCCAGGACCAGTAGCCATGTTGTACCTGTAGAAATTGGTGCTCCCGCCACCGACGGCAGCAAATATGTACGGGCGATAGACACTCCATGGGTCTCCCTCGTAGACCATGGCCGCACCGTTGGCAATCGTAACACCGTCGGGCATGGAGTGGACCCGGGTGAATCCGCCCTGGAGTACGAAGTTGTGCGTCGTGCCCCACAACCAGTTGATGCCGTTGGGCAGGCCGATGCGCCAGTAGTACGTGGCGTTGGCAAGCTTGCTGGTGACCTGGAATTGCGGCACGTAGACGACCTCATCTATCACCGTCG
>CAZAKP010000206.1:0-4449 GCA_964485845.1 uncultured bacterium | reverse complement strand
CATCAGTGGGGCGTTTCGCGCCAGAGCATGGGCGTAGCCTGGAACTTTGCCTAGGGAACGCCCTGCTCCGGCGAGCGCGAATTCTTCATATTGTCATAAGCAATTCCCATACCTTCAGGCGAAAGCAGCGTAACGCTCGTATCTCCGAGAGATAGTCTGTCTTTCTGTTCGACGGGGCTCGCCCATTCCGGCGTCGCATCGTGCCGGGTCGATTGGCTAAGTCTTTGCTGAACAAGGTATTAGTTAGCTGCGTCGCATTTGTCGCACCAGTTAGGTAGGGTTGGTCCGGTCTATCCCGAAACGTTGCATCAGACGCTGGAACTGCCGACGGTGCACGGATAGCAGCTCGGCCGCCTTGCTCACGTTGCCGCCGGTGACACGCAGTGCGTTCACGACCTCTCGACGCTCAAAGCGTTCGCGCTTTCCGCGAGGGGCCTCGGTCATCCTCTCGATTCCGGCAAACTGCGCGCCAAGGTCATCAATCGTGATCCTGTGCCGCTGGGCCATAATGACGGCCCGCTCGATGACGTTCTGCAATTCGCGGACGTTGCCCGGCCAGGCGTAGCTGGCAAAGACCTCCAAGACCCTTTCCTCGCAGCGGTCGACCGGCTTGTTCAGCTGTCCAGCGTACCGTTTCACGAAGTAGTCCGCGAGCAACGCAACATCGCCGGTCCGCTCGCGCAGTGCCGGGACGTTGACCGTCACGCCGTTCACGCGGTAGAACAGGTCCTCGCGGAAGCGCCCGGTCCGCACCTCTTGACGAAGGTCCCGGTTGGTCGCGCAGATGAGCCGGACGTCCACCCGCCGCGGCTGGGTCTCGCCGACCCGGCGCACGACCTTCTCATCAAGGACCTGCAGCAGTTTGGCCTGCACTCCGAGAGTCGTGTTGCTGACCTCGTCCAGAAAGACGGTGCCGCCGACCGCCGCCTCGAACAGCCCTTCCTTGTCCCTGACCGCGCCGGTGAACGCACCCCGGGCGTGGCCGAACAGCTCGGACTCAAACAGGTTCTCCGGCAGGGCGCCGCAGTTGATGGACATGAACTCGTGGGCCTGCCGTTCGCTCTTGGCGTGAAGCAGCCGGGCCAGCACTCCTTTGCCGGTCCCGGTTTCGCCAGTGAGCAGCACCGTGCAGTTCGACGGCGCGATCCGATCAATCACCCGGTATACGTCCTTCATCGCCTTCGAGCGACCCATGAAATACCCGGTGGCCGCATCCACCAGCATATCCTCGCGCAGCACCGACATTTCCTCCTGCAGCTTCCTGAACGCCGCCGACTTGTCGATCGTTGCCGCCAGCAGATTTGCCACTGACGCAAGCAGGTTCATGTCCTCCTCGAGGAAGAGGTGCGCGGTAACCCGGCTGTCAACGTAGATCGTACCCACGACCCGCTTCTCGACGGTAAGCGGGACGCAGAGCAGCGAACGGATCTTGTTCAGCATGACGCTGTTTGCGCTGTTGAAGCGGGGGTCGGTCGACGCGTCGGCGCTGAACACCGTCTCGCCCCGCCGCACCTTCCGCAGGACCGAACGGGAGATCGCGGTGGCATCCGCCAGCGTCGTGTGGTCGATGTTCCGCCCTGCCGCCGGCACCAGTTTATCCCGCTGCATTAGGAAGAGGAGACCCCGTTCGGCCTTAATGACGTTGATCACCAGGTCGAGAATGTGTTCGAGAAAGTCTTCCTTCTCCAGGCCGAGCCCGATTAGCTTGCTGATCTCGTAGAAGACTTCAAGGTATTCTTCCCGCCCGCGTGCCTTGAGCCGCATGGTCGCGGACAAGTGGGTGAACGTCTCCATCAGCTCGTCAGCCCGCTGCCCGTCGGGACGGGCCCCGATCGAGCGGAAAATGGCCTGCGCCTCCTTGAGGTTGGCCAGCGCCTCATCGACATCCTGCTCCGGCACCGGCCGGAAGGAGAGCGGCAGCTTGATGTCGAGGTTCGTTTCGTGATGGCCGTACGTAGTCAGTGCCTGGGCCGAAGCCATGAGCGACAGTGCGAGCTCGTACCTGGCGCCGATTTCCCTCAGCAGCTCGATGCTCCGGCGGATTTCCAGTATCCCGCGGTCGGTGCGGTCGAGCATGCACTTGGCCAGTCCCGAAAAGCGCAGGGCGACCGCGTAGTCACTTGAGGACGCCTGTTCCCCGAGGCGGACCAGCGCGCGGCGCGCGTCCTCGCCGGCACGGGCGAAATCACCCTGCGTCAACCGCAGTTCGGCGGCCAGGGCAAACAGCCGGGCCAGCTTGTGCGGGTCACGCTCGCGCCTGACCAATCGCAGCGTCCGGGCGACCGTGCTGCGGGCCGATTCCAGCCGCCCGGTTCGAAGCAGCAGCTGGATTCGGCACACGCCGAGCACATATTCCAGGTCCGGTGTCGGACTCTTTCCGGCGAACACCTGGATGTCCTCCAGCAGCCGCTCGGCTTCTGCCATCTCTCCCTGCCGGGTAAGCAATTGCGCGAGGTTCGCCATGACGACGTTCCGTCCATAGGGATCGGCCTGCACCCGCTGCCTGAGCTCAATTGCCCGCCGGTAGGCGGCCAGCGCCTGGTCCCAGTCGCCGCGCTCCTCGCTCATGGTCCCGAGGTTCGAGTTGAGGTCGGCAATCGCCGTATTGTCGCCGATCCGCTCCGCCAGATTGAGAGCCTCCGCAAGGCAGTTGTATGCCTTCTCCCATTGACACTCAGCCTGGTAGATGATTCCCAGCCCCTGCAGCGAACGGAGCAGGAAGTAGACCTCGCCCGAACTCCGCTGGGCCGCCAGATAACGCTGGTACTGCTCCCGGGCCTTCGCGATATCGCCGCGGCCCCACCAGAGCGTTGCCAAGAACTGGCTGCCCTCGCCGGCGCTGTGTTCGTCGCCGACCGCCTCGTAGTTCTCGAGACTCCGCTGAACCAGTTGTTGGGCCAGCACGGAATCACCCCGCGACCAGGCCAGCACGCCCAGGTCGTAGTACGACCGCGCCGACAGCCGGCGGTAGACGTCCGGCGCCCGACTCCTCAAGTTCTGGGCCAGCCGCAGGGCGCCGGAAAGCAGTTGCTCGGCACGTCCATAGCCGCGCAGGGCGTAGTACGACCAGCCCATATCGTTGAGGGTGTCGATGTAAGCCGGCGCGGTCCGGTCCGGCTGCAACAGCAGCGCCTCGTTGAGACTGTCAAGCGCTTGATGGTGGTGGCCCTGCTTCTGGTGCACGAGACCGACTTTGCGTCGGAACCGGGAAAGGAGTTCCGGGTCCTCTGTGAGCCCGGCGTCGGCCGCAATGATCGCCATCCCCCGCGCGTAGACATCAATCGCGTCGGGGTATCGCCCGGTGGCCTCCCGCAGCTCGCCGACCCGTTCATGCAACTCCACCTGCTCCCGGGCCGACGCTGCCTGCTTCGAAAATGCCAGCGCCGTCTCGTAGTAGCCGAGCGCCTGCTCGCTCAGCCGGCGTTCGCGGGCCCGGGCCCCGGCCCGCACCGAATAACTGAAGGCCGGTTCCTCAACGCCGGCCTCCGCATAGTGGTGCGCAAGGTCGAACAGCAACTGGTCCGTCTTCTCCGGCTGGAGTCGTTCCAGGGCCAGCGCGATGCGGTGGTGGTTGTCCTGCCGGGCCGGAACCGTCATCCGCTCGATCACCGTCGCTTCCAGCATCCTGCTGGCCAGAACGAAGTGCGCCTCGCCGTCGATGACGAGGTTGCGCAGCAGTCCCAGCGACCTGAGTCTGGCGATCGTGCCCGCCAGCGCCTTCTCGTCGGGCTTCTTCAGGACCGCCCGCAGCAGCCCGGCCGTAAACGGTCCGGCCCTGGCCGCACCGACCTCGAGGATCGCCAGTTCCTCCGCCGTGAGCGCCTCCAACCGCCGGCGCAGCACCTCGGTCACTGAATCCGGTATCTCGCAGGCGTTCAGCGCATCCTCGGCCAGCGTCCACCGGTTGCCGCGCCGGGAGAGGATCGCGCCTTCAATCAGGACGCGGATTGCCTCGATCCCAAAGAACGGACTTCCCCCGGTTATGCGCATCAGCCACTCGGCCAGCGCTTCCTGGCCCGGCATCTCGCCGACGAGCGATGCCAGGAGCGCCCCAACCTCCTGCCGGGACAGCGGCGGCAACGGCATTTTCTGGAAGCTGCCTGTCCGCCCGAACCCGGCAATCAGGTCCAGGAACCGCGCTTCCCCCAGGCCGGCTACGAGCACCATCAGCCGTTCGCCGCTCAGGCCGAATACCAGATAGCGAAGAAACTCAAAGCTGTCCGAGTCGTAGAGCTCGAAGTCGTCAACCAGCAGCACAAGGCTGTACCGCACCCGGGCCGACGCACTCAGCTCCCGAAGGCCCCTCAGCACGGTATCAAACAACCGGTACTTCTCGCCGGTCGCCGCCTCACGCCTCTCGCCGCCGGCTGGAATGTCAACCGCGGAGTAAGCGTCTAGGTACTCGAGGGCCCTGTTGACGAGCGACTGCCTTGCTGCACCGGACGAGGC
>CAZAKP010000205.1:0-4555 GCA_964485845.1 uncultured bacterium | reverse complement strand
GGGGTAAACCGCATGAGATGTCAACCTGCTTTGGAGAAGCTCTGTAATGCCTGGCGCGGGCGGCACGCGAATTCAGGGATGCGATTCCCGTCAAGGAAGGAGACAGTTCGGTCATGGCTGGATTGCAGGCTAGAAGACAGAGTGTGTCAAATTGGTGGGCGGACCAACCACCAAGACGCCAAGTGGGCCGGACCACACCGCCGGCGTCCGCTCGGCGGACCTGGGGCGCTTACCTGCCCAGTTTCCGGATTCGCTCCTGTCGGCGAACCAGCAGGTATATCAGCGCGCCAAGCCAGCGCGTGAAGACGATGACGAGCGCCCAGATGAGCCGGCTGTTGCCCTCGTCGGTCTCGCGGGTCAGGACCTCGACCAGCATCCATATCCAGAGAGCCAACGCGGAAAGCGCCAGCGTACCGCCGACCGCGCACATCGTCAGCCAGAACCAGCCGAACGTGCACGCGGCGATGACCGAGCCGAACGAGTGATGCACTACCTAGAGGATACCGGCCGCGCCCGGTCAGTCAAGCCCACGGACCGCGCCGGGGCGTTGCCCGGCCAGGCAGGGGTCTGAGGCCGGAAATGGACGAGAGGAGCGGAACCGAGTGCAGCCGGGAACTAGGAACCGGGACCCTCGGGCCGTGGCAGAGGCGCGAAGTGCATGTCTTTGCCCCAAATCCGCAGATAAGATGGATAGAGCACTTAGGACGGGGTTCAATGGCGACGGCGACGGCTCTTGACCGCCATTTGACGCATCAGCAGCTGTGCGGCGGCGCCCACTGATGCCGGCGGGAGTGGTCGGAGCGCATCGCGGGCAAGGCTGCGCCCAATCGTGGCTGGAAGACTGCGGGGGGTTGTCGACTTCGGACTGGCGTTACTGTGGAGCCAGCCGCAGAATCTTGTCTCGGCTGTGTGCCAACAACTGCCAGTAAGGATGATCCGCCGGCACCTTGAGCAGTAGCCCGCGGGCGTGCCGGGCAACCATGGCCCCGATGTTGAGCAGTCTCAGCCGCAACGTCTTGATGGTGCACTGTTGCCAGCCGGCAGGCAGGACCAGTCGCTTGTAGAGTTGCACCAGATTGTAGGCCAGCAGGTTGGCCTCAAAGTAAGCGGCATTGGCTAAGAGTTCGCCGCACGGCAACCGGCCGAGACCGAAGCCGTGCTTCAGCTCTTTGATGATGTTCTCCGCCGTGGCCCGGCGCCGATGCCAGCGGGCGACCTGAGCCGGAGTCCAGTCGGTGATATTCGTCATGATTACGTAATAGGAGTAGGCGCCGGTGAACATGTCGGTCTGTTTGAGCGGTGATCTCAGGACTATCGCTCGATAGGCACGGACGCTGTCACCGACGACGTGCACGGTCTCCGCGACCTCGTCGGTCTTATCGAGATAGCGCCACGCCCCTTCCGGGATGGCTCGTGCCGCCTCCAGCAGTGGCCCAGTCAGGACGGCGGCGATGCTGAAGTGGATGCCGCGGTTATGACAGTGGTCCATCACCTGATGGTTGTACCAGGCCGAGTCGGAGCGCAGACTGATGTTTCTGACCCAGGGTGGTATCCGCTTGAGTGCGCTCCTGAGGAACGACAGGGCATTGCCGCTGGGCGAGGCGTTGCCGGGTCGGAACAGGCCATTGAGGACCATGCCGGTTTCAGCGACGAAGCAGAGCAGTGGGTCATAACCTGGGAACTTCTCATAGGTATATTGCGCCAGCTTCTTGTGCGCCTCGATCAAGGTAGCGTCGAAGTCGAGCGTCAGCGAGTCGAGAAGCCGGTGCTGAATGGCCTTGGTGGCCAGCCCGGTGACGACCATGCTCAGGGCCTTGAGGGCGCGCCGGTTGCAGCGATGGAGGAACTGCCCCAGCGTGGTGGCGGCCGGCAGTCGCGGCCAGCCCAGCAGGCGTTTGAGACTACGGTCAGCCTGGAGCAGTTGGATATCGGTCAGGCTCTCGCCGCCGGCAATCAAGAGCAGCATCAGGCTGAGGACGAACTGCCAGACAGCGTAGCCCCGCTGGCGGCGCTTGAGGAAGTGCAGCCGCTGGCTAAGAGCGGGAATGAGTCCGAGCGACTCGGCCAGATGTGCGAAGAGTGGCAGACCGGCAAAGGCGGTGGTGCCGGTGCGGGTCGGCATGATCTGGAAACGTGGGAAGACTTCGGCCATACTTGCGATGCCTCCTGTTGTTCACCCATTGGGTGAAGAGTTGCTTGGTTCTCTGACAAGGCCCTTTAGGGGGGTCACATTCATTCAGACTCAAGCGTCAAGAGGTAGGTTGCTCGACAAGAACAGCGCCGTGATCGACTCGCTACGTGCGGATTAGGGTTTGCCGACGGTCTTGACATGCCGGAACAGGCCGGTCGCGGTCACGATGGAAAGGGCCTGCGCTGCGTCCATGTGGCCCGGCTCCATCAGGAACACGCCGTCCGGCTTGATGATGCGGCGGATCTCGTGCAACAGGGCCGCGCGGTCGCCGATCCCGTGGAAGGCATCGAGCAACAGCACCAGGTCGGCGCACTCACCGGGGATGCCGGTATCGTAGGCCTGAACCAGCACGGCTTCGACGTTGGTGAGCGCGGCCTTGCCGGCCCGGTCCCGCACCATTTTCAGAGCGAGCGGTTGGATATCAACCGCGTAGACCTTGCCTTCAGGCCCGACGAAGCCGGCGGCCGGCACGGTGTATCGGCCCGGACCACAGGCATAGTCGACGACGGTCATCCCGCGCCGCAGGGGCAGGCGGGCGAGCTTCTTCTCCGGGTCCGAAAAAAGGTCAACCAGCCGGTACATCCAGGTCATGGCCCGGAATCCGAAGTCGGACTCAACTCGTGACCGCGAACCGGCACTCATCGCGGATGATGGTAGCGGCTACACCGGGCATGTCAAGTCGGCGACGGGCGCTCAGACGGACGCTCAGCGCATATTGCCACTGGTAACTCGCGCCGTGGGCGCAAGCCCGAATGTCACGCAGTTCATTTAAGTGAACCGCGTGGTTTGGCATCGAACATCCATGACGGGAAGACAGCAATGCGATGGTGGGAATGGAAGCTGGGAGTCAGGATGCGGCCCCGGCCTGCCTGTCGCGACGCGGGAGACGGCGCAGGCAGGCGTACTCCTTCAGTTCCCGCAGGCGGATGTACAGGTCATTGCGTGAGGTGTTGAACTCCTGCACGTGGCGCTTCAGTTGCTCGATGAGGTCTTCACGGTGCGGCAGCACTGTCGTCGGGTGGAATTGGGGCGTGGCCCGATGCCACTTGACGCGCCTCGGATTAGAAATCGGGAAGCGTCTCTGTTTTCTCCCTGTTTTCCCTAACAAGAATCGGACATCGTTCGTTCGTGCAGCGTCGGTTCGTGGCCGGAAGCGACGAACGGCGAACGAATCCGCCGAGCCAACGAAGTCAGCGCGAACGGCCGCTCGCTGGTCCTCAGCTTGAATGCCAGTTCCTGCCGGTTCGACGGCCTGACCAAGACCTCAATCTCGCCCGGAGAACTCGCGTTGAGCCCGAGCTCCAGCAATGAGGCCCCGCCCGTTCATGACCATGAACCGCGCGACAGGGGGCGGAGTCCGGTTCGCAGCACAAGACGGCTGCGCGAGACCGGGGAACGGAAAGCCGAGGCCCGCACTGGACAATGGCAACTGGTGACCGGACACTCGCGGCCCTTGGCCGCGGAACTGGTCTGGTGCCTGTCCTTCCAATAGCCCGGTCGCCGGCGCAGGTGCATCAGAGCGAGAACATGGATCCGGTCGGGCTCGACGCCGTAGAGAACGCCGCTACGGAAACCGGTTGACAAGGCAACGCCTCACACCGCCTTCTAGAATCGGCCAGGCGTTTGGATAGGACAGGACGTTGCGTCGAGCCGCGAGGGCTTCCAGCGAGAACTCATCGCCGAGAGAAGGCTCGACCTTGTCGTAGAAGGCGGCCGCCTCGATGAACTCCACCTCGGCTTCCGGGTGGAAGTCGAAGGTCATCGGGCGGAACGGTTCTTGAAGCGAGCCAGGACTTTGTCTCCGGGAACTACCTTGACGCGGCCGGAACGAAGCTCGGCGAGTCGCGCTAAGGCGGCTTCGGCCCAAGCCTTGTCGATCTCGGGGTCAGGCACGTTCAGGGTCCGGAGAAGAGAATCGACCACGGCCACGCGGTCGTCCACCGGAAGCTGCTTCGCTTCCTCGATTATGTCCTTCACTCCGTGCATCTCACGACCTTCCGGTACGGCCACCGGCCTTGGGCAACTGCTTCTTCATCTTGTCAGATTGCAGGACGCGGCCTCGCCGCTGCCAAACACCGTACAGGACGTGGGGGCACCCAAGCGCGTGCCGTCCGCTAGCTGTAGCTCGGCCGCGTCGGTCAGCTATGTCAAATCCGGAACACCGAAGGGCCGCGCCAATCTGCAATCTACAATCGGCAATCTGAAATGCCTAGGGCCGTTGGCCGTCGGCCGCTTGTGCTTGGGCTTGCGCTTGAGCTAGCTTGACGCTTGTGGCTTGAAGCTGAAAGCTGCGACGCAGTCGGCGTCTAGGAGTGAGCTTTGCGGTCGCGGGCGATCAGGGCATCGGGTTCCGGTTCTGCGCCG
>CAZAKP010000204.1:1300-4568 GCA_964485845.1 uncultured bacterium | reverse complement strand
TCCTAGGCCGCGCTGCACGCTAGCGCTACCCGACCAGGCTGTGGAGGTTCCCTGCGAAGCGAATGGAAGTGCAGGGCACAATGAAAGGCGAGGGCCGGAAAGGCCCTCGCCTCTTACTGTGTCGCTTGTGCGCTACTTCAAGACCGAAACCTTGGCATGCGCGACCTGCGAGCCCGCAGCCAGCTCGTACAGGTACAGACCGTTACCAACCGGCCTGCCCGCGTCATCCCGCAGGTTCCAGCTTACCGTGCTTGCGCCCGACGGCATCTGACCGTTAACGAGCGTACGCACCAGCGCGCCCGTCGTCGAATAGACGCGCAGCGTAACGCCGGCCGCCCTGGGCAGGCTGAACCGGACCGCACTGTGCCCGACCGCCGGATTCGCGCCGACGACCGAGAAGTCGAGCGGCTGCACGGCCGGGGTCTCGCTGACACCGGTCAGGTACTGCTCAATGATGGAGCGCATGGCTCCCTCATTCCACCCAACGATGCCGTATCTGACCGTATCTGCACCGTCAACTACGTAGTTGGTTGGTATGCTGTTGCTTATCTTCCACGTATTCCAGACTGCGCCAGCGTCCCGCAGGAACAGGTACGAATACTGGCTGGCGTAGGACTTGATGATACCCCAGTCTTCCCAGAGATTGATGGCAATCGGCACGAAGCTCTGCTCGCCATAGTCGTCCAGCATGGCCTGAAAGCGCGGCAACTCCGCGCGACAGGTCGGTCAGGTCGACTGCCAGAAGAGCAACGCGACTACCTTGCCGGAGTAGTCGTAGAGTGAGTGATTCACACTGGCCGTGTCGGGCAACGTGAAGTCCGGCGCGAGCGTGCCCACTCCCGGCCCGGCCATCAACATCGCCGGGATGGCAGCGAGCACGGCAAGCACCAACAGGTACTTACGCATAGAACCGATACCTCCTTTGTGCCGGCGTCCCGGCACAAGTCATGACTTAGGAGCCTGACTACATTCTAGATTCCCGCCCCAATGAGTCAAGTCGGCACAGCCGCGCGCAATTGCGGGTCTGCGTGTGGTCGGCTAGCCCGAGGTCTTCGGTCCGGGGCGCGGGCATTCGAGCTCATGGAGCCGGTCACGGAAGGCGACGTAGCGGACGAGTTCACCCATGTCGAACACGATATGTGGGTGCGTCAAGTACTCCATGCCCGGCTTGACCTGCATCCCCTCGGGAACCGCTATCGCCGGCTCGGCGTCGTTCGTGAAGTTGGCAAGGAAGCCGTCGTCACCGAGCCGCTCGTACGGATAGTATTGCACGCAGAACTTCCGTTCCATGTCGTGGTAGAGGAAATCGATGTCGAGCATCGACTCGTACCGGCACTTCGGACACTGGAACACATTCACCGACCCGGCCAGGAGCAGTTCTTTGCCGTCCGGGTCCTGCGTCACATTCATCGACCGCCACACGGTTGTCGATGATTCCTCCCCGCAGCTCGGGCACCGCGCCTCGACCGTTTCCTTCACCGACATCCTCGAATCCCCGGACCCGGATTCGACCACAAACACACCCGGGCACCAAGGTCGCCGGTTCCGGAACCTCTTCGGGTACTTGTGTCTTGGTGGTAAATGCCCGCTTCCTCTCTTCTGACCGCTGCTAGCTCCTGATTCCTGCACGCCGCCAGCGGAGCCAGCGCAGCTTTGCGGTCAGCACCCGGTCGGTGCTGAACAGCCGCGCCGCGACGAAGATGCAGACCGCGGCGAACAGCGCCATGTACCCGTAGCCGGCGAAGACCAGTCCGTAGTTGCCGAAGAGAATCGCCTTGGGCATCAGGAACGGGTAGGTAAATGGTATCGCGTAGACCACGATCTTGATGGGCAGGGACGCGGCCTCGACATTCAGGAAGATACTGAGGAAATAGGGAATCATCACGAGCATCATCAACGGCGTCACCGACATCTGGGCGCTCTTCGCGTCATCGGCGAATATCGCGAGCAGGGTCGCGAGCGACAGTCCGCACAGCACCGCCAGGAACAGCCCTACCGCGAGCAGCACGTACGACTGCGGGCCGAGGCTCAGACCAAGCTGGGTGAACGCCGACGTGTCGGCCGCCCCAGCCTGCGCGCTCATCTCGCTGCCGAGCGACCCGGTCCAATAGACCATAGCCAGCATGAAGATGCCCGAGACGACCAGCGCGACGAGCGCTGCCCCGATCATCTTCCCGATGACTATGCTGGTTCGGTTTATCGGCACCGTCAGCAGCGTTTCGAGGGTCTTGTTCTCCTTCTCCTGCCCGATTGACGCGGCAATCATCTGGCTGGAATAGATGAGCACCATCAAGAGCACGATCGGAATCATGAAAGTCTGCGACATGACGAGACCGCTCAGCACGTCGGCATTGCCCCTCGCAATCTTGTCCCTCACCACCACGAACTCGGTCGTCCGGAGCGGATTCCGCAGATTCTCCGGCGTAGTCCCGGGATAGGCGCGGGCCAGGTAATCCTGCGCGAGTTGCTCATTCGCCTTGTCGAACAAGGCCTTGAGTTCAAAGTTTCGCTCCATCTGCGTGATTGAGAAGCCGCGGACGACGTTATAGACCCGGATGTCGGCGGTTTCGAACGCTGCAAGCCGCTGCTCCAGGCTTTCCGGTATCACCACGACCCAGGAAATGTCCGCGGCCCGGGCCGTCGCCAGCAACTGCTCCACGCTCCCCTCAGCCGGGATGATGGTCGTCTGCTCGCCCTCAAGCGCCTCGATAATGCTCCGCGACCGGGCCGTCCGGTCGTTGTCGGCAACGATTACGCTCTGGGGCCGCGACGATTTTGCCCGCTCGCCCCGGATTGCCCGGCCGATGAACACGAACACCACCATTATCGCCACGAACGGCGTGAGCATCTGCGGGGTCAAAAGCTCCCGCGCCTCCTTGACGATGATGTTGGTGATGACCCTCATGGCAGAGAATTCCTAATGCCCAATTCCCAATTCCTAACCGGGCAATTAGGAATTAGGAATTCGCAATTGGTCATTCTAGAGATGCTCCACCTTCAGGAATACCTCTTCGAGATTCCGGCATCCGTGCTTCTGCTTCAGCTCCTCCGGCGCGCCGGTCTCGATTATCTCGCCCTGCTTGATGAGCGCCACCCGGTCGGAAAGGAACTCCACCTCGAGCATGTTGTGGGACGAAAGCAGCACCGTCGTTCCTTCGCGCGCGTACTCCCGCACGCGGTTGCGGATGCCCATCGAGTTCGACACGTCCAGGCCCGAGGTCGGCTCGTCCAGAATCGCAAGCCTCGGCTTCGTCATCAGGGCCCGGGC
>CAZAKP010000204.1:0-1200 GCA_964485845.1 uncultured bacterium | reverse complement strand
CCGTAGTTGCGGGTCAGGTCTCTGACACTGCAGGCGAATTCCACAGCCGGTATTATAGACAGATTCCGGCAATAGTGAAGCGCAACCGGCGACCGGCAAACCCACCGCGGGGAGGATGAACCGCAGATGCACGCCGATGAACTCAGACTCCCGGTGACGCGCGACATGACCGGAAAACGGGGACTGTACCGCGCGTCCGCGCGCTCCGAGGGACTGTCCCCGCTTTCCGGTCGGAATTGTGTCCCAAGCCCGTCGCGCTCATAGGGAGATGGTCGTCGAACCGGACAGCCCCAGTTTCCTATATGTCCCCATCGGATTTCGGCCGGAAGTGCCATAACTTCTTCATTGGCAATTAGTTATTCGTCATTCTCGAATCTCCCCTACCCCGCCCCCCAGGCTATTGTGCAAACAGTTCTACAAGCTGCCCGGAAAGCAGTCCCGACGATTGCCCGGCATGCTATCCGGAGAGGAATCCGGAGAGCTACGTGACCTGCTATCCGGTCAACTACCTGGCCGACAATTCCGCGGGGAACTCTGCGGGCTGTTCGGAGAACTGCGAGGACCGCTGTTCCGCGAGTTGCTCAGCAGACTGCCTGCAGAATAGCTCAGCACGTAGTTCGGAAAGCAGTCTGCCGAGCAGCGCGGTAAGCAGTCTTCTCTATTGTCCGGAGAACAGCCCGGCAGATTCCCTGGCCGGTCGTTTGGACAGCAGTCACTGCCGCACCGATGCTCCGTCCTGCCATCTGCGTGAGGAGCGAATTCTCGCCCGCCCTTTTCTGCTAGCGCTCTGGCTTCGGCCTCTACCTCAACTTATCCTAACTACCTCGCCACCACGACCTTTGCGCAGAAACGCTGGCCGTCTGCGTGGAGTGTGCAGAAGTAGACGCCGGCCGCGACTCCTCTCCCGTGGTCGTCGGTGCGATTCCAGGTCAAGTTGGCCAGTCCCAGACCAGGATGCCGCCGCCTCCCCCAGGAGCAGTATCGTGCTCAATCACATTGTCTTCTATCCAGCAATTGGCGTTAATCCAGTTCCCGTAGTACACCCCGCCGCCGCCCAACACGGCGCCGTTGTAGCGAATGTGGTTCTTCAGGACGGAGCCAGCATTGCAGTTAACCCCGCCGCCATACCCGGACGTATGCCCATGCTGAATCGTGAACCCCTTCAGCACCGCATCCGCGGACCCGGTCATCGTCACGACC